>WLWV01000071.1 GCA_012103395.1 Gammaproteobacteria bacterium
TTGATGGCTCAACATTCAACACCTAATCCAGAAAAACCGGCTTTGGCTTCGTTCGCTACGCTCACTTCGCCTAAGCCAAACGAACATCGCTAAAGAAATAAATTACAGACCTCAGGGTACACTACCTAGGGAGAGTGCATGGATGGTTTGTGGTGCTAAATCATGCTCTGGCGTGATTTGGATAGCGACCATGACTTCATCTTCCATTCCGTCGGTTGCTGATCTCGTCAGATCGCGATTATTGGTGTTTTTTATCGTCGCTGGTACGCCGTAAGCAGCGACTTCGGTGATCCCATCGATTTGAATTAGTGCCTGCTCGACTTCATAGGAGGAAATATTTTCTCCTCTTCGTCTAATGGAATCTTTGATTCTGTCGACGAAGACAAAGTATCCATCTTCTCTTTTTCTCGCGGCATCGCCGGTATGAAACCAGAAGTTTCGCCAAGCCTCAATAGTATTGTCCGGCATCTGTGCATAACCGGACATAAAACAATAGGGTTGTTTCGGTCGTACCATGATTTCACCAACGGTTCCGTCTTGCACGGGTAAGTCAGTATTGGGGTCGCGGATTTCTACCTCAAACCAGCGACCATATACTTTTCCGCAGGTGCCTGGAGCGGACTCGCCAATCTTCCCATACAATGGGATGTTGACCTCCGTCATGCCATAAAGGGGCAATACGTCACCAACTCCGAACCGGCTTCTTAGTATGTGTTCAGACTTTTCAGGCAACGGAGCGGCGCCGATGACACGTAGCTGATGGTCCCGGTCCTTGGATGTTTCAGGTTGAGCTACCACAAATGCGGCGGTTGCACCCAGTAAGTTAGTGTGCGTGGCATTGTGTATTTGTATGTCTCTCAGCCAATTACTCGCGCTGAATCGAGAGCGAATGACGGCTTTTGCCCCCATGATGAGACTGGGGTAAAGCTGCATGAACAACCCATTGGCATGGAATAGGGGTAGACTGATGTAGAAGGTATCATCTGAGCGAAGTTGCTGATTCTCGATCGTACCAAGAGCGAACATGAAACAATGGGCTTCTGGCATCATCACACCCTTAGACGGGCCAGAAGTGCCGCTGGTGTACATGATGCAGGAGAGGTCGGATGACTTAGTGGGTGGATTAAACGGTTGATACGACACTCTCGTTGGAGTCTCGGTTCCTGACGCCTGATTGGGAGATGTCTTTTGAATAAGTTTGATCGGGGCTCTGCAGGAAGAACCTTCCACTGCTTGAGTAACAACGGCGGAGAAATCTGAGTCGGCCACGATGAGAGCAGGGGTCGCGTTGACGATTTGGTGTTCAAGAATGCTGCCTTTCAGTCCTGTATTGATGGCCACCATTACGACCACTTTGTCTTGAGTTCTAATTCCCAATCGATTGAGGACGACGGCGGTGTTCCGTGCTTCCGTTAAGCAGTTTGCATAACTCCATTTTTCGCCATCGATGAACGTGATCGCTATTCGGCTGCCCAATTTTTGGGCCTGGGTTGTGAGGACTTTGGATAATACCCAGGCCTCAACGTTTTGGATGTCTTTATAATGCATATTCGTGCGTTGATGACTGATGCATAATGATCAGTGTTCTATCCTTTTCATGTCCTAGTTTCGTCATCAGTCGTTTCGGTTTTTGACGATACCCTGGACTGAGCCACGGGCAAGTTTTCTAATCGGCGATATTCTGCTGAATCAAAGATGCAAGGATCTTTAAGGTGAGCTAATGCCATATCTGTCATGTCACATCCCCAAAATAATTTTCCTTTCACTGAAATAGTGGGTACACCAAACAATCCCATTTCAATGGCATTTTCGGTGTTCTGTTTTAGCTCATCTTTGACCCATTGTTGGGTAATTTGGTCCAAGGGATTTGCAATTCCAAGTTGACGGGTTAAGTGATTCCAGTTCTGCGGTTCCAACATATCCAGTCCCTTACCCCAAATGGCGTCAAAGATACTTGAAACGATTTGAGGCGCATTGTTCTGTGAGACGGATAATCTGAGCAAAGATAAGGGATTAAACGGATGGGACGGCGGAGTGCGGTAGGGAATTCCTTCTTTTTCGGCGTACCAGTGACAATATTGATAAGTCATGGTGCGTTTCTCAGGAATTTCCGCTGGGCCTCGATGCGACCAGTGTTTGAGCAATCCAGCGAACAGAATGGGCCGATAATTGATGGATAACGGCGGATTTTTTTTTTCGAGTTGCTTGTGCTGAATATAGGCGAAGGGAGAGATGAAATCGAAAAACCAGTCGATAGCCTCACAGTGGGAATCAGTTTTCTCATGTATGCTCATGGGGCAGATTTTAGGTTCCTAAACGTTCAGATAGTGTGACAATTCCCGAATACATGGGTCCGCTCTGTGTTTCTGGTGGGCTGGTTTTTCATGACCGCCTAATTTTAGGGACCACTGACTACGTATCGTGTTGAGCCAGGTGTCGGGTTTTAAAAGGTTAGTATTAGGATTATGCGTATAATAAACGCCATTAGCATTATGTCAAACCGAGTACTTGTGGGCGCTGTCGGTTCAAGACGCTTTTAGAGTTACTTTGAACCGGGCTATTTTGCAATTACGTGACCATGCTATCTCATTTTGCCTTCATGTTCGAACTGGAAATGTCTGTCCAATACTCGGACCTAGGTGCGCCGACATCTCTCATGAGGTCTCTAATTGTTACCTGACGAAAAATCGATCACTAAACTCCGAGAGAGTTTCCAATGGAACATTCCTGACTTTTTTAACATCGGAGTGGATGTTTGCGACAAATGGGCTGACGTAGAACCAGGCCGGCTGGCGATGGTTTATGTGGATCCGCTACATGATGTTCAGCATATTTCATTCGGTGAACTACGGTCGCTCTCCAATCAGCTTGCTAATTTGTTGGTGTCTGTTGGCTTGGAAAGAAAAGACCGAATTGGGATTTTACTTCCACAGATGCCCCAGACGGCGATTGCGCATATTGCAGGGTATAAAATGGGGGGAGTTACCATCCCGCTATTCATGTTGTTTGGTCGCTATTCATGTTGTTTGGTATTGAGGCCTTGCAGTTCAGATTACGTGATGCCGGTGCGAAGGTGGTAATCACTAATCAGGAAGGTGTCCAGAAGTTGTTGCAAATTCGCCACCAACTCCCTCAACTAGAACATATTTTTTGCGTTGATAAGGTTGACCTCACTCATCAAGGAATTCGGCAGCTCGATCACGAAATGCATGTGCAAAGTGAAAATTTCTCTACCGTAAAGACCCGAGCGGACGATCCGGCGCTAATCATTTACACGTCTGGCACCACCGGGCAACCAAAAGGCGCGTTACACGCCCATCGAACATTACTTGGGCATTTACCCGGTGTGGAGATGAGCCATGATTTCTTTCCTAAGCCAGGGGACAAAATCTGGACACCCGCAGATTGGGCATGGATTGGGGGATTGCTCGATGTTTTGTTACCTGCATTACATCACGGCGTGCCAGTGGTGGCCCACCGCTTTGAAAAGTTCGATGGCAACTTGGCATTCGAATTTATAAGCCGTCATCAAATTCGAAACGCTTTTATTCCCCCGACCGCATTAAAAATGATGCGAGCTGCCACTGACTTAGATCGACCGATGGAACATCAAGTGCGGACCATAGCCAGCGGAGGGGAAACACTGGGGGCGGAACTGCTCGAGTGGGGTCAGCAAGCCTTTGGTATCACGATTAATGAATTTTACGGGCAGACAGAATGCAACATGATCGTTTCCTCTTGCGGATCAATGACCCCTGCTCAGCCTGGTATCATGGGATTTGCCGTTCCCGGCCATGATGTGGAAGTGGTTTCTGATCTGGGTGAAATTTACGATTCAGGTATTATGGGAAACATCGCGGTTCGGATGCCTGATCCTGTGGCCTTTATCGGGTATTGGAATAATGCTCAGGCAACATCGGATAAATACGTAGGGCAGTGGTTACTTACCGGTGATTCTGGTGTGAAGCAGGAAGATGGAAGCATTCGTTTCGTGGCTCGAGACGACGATATCATTACCTCCTCGGGTTACCGGATAGGACCCGGGGAAATCGAGAATACGTTAATCGAGCACCCAGCAGTGGCCATTGCGGCGGCGGTGGGAAAGCCTGATCTTCTGCGAACAGAAATAGTGAAAGCCTTTATCATCCTTAATCAGGGTTATCGATCCAGTGACGAACTAGCGAACGAGCTTAAAAAATGGGTCCAAGTCCGGCTAGCTGCTCATGAATATCCCCGTGAAATTACATTCGTGGATTCATTGCCTATGACCACTACTGGGAAAATTATCCGACGAGCATTAAGAGATCATCAATGATGGTTTTCCCTGAGTCTGACATTAATTCTGATTTCAAAGTATCGGTCATTCGCCTTTTATAACTCAGCTCAGTGTATTTGGAAGTTGTCTATTTCGTCGTTGATGATTTAGTTGAAGAAGCTGGGCTGAAATGGACACGGCCACTGCCATGGGCGCTTTTCCGGGTATGTCGGCCAGACCCACAGGAGAGGTAAGCTGGTTGATTTCCTCTTGGGTGAATTTTTTTCGGGACAGTCGGTTTCTGAATTTTGCCGCTTTTGATTTGGAGCCAATGAGCCCGCAAAAAACTGAGTCATGACGAGATAGAATGGCTTCGCAAAACTCGAAGTCCGTTTCATGGCTGTGAGTAACAATCAGGTAATAGGAATTAGCCGGACAGGATTCGATGGTTTTGTCTGGGTACTCCATGATGATTTTTTGCACATTGGTATTGTGTGCCCAGAATTCACTGTCCTGAGGAAATTGGGATGGTCGGGAGTCTACCCAATGAACGCGGCAGTTTAACTCAGATAAAATTGCCACCAAAGCCTTGCCAACATGTCCTGCGCCAAGTACCACCACAGTAAAGTCGCAGACTGGAAAGACTTCAAACAGCAATTCGACCTTGCCGCCGCAGCACTGTGTTAAATCCTTTCCTAAGGAAAACGTTTCGCGATGCAACACAGATTGGTCTAGCAACAATAACTCTCGGGACTTGGTAATCGCTTGATATTCAAGATTGCCACCACCAATGGTGTCGTGAATGGTGGTGTTGTCCACAATCATTTTTGTTTGCGCATCTCTGGGGGCAGAGCCTTCCACGCTCAAAATGGTGACGATGACGAACGCTTGATTCGATTGTGAAAGTTGACTTAAGGCATTGATCCAATTCATTGTGCGCGGCTCTCGCTATGGGGGGGGGATCTGATTTATTAAGATTCCAATGTGGTACGAAATCGCCTGATGAGCGATGTTACTTGCTTCAACGATCGCAATGGATTGTTTTTAGGATTTCTTCAGGCGTCGCGGGTGCATTAAGTTGGGGAAAGGTAGTTCGACCGTCAATGGACGCGATGGCGTCACGAATTCCGCACCAAGCAGAGATTGCCAGCATAAGTGGGGGTTCGCCCACCGCTTTGGAGCGGAAAACGGTGGCTTCGGAATTGGGGGAGTTCTGCAACAAGCTCACATTGAATATCTCTGGAGTATCACTAATGGCGGGGATTTTATAGGTCGCAGGTCCGTCGGTTAAAAGCCGGCCTTCGTCATTCCACTTCAGTTCTTCACAAGTTAGCCACCCCAATCCTTGGATAAACCCACCTTCTATTTGTCCGATATCCAGTGCGGGGTTAATGGAATTCCCCACGTCATGGATAATGTCTGTGCGCAAGAGTTTGTATTCCCCGGTGAGTGTGTCGACCACTACTTCTGATACCGAAGCGCCATTCGCGAAGTAATAAAACGGATTTCCCGATGCCGTTTCACGATCATAGTGAATTTTCGGGGTCTTATAAAAGCCCGTGGAGGAAAGCGAGACCCGTGCTAGCCACGCTTCGTTTGTGACTTGAGCAAAGGAAAGGGTTTGATCCGCGACCTTGACGTTTCCATTCCTGAAGCGAATGTGCTCGGCTGGTGTATTGTATTTCTCCGAGAGAAAGTCAATGAGTCGTTGCTTTAGTACTCTTGCCGCATTGAGTGCTGCCATGCCATTAAGGTCGGTGCCCGAAGACGCTGCGGTGGGAGATGTGTTAGGTACTTTGTCAGTTCGGGTTGCCGTGACGATAATACTGTCAGTGCTCACTTGGAATTGGGAGGCAACAATTTGTGCCACCTTGGTCATCAACCCCTGACCCATTTCGGTGCCTCCGTGGTTTACTTGGATACTGCCATCGGTATACAGATGAATGAGTGCGCCTGCCTGATTCAAATGGGAAACGGTAAATGAAATACCAAATTTCACTGGCGTGAGTGCTAAGCCCTTTTTGAGAATAGGGCTTTGGGCATTGAATTCTTGAATGCCCTTTCTTCGACTCCAATAGTCAGATTCTTTTTCGAGTTGATCGACTATTGCAGAGATACTAAAAGAGTCAATTTTTTGATGATAGTGGGTAATATTTCTATCGATGGTGTTGTAAAGGTTACGTTTGCGGACTTCCAAAGGGTCCTTTTTCAGTTTAAAAGCAATTTCGTCGATGACGGCCTCTGCTGCGATCACACCTTGTGGGCCACCGAATCCTCTAAAGGCAGTATTGGAGACCGTGTGGGTTTTGCATCGAAGGCCGTCCACGGTGGCATGGGGTAAATAATAGGCGTTGTCACAATGGAACATAGCACGATCAACGATCGCATCGGAAAGGTCTGGGGAATAACCGCATTGTCCCGCCAGTGTGTAGTGAATTCCGGATATCATGCCATCATCGTCAAAACCAACATCGTATTGGTTGATGAAATTATGGCGCTTCCCGGTCATGACCATGTCATCTCGTCGAGATAAGCGGCAAGCCACAACTTTTCTCGTGCGATTAGCAAATATTGCAGCGACACAAGACCAAGGTGCGGCTTGAGTTTCTTTTCCACCGAACCCCCCTCCCATTCTGCGGGTAACCACATCGACTTTGCTCATCGGAAGGTTGAGCACGTCAGACACCAGTTTTTGAGTTTCGGTGGGGTTTTGGGTGGACGTATACACCAACATACCGCCATCTTCTTGAGGCACCACCGTGGATGCTTGACCCTCAAGATAAAAGTGTTCCTGTCCACCGACTAGCAATGTTGATTGGATTCTATGAACGGAGTTATCGATGGCTTGCTCGGCGTTCCCTCTCTGCATTCGATGAGGTGGGCGGACGTAGAATTCTTGGTTAATGGCCTCGTTCAGATCAAGGACAGGTTCCAACGGTTTATAGTCAATTTTGGCGAGCTGGACCGCTTTTTTTGCCAGCTCATGGCTGATGGCTGCGACCGCAAATATAGGTTGTCCCCAATATTCAACTAAACCCTCAGAAAATAGCGGATCTCCCGGAAACACTGGACCGATATCCAGCTTTCCCGGAACGGACTGCGCAGTAATGACATCGACTACACCAAGTGCTGACCTCACCGCCTCTAGGTTCAAGGTGGTGATTTCACCGTGGGCGATGGTGCTTCCACCGACGCAGGCGAAAAGCTGTCCGTGGTAAGTTGGCTGATCATCGATATAGGTCGCTTCACCGGTGACATGTTTGGCTGCACTTTCGTGAATTAGTGATTGCCCAGCTCCTATGATTACTTCTCCGGTCTTAGTCATGGTAGGTGACTCGGGTGGGTATACTGGTGTTCGTAAGTTCGATTTGTAATTTAGACAGCAAGTTTTGCGCGACTCTAATGCGATATTTCGCGCTCGCTCTTGCATCACCAATGGGTTGAAAGTCATCCTTTAGAGCTGTTTGAGCCTTTGTTATCGTCTCCTTGTTAAGTGGTGCTCCACAAAGCGCCTTCTCGCAGAGCGTAGCCCGTTTGGGAATAGCAGCCATGCCGCCCAACGCCACGCGGGCAGTGGCGATTGTGTTGTCTGCTACTTCAATACTGATTGCTGCACAAACGGCGGATATGTCGTCATCAATCCGCTTGCTAATTTTATACACTTTAAGGTTGCTTTGGGTTTTTGAGGGTGGTGAAGGCTTGGGAATGATGATCGAGCGAATAATCTCACCCTCACGCAAATCTGTCTTTTTGTAATCAAGAAAATAGTCTTCGACATCGATGACGCGAGATTTAATTTGTGTCGAGGCTTTTCTTTCGAGCTCTAATTGCGCGTCAATTGCGATCAGAACAGGGGGGAAATCACCGATTGGGGATGCATTTGCGACATTGCCGCCAATGGTTCCTTGATTTCGAATCTGCCGTGAACCAAATCGCAATAACAATTCATTAATGTCCGGATAGTGAGGTGCTAGCACTTCCCGGGTTTTTGATAACGAAACTGCTGCTCCTATCGCGAAATGATCGTCGTGTTCGACGACCTGAGTTAATTCAGAAACGCGAGTCAGAAGAATAATGCGTTCCAGTGATTTTAGTTGCTGTGTGACTTCTAGCGAAAGATCTGTGCCGCCGCCCAGTAAACGCGCGGTAGGGTAGTGTGCCATTAGTTCATGCAGCTGCTCCAAATTGGTCGGCACATGAAAGCGACTATTCCTATCTTTTCCGCTGTTCTCGCCAATAATATTGGCATTTTCTTTGGCAGCGTTCTGATGAGCATGGTTGATTGTGTTCAGGGTATGCAGTGTTTGCTCTCGACACTTGTCGAATTGATCGGTTTGATGATTTTCAAGAGATTGCAAACCGGCGTCAATGATGGGCCTGTACCCGGTGCATCGACATAAATTGCCACCGAGATACTCGTCTATATTTGCTCTTTTATCACTGCTTTCGTGGATATTGGCGGAGCGAGGCGCGTGATGGTGAACATTGTCGCTGTTGCCGCCAAAGGATTTCTGTAGTGCGAATAAGGACAGCACGAATCCTGGGGTGCAAAAGCCGCATTGGGAGCCATGGTGGTCGACCATGGCTTTCTGAACGCTGTGTAACTGACCGGGTTCTGCTAAGTGTTCCACGGTGATTAATTGTTTACCGTGTAAGGCACCAAGAAATGTAATGCAGCTATTGATGTTCTTGTATTCAAGTGTCTCACCATTTGGTTCGGCAACGACCACGGTGCACGCGCCGCAGTCTCCAGATGCGCACCCTTCTTTGGTTCCGCATTGGTGTTTTGCGTCACGCAAGTAGCCCAACACCGTTGTATCAGCGTTAACGGTTTCCAGCTCGACTAGCTCATTGTTGAGTAGAAATTGAATCATCAATATGGACACCAAAAAAGTTGACTATATGGTCAGAATTATAGCAACTTGAAATATCATTGTAAATTTTGGGTTACGTTATCTTATTCGTCTGAAATATCTCAGGGGAAGAAGAGGCTTGGGAAAATAAAAGCGGATGGGAGGATTATTGTTTAGCCTCTCAGTCCGTAGTGCACCTAACTCAAGCGGAAAGTTATTGGTTCTACGAGTTTCCTCCACATTTGGTGTTTGTTCTGTCAAAAACTCAGACAGGGACAGCCCTCTCATAAATGGTGTATTTACAGGGTTTGACCCTAAATTACGTCTCACTACCCTCCATCCCCTTTTTCCCCATTACTTTGAACAAGATGACCTTCTCTGGCATACTCGTTAGGACCATTCATCTATGGAATGGCCAATTTCAAATCACACTAAAAAAATAAGGGAAATATTATGAAAAATTTGAAAGTAGTAATTATTATTTTGATTTCAACGCTCTTTCTTGGAGGATGCGCAGCGACAGGGAAGCATTTTTCTGAGCTGGAAGCGGTACCCACCGAGCAGTCAGTCGTCTATTTCTATCGACCCTATAATTACCAAGGCGGTGGACTTCGGTTAATCGTGCTTGATAACGAAGAAGAAGCTCTAAAACTAAAAAACGCTCAATATGTTAGATATGTTACTGCACCAGGGCCGCATAATTTCGAGCCTGGTAATGCCGGTAAAAAGAAAGGCGTGGATATTAACTTAGAGCCAAATGAATCATATTTTATCCGGGCTGGCCTTCGAACAGGGCTGTGGTCTGGCACTTGGGAATTGACGAGGGTTTATGAGGATGATGCAGTAGAAGAAATGAAAGCATGCTGTAAAGACGGTGAGGAATAAGCCCCGTTAGATTTTGAAGCGACTGCTTTTAGGGCAGAACCAAAAGACTTTGTGGGATAGAGGTGATGGAGGGGTTCTTGTTTGATCCTTATCATCACCTCTATTTTTAATTCGGTAGAAGTTTTCAAGCGTCTCTCTTTGAATTTTACTTTGATGTCGACCCCATCGGTTAGATCGTTCAAAGATGGGATAAGCGTTGTCCGACATTGCAATAGAAAAAATAGCTCCCAGGAAAAGAAAATTGCGCAAACCAGAATGTAAGGACAAAGTAGCAACAACTCAGATTCTCGATGGCGGTATGGGCCGGCAGCTTAAAGTGATGGGCGCCCCATTTCAGCAGCCAGAATGGTCGGCGTTAGCACTAATGGAAGCGCCGCAGTTTGTCACTGAGGCTCATCGCCAGTTTATCGCGGCTGGGGCGAATATCATTACAACCAACAACTATGCCGTTGTACCGTTTCATATTGGACAGGAGCGTTTCGAGCAGAGAGGTGCTGAGCTTAATCGGCTTTCCGCAGAGTTAGCGCGCGAAGCAGTAAATGGTGCTCAGCGCCCGATTAAGATTGCTGGTGGCCTGCCTCCCTTGTTCGGTTCTTATCGTCCTGATTTGTTCCAACCGGAAAATGCCACTCAACAGTATCAGCAAATTGTATCGGCGCTGGCTGGCCGTGTTGATTTCTGGTTAGGCGAAACCGTTGCCAGTTTGGCTGAGTTCAGGGCCATTCGGTCGGCGCTCGATGGGCAAACCGAGCCTTTCTGGGTATCGTTTACCTTAAGTGATGAAATGGTTGGCGGTTCAGCGGTTTTGAGATCCATGGAGAGTATTTCTGATATGCTTACTTTTATTAGCGATGCGCACACGCGCAAAATAGATGGCGTACTCTTCAATTGCAGCCAGCCAGAATTGACTACCTTGGCATTACGTGAGGCGAATCTTTTTATTAATGATCAAGGCCTTGATTTAATAAGTGGGGGTTACGCCAATGCATTCACTGCTCGCGGGACGAAGGCTGAGGCAAATAATGATGTCGCTGAGATCCGCGATGAGATTACCCCTGACCACTATGCAAATATTGTGTCGGACTGGATTGCTTGTGGTGCAAGTGTCATCGGTGGTTGCTGTGGTATTGGCCCGGAACATATTGAACAGTTAAGTGTGCGTTTCGGTGCGTAGGCTGTTCGCGAGGCTTCTCACTAGGCATATTCGCTAGTACAGGCTGCGCTAGCGCGAAAGCGGCGTCTGCGTTTCCCGCATCGCAGGATTCCTAGCGCTTTTGAAGTCAAACAGGATTTACTAGTAGAGTGATTATGTCCACTCTTTGTTTGAAGGCGTTGTTCTATTCGAACAAGTGGGCAGCTAAAGGCGTATTTTATGCCTTGATTCTTTGCTAGTTCTACACAACTAAAGAACACAGAACCAATGGTACGGTATCTAACTGAGGGTGTTATTTAGTTAATAGTAGGTAACCGCTCTATCGTCTCCACCGCTGGGTGGGGAATAGATATCGATGAAAACCAAAGGTTCGTCCCCCAAGACTTCCCCTCCATGAGGCATTTCTGGCGGTACAAACCACATGTCCCCAGGACCGATTTCCCGGACTTCATTACCGACTTTCAGACGCATACGGCCCTGAATTACGACACTTGTTTGTTCGTAAGGATGAGAATGGACGGGATAAACACTGCCAGGGTCAAATTTTACCCAGTTGAGTTCTTGGTGCTTACCGGTGGCTAATACTGCATGCCATGCCTTGAACTTGGGAATGTGCTCTGCAGCTGCTGTGGCTTCTATCAAGGTAATGATATTGGACAATGTTTGCCTCAATTGTGTTTTTTACACATTTTATCATCCAATCAGAAGCCTGAAAAGCGCCACGGGCTGGCGCAGCCCTGACCTATATTTCTTGTCCACTTAAGGAAATAACGATCATCAAGGAACTGCAAAGTTCAACCCTAATCTCGTGCTATTTTGAATTAGTGGCTATCTCTGGCATACTCGTTATGGTCACTAGGACGGTTATTTTTCTAATATTTTCAATGTCATAGTCTACATATATCTCTGGAGGACAGATGAGTCTTATAACTAAAATTTGTGCTGTTACACTTCTATTTTCAATCACTACTGCACAAGCAGAAACTTCAATACAGCCTTTTAGTGCTAGTAAAGCTATCGATCTTACTCATGCTATGCACGACGACATGCCGTTTTGGCCAGGTGGCGTGCCCTTTGCAAAGGAAGCTTTAGTCACTTATGAATCAGGTGGTTATCTGTTACACAAATTTGTGATGGGTGAGAATACTGGTACTCATGTCGATGCTCCCTCTCACTTTATTGAAGGCAACTTGGGGATTGATAGTTTGCCAATTGATCAGCTGATATTACCTATGATTGTTATCGACGTGAAATCTAAGGTAGAAGCAAATCCGGATTATGAGTTATCAACCCAAGATGTACGGGACTGGGAATCGAAATATGGCTCTATACCTAAAGATTCTCTGGTGGTAATGAATTCTGGTTGGCATAGCAAGTTCAATGATTCTGAAAAATACATAAACATGGATTCAGATAATGTCATGCATTTTCCTGGTTATTCCGTGAAAGCGGGAGAGTACTTGGTAAAACGAGGGGTTGCTGGAATCGGCATTGATACATTGAGTCTGGACCACGGCCCATCGAAAACATTTGGAACACATGTTGTTATGCTCAAGGCAAATAAATATCAAGTTGAAAATATGGCAAACCTAGATGCCGTACCAGCTATCGGTGCAACTGCCGTTATTGGCGTTCTCCCAATAAAAGGGGGTTCCCAAGCTCAAGCCCGAATTTTTGCGCTAATTCCATAAACTACCTTTTGCTGCTTACAGCCCTAATCGATTCTAAGGGCTGTAAGCTTTTTGCTTAAAGTTTAGTGGGTACAGTGAATGACTATCTTTTGGGCGGCTGAGCGCTAGTGTTTCGATAAAGCGTGCTGACTAATTCGGGCACTCCATAATGGGGCCACGAGCCCGCGTGACCTAGTGTGGTGGAACTCGATATCCAATGGAATCTGCTTTACAGGTGGCAAGAAACGCTGATGAGAAAGGGAGACACTGCTTTTAACGGGGCGGGAAGAAAGCCGGTGAACAGCTTCGGTGAGCTTGCCCAACTCAAGAAAGAGTTGGCGTAGGTGAAGATGGAAAGGGGTATTCTGAAAAAGCGGCGGTGTATTTTGCTCAGAAACTCAAGTGAAATATACGCTTATTTAGCAACATCAACGTAAGTTTCCCGTGTTTTGGCTTTGTACGATGCTGAAAGTCAGTCGGTCAGACTACTATAGCTGGGTTGATCGGCCTGACAGCGCGCGTCGGGTGACCGCCAATTGCTTTCTCTGTTTAGACGAAATGTAATCGCCGCCAATAAGGGGGTAGCTGGGCTGGAGCGAGAAATAAAAAAATAGGCAGTCTTAACAGACTGCCCGTTCAAATACACAGTACTTATTAGAGATTTAGAAAGTATAGTTGACTCGAAATTTAACGAGTGTTTGATCATTAGCAACTGAATCAGCTTCTGCTATACCGACATTAATGGAAGCGCTCGCATTTTCAACACCCATGAAATCACTAAACAAATAACGTCCGTAAATAACACTCGCAGAATCTCCACCTTCGTCCTCTGAATTGGTATATCCAATACCGATGTTTCCAGACTCAAGGTTTATGTTGTAGGAAGTGTTTTCCCAGCTTGTTGTGCCGCCTGACTCGGCTTCACCATTAGCATAATTCATTTTCAATGGTAGTGTAATCTGAGGTCTGTAATTTAGCTTTCTATTGCAGCTTCGCTATTGGCTTTGGCGGAGTGAACGTAGCGAACGAAGCCAAAGCCGGTTTTTCAGGCTTTAGTATTGAATGTTGAGCCAT
>WLWV01000072.1 GCA_012103395.1 Gammaproteobacteria bacterium
AGAACGCCGATGGAAACACTCATCGACGGTAAAGCGATCTGGAAAGAAAAGTTTGTAAACTAAACTCTATCTGACAGACAGCTACTGATAAACGGGTAACTGTCAGCTCAAGTCTGAACTTCTACAGCTCAACGTCATTGGTTTTCGGTTATGTTATTCCCCCTCCACCCACTGATTTCGGGCGAGCTGCACGCTGTCCGCTGATCTGTGACCACTGATCGCCGCGAAGCGGCGATTTTTTTCATTATCCTTTTCTTGAAGACATATTTATTTGGTCTTTGACGTATACTTAAATCCGCTGTCCCTTGGGATAGCGGGGTGCCCCGGAAGTGGATCGCTCGTTGCGCGGCGGCGGTTGGAACAACAATCCGATGAATGCTCGGGTTGGGGTTCGCAACAGGAACCACCCAGATAATCGGAACAACAACATTGGTTTTCGGTTATGTTATTCCCCCTACACCCGGCAGGCCATTCAATACCCGGCATGGGCCATCGATGACAGTTTGTGGCCTGCACAGAATGGTTGCCTTGTGGCGCGGGTGCGTCCCGGTCCACGTTGCTATATTCACTGGCCGAATATTAAAAACGAGCGCTCCCTAGGATAAACAAATCCTCGGAGCGCTCACTTTTTGTTTTCGTTGGCATGTTGGCGAATCCACCCACCGAGCAGTCGACCGATTTCAGCAACTAGGCGACTTATGTGTTCATATTGACCGTTGGACAACCATCGCCAATGATGCGCCAGACGTAAATAGAGCCTCAGTCGGTTTAGTGCTGCATCCACTTCACTGAGTGTCTGTTGTCTTTTGTTACCCCGCGTGGATTGGGCGAGAAACAGGCCGTCTTGAACGTCCAGAGCGGAATCTAATAAGCGTCGGGTAACGGTATGTCGGTAGGTTCTTGGAAACACCTCTGCTTTTGGTACCAACCATAAAAGCAAATCAAAAACTCGGGTTAACACTTTTAGGTCTTCAGCCATCTTGTCTACCTCCTTATTCGGAAAAGTTTGTTGTTGGGATAATTTATTGCTTGCTTGGAAAAATGCATCGAAGGGTAAGCGCGGAAGGGCGACGACGAGTGACTTCGAGCATCAAATCGCGGATAAATTGTTGTTGCTGAAAAAGGATCTCATTAATGGAGATTACCGCCCTGGTAAGTATCACCATTTTGTTATCGAAGAATTAAAGCGCCGACGGATCAGCGCGGCCCCCTTTCGCGACCGGATTGTCCACCACGCTCTATGCCATGTTATTGAACCGGAATTTGAGAAACGATTTATCCCTACCAGTTACGCTAATCGTGTCGGTAAAGGAACACATCGAGCAATAGATAAGTTCCAATATTATTGCCGACAGCATAAATACGTATTACGAATGGACATTGTGAAGCATTTCGCCAGCATTGATCACGAGATATTAATGAAGAGGTTAGGAATCGTGATCAAGGACATCCCAACTTTACAGCTATGTCGTTTGATTATCGATAGCGGAAAAAATGTTCATGATCAAGACAGGGACTACTATGCCTATCCGGGGGACGACTTGCTGGATGTTTGCCGTAATGTGGGTCTTCCCATTGGTAATCTAACTTCTCAGTTCTGGTCAAACTGCCACCTTCATTCTCTCGATCTGTTTGTGCTGCGAGAGTTGGGATGTAAATCGTATATTCGTTACGTGGATGATTTCGCGCTGTTTTCGAATAGCAAACATGAGCTGTGGCAATGGAGAGAAAGGGTTGCTACGTACTTGGAAACGCTGAGACTAAGGCCTCATGATGAATCTCAGGTGCATTCTGTAAACAATGGGAGCCCATGGCTGGGTTTCGTTATTTTTCCTAACTATCGCCGAATTAAAGGAAGAGTGGCGAGGCACGGTATACGGCGTGTTAGATCTCGGTTCGAAGCTTGGCAAAAAGGAGACGTCAGTTATGCACAATTTGATGACAGTGTCCAAGGTTGGATCAACCACGTTAGTCACGGAGACAGCTTTGGTTTGCGAATGCGGGTTTTAGGGCAGATGACGTGGAGTGGAAAATATGGAAGGAAGTAGTTGCTTGTCTGGTAATGCGAGGGGCAGCGTGATCTAATTATTTATTTTCGAGAATGGGATAATGGTGTCGTCAGATCACAGAATAGATATTTTTATAGGCTCCCCATCGGATGTGCAGAAGGAAAGGGATGTGTTTTTCGATGTCTTGGTTGAGCTAAATAGTGATCCACTTGTTCCCTATACATTACACGGAGTCGGTTGGGATCGTGGTCTTTATCAGCAGGATACTTGGGTTTCCCCTCAAAAGGCCATTGATTCCGGGTTGTTGAGTCCAGAACAGTGCGATGTTGCCATTTTTATTCTGTGGGGTCGTATTGGTACTCCTTTACCAAAAAATGAATACCCCGAAATTGAGTGTGGTCGAACATTTACTGGCACGGAATGGGAGTTCAACAGCGCCATGGTTAGCCGGGAGAAGAACGGGGTTCCTCTTGTTTTAACCTTCCGGTGTGATAGGAAAGTTGAATTCGACGCAGAAGGAGACGATCCGATTCAATTTTCAGAGCAGATAGGTGGCTTACGTGGTTTTTTTGATCGATTGAACTCAGAAGAAGGTAGGCATGAGAGAAACGTCTTAATGTATTCCTCGGTGGAGTCCTATCGGACACAGCTAAAGCAACAACTTCAGATTTTTGTAAGAGATTTTAAGGGAAAACGGATTGACCGAGCATTAACCCATGGAAAAGACCGCCAGCCAAATCGAGTACCAGTGTATATAGGAAACGATGATTGGGACGAAAGACTGCGGGTTTATAATGATTGGCTTTTAAGGAAATCCGCTGAATTGGTACAGTTGCCGGAAGATTCGGAAGATTCGGAAGAGGCGGCGAGTGCTCAGCTGCCTCAGGTTTATGTGCCAGCTTTGGTGCCTAGTGAGAAAAAAAGTGACCTTTCCGATCGTAGGTTCGATAATTCTGATGCCCATGATAAGGCATTGGAGCGGTTGGGGGTGGCTTCGTTGTATCTGGCTGGTGCGCCGGGGGGTGGGGAAAGTACGTTTTGTCAGTGGGTGAGTTATGTCGTGGCGAGAGGGGAAGTTCCCGCTAATGTAGACGATCTACAGGGCTATGCTGAAACCTTACCGGAGTCGCTAATGGGGACGTCTTGTGATTAAGTGTCCGTTGAGTGGGCTATCGGGGTTCATGCCGTATCGACCGGGAGATCAGGATTGGTCGTCGCGGCAGTTGTTGGTTTTGATTAGTCGATGGCTTGATGAGAAAAAGCCGGGGGAGATTGACGGAGCCTTTTTTATGGAATCCGTTAAATTGGGTCGCTGCTTGTTGATTCTTGATGGGGTAGATGAAGTTCCTGAGTTAATGCAAATAGACGGTCAGACATCTCATCCCCGGGAATCGTTGTTATGTGGTTTGGCGGACGCCCTGCCCGGCTTAGAAGAGAAGGGTAATCGAGTTCTGCTTACCAGTCGCCCTTATGGGTTAAACAATTATCAAAGAAATCGACTCTCATTGGAAAAGCACACGTTGCAACCGATGGGGGATGATTTGCAGCAGCTATTCGTGAAAAGATGGTATCGCGCAACTCGTCCAGCGCTTTTTTTGACGTTGTCCGAGGGATTGATGGAGGAGTTGGATAAACGGGGAGAGTTAAGTGAGTTGCGGGTGAATCCTTTGTTACTCACTGCTTGTTGTGTGGCTTATGCCAATGGGAAACGATTGCCTAAGGATATTTATGCGCTATACGACAAGTTAGTTAATCAGGTTTTGTACAGCCGATATCAGGACAGTCCGATATCCAGAGATCCGGCGAGGCAATACCTCGGCGCGATTGCATTGGGTATGCACACGGGGAAAGCGTTGGATGAACAGCGTTCAACGCCCAAAGCTCAAATTGGATTTGATGAAATGGATGCCATTCTTGGTGATTTTGCCCGGGACTTTCCCTACAGTGAAACCGGCTCGATGACCCCCATCGAAAGGCGAAGTGCGCTGCTTGAGGCCAGTGGTTTGTTGTCTGAGTCTGGGGATAAGGAAGGGCGGTTTTTTCATTTGAGTTTTCAGGACTTTTTAGCGGCGGACCGGCTTCTTAAATTGCGAGTCCCTTTGGAAAATTGGTTTGACCGCTATGGTCATGTGGACGGTTGGCGTCAGACTCTTTTATTTTTGTTTGCGGGTCGTTATCGGGAAGAAAAAGGCGGGGCGATGTCCGCATTGCAATCCATTATCTCAGCGTTGGATGATGAGAAAATTATTGAATGTCCGCAAAAGGCATTGCTGATTGGTCAATGTCTTGAAACCTGCCCCGACGGGTTTAACCTTGGTGAAGTGGGGAGGCGGTTTTCAGCAGTGGCGGACCATGTTTTGCACAACATGGAGGACCCTTATTTTCTATCCCGATATTTGGTAACGAATCATCAATTTTCGGCGTTTGTTGAATCCGAATCGGGTTATGTCAACGGGCGGTGGTGGGATAGTTGCGGTGATCAAAAGAAATTGCCCAAGCGTTCGACATGGAGTGACGCTAGTTGTCCTCGGACGGACGTTAATTGGTATGAAGCAACGGCGTTCTGTCGTTGGCTATCGGTTGAGTTAGGATTTACTATTCGATTGCCGAATGAGGCGGAGTGGCAATGGGCAGGGAGTGGTGAAAATTTGGATGCTGAATATCCTTGGGGAAACGGGTATCAGTCTGGATACGCGAATGTGAGGGAAGATGAATCAGAGGGCAGAAGTAACCTTTGGCGGACGAGTCCGGTTGGACTTTATTCCAAGGGGGAAGGGAAGTTAGGATTATCGGATATGTCAGGTAATGTCGATGAGTGGTGCGGCAATAAATTCGAAATGATTGATGACGTGTCGGTGGATGCTCGGGTTGGGGTTCGCAGCCGGGACCACCCAGGTAATCGGCGGCAGCGTTGGTTTTCGGTTATGTTATTCCCCCTCCACCCACTGATTTCGGGCGAGCTGAGCGCTGTCCGCTGATTTGTGACTACTGATCGCCGCGAAGCGGCGCGATTTTTGTTGGCAGTGAGTCTGGGCCTATTGAGAGACGTTCAATGGGTTTAGTGCTGTGTTCACTTCGTTGTATCGTGACCAGCTACTAACCACGCATTATTATGGGAGTTTATTCGTGTTTTATGAGAGTAAACTGATTCGTTTGGTGCTGGTTTTTGTTTTGTCACTCAACGAGCTCGGTCATTGAAAGGCGAGTTAATGGCTGACGTGGTAGGTATAGAGGTAGGAGTGGTTTCCTGGGGTGCCGCAATTGTCGGCTCCTTTTCCGCCGTCTACGACGATATAGAGTTGATCGGTATTGTGGTCATAGGCAATGCCTTCTGAACATTTGTGTCCTAATGATTGGGATGCGTTTACGGATGAATGATTTAGGGTCGTTTTGTTATTGATCTTGGAATCGCTAATGTCTAGCAGGTAGACCGTTTCTGCTTCATCGCTCACTAACCACATTTCGCAATCTGCGGTGGTTTTGCATCGTGAGGGATCGTGGGAGAGCCCGGAATAATCGATATCGATGTTGTTTCCACAGCTATCGCCTAGGTCCAGTCCCCAGACTTGTTCGATGATGTTTAAGTCGGCGGAGATTTTTATCAACAATCCGGGTTTCTTTTCCTTTAGGACGAAGAAGCTGTTATGCGCGGGGCTAAATGTGATTCCTTCGAGGCCGCTGTTACCGGCGTTGTTGAGGCAGTCTGTTAATGATTCGCCGCGACAGGTTCCGCAAAATTTATCGGTGGTGGGAAGTCTCTGAACTGCGCCACGCATTTGGGCAACTTTTTTGTCGTCATGGTACTTTTTTTCGCGGTAGTCCACGGGGATGATGGCATTGCGCTGTTCATCCACTAAGTAGATCAAAGGGGTGTTACGACAGTCTTCTCCTGCTCTACAGGCAGCAGCGACACCTTCAAAATCCGGTGCCTCAATTTTCGGGGCATTGCGTCCTTGGGTGGGGATGAAGTGATCGTCAATGCTTGAACCTAAGGCGCTGCTGGTGTGGGCTTGATACATTGTCCAGTCACTGTCGTCGTTGATTGTCCATAGGGCGGGGTTGTTATGGGAAATAGATAGCCCAGACGCTTCGATACAGGCGTTGGATGAGTTGCAATGGGTTAGTGATTCGTCGAGGTTGATGGGAGCGCCGGACTGGGTGATGGCGATGTCGGCGAATGAGGGCGCTGGAGACCATAACGAAATGCACAATAACTGCGCTGCGAGGGAACGATGAAGTGTTTGCATCAGTGTCTGTTTATTTTCTTTCGCTAATTTCTTGTCTTCTCTTTGGCGTTTCAATACGCCGGGAAATTCATGTTTTTTGACCTCTGGACTGCATTTCAAAGGCAACTAAGGAGAGCATCACCACCACGAATCCGATCCACTGGTAGGTGGTTAACATTTCGTTGAAGATGATCCATGAAATTAGGGCTGACATGGGGGGATCGATTAGGGTGATCATGCTGGCTCTGGTGGCGCCGAGGATACGCGCCCCAGAGAAAAAAGCGACCCAAGCTATACAATAACCGACGCCATTTGCCCCCAAACTGCTCCAGCCAATGACTGAGTTAGGTTTGAGAAACTCACCAAAAAGCAGCAGTATTATGCAAAAGACAATGGCACTCCAAAGGCTCATGTATAGATTGGAACGTAATGACCCGATACTTTCAGTCACTTTGTGGTTAGCAAGGGTGATGATAACGCAAGCGATCATGCCGATCAGTGCGAGTATGACCCCCAGTAAATCGATATTGTCGAGCTCAACACCCACAATGAACGACAGGCCTGCGCAGGCTAATAAGGCGAATGTCCATTGTTTGACGGATAATCGTGTAGTGCCTCTAATGTGTTCATAGAGTGCTAGGGCCATGGGGTACAGATAGATAATCAATATCACCAAACTGATATTGATGTACAAAATCGCACCATAAATACTGTAAACAAACATAACTCCACCAATGCCTGCGACGAGGCTTGAGCGCAGATGTTCTCTCGGTAAAGTGATCTTCTCTTTTAAGATCAACAGTATGAGAAAGAGGAGGGTTGTTGCTACGATGCCTCGACTGAATGCCACGGTCATGGTGTCACTGCCGCTTTCATAGGCTAGTCTTGCGGTGGTCGGCATAATGGCAATACCAACACCGGATAACACGGTGAATGCAACGCCGATGCTTTGTTTTGAGGTGGATTGATTCATTGTTTCCGGATTAGAAGCCATAAGACATCGGTAATGGAGGAGTCGGATAACAGGGCCGGTAGATATCAACGTGGCAACGTGTTGTGCTTCTGTACTTTAAAAATAGCCAAACACCTTGCGAAAGGTCAAATGAATGGGATAGCTAATATGATCTTCACTCTCTTGGGGTATTTTTGTGAAAAATTAGAACCGTTGTTTAATCACCCGTAATTCCTTTTCCACTAAATCATACGCTTCAGTGATTTTCTGAACCTGGGTCACCGCTACTTGAAAGTCGAAACTTTCATTTTGAGTGTCGTTTTCCATCTGCTTGCACAGGTCACGCAATGGATAGGCACCAAAATCATCAGAACTTGATTTCAATGTGTGGGATGAGCGACGGATGAGTTTAATGTCCTGTTGGGCGAGTCCCGTTTTGAGTTCATTAACCAGATTGGGGCCTTCGGTTAGATAGCTATCGATGAGCTCGACGATGGCCTCCTGATCTCCCCCGATCATCTCTAGTAAGCCATCAATGGCGGATACGTCAACTTGATTCGGTTGGCCCTCGGTTTCTTCAGCGGGGTCTATGGTATTGAATGTCGTGGATTGTAGTTTCAAAGCCCGGATGAGGTTTTCCAATTTGATGGGTTTGGCGATGTAATCATCCATGCCCGCGGCGATGCATTCTTCTCTTGCGCCGCGCATGGCATTGGCGGTCATCGCGACAATGCTTAGCGTCGGTCTGTCATACTTTTGCCTAATTGTCCGGGTTGCTTCAAAACCGTCCACTTCGGGCATCTCAATGTCCATGAATATAATGTCGTATTGATTTTTTGCGCAAGCATCGATGGCTTCTTGACCGTCATTTGCCAAATCTATCACGTATCCCAACCGCTTTAACATCAATACGCCAAGCTTTCGATTGGTGGCATTGTCGTCGGCAAGTAGGATGTTTCGCGGGAATTTTTCGGCGACGGTTGAATCGTATACTGTGGGGTTTTTTTCGGCTGACATAGACTGATCGGGTTTGAGTGCCCTACTCGATAATGCACCGAGGACGGCAGTGAAAAAAGGGATTTGTTTGAGTGGTTTGTTAAGAACACAATAGAACCCAACCTGTTCTACTCGTTCTCTTACGTTACTATCAATGTGACCGACGGAACTAAACAAAATGAGTGGAAGGGTTTTGCCGTTCGGTTGCTCCCGGATTTTCAGTCCAAGCTCCAGGCCATCCATTTCGGGCATTTGAAAGTCAAGAACACAAAGATCAAACTCTTGGGCCTGATTAAGCTTTTCAAGGGCCATCGCTGCAGAGGAGCAAATGGTGACGACGGCGTTCCATGATTTAAGTTGTAAGCTGATGACTCGTTGATTCGTTTCATTGTCGTCAACAACCAAGATTCGACTGTGCTCCAATTGAACAACGTGTTGGTCAATCACCGATCGTTTAGGCATCCGGGTTGGTTTTAAATGAGCGGTAAAATGAAAAGTGCTGCCCTCACCTTCTTCACTTTCAACCCAGATAGCGCCGTCCATTAGTGCCACTAAATGTTTGCAAATGGTAAGGCCCAAGCCCGTGCCTCCGTATTTGCGTGTTGTTGATGCATCGACCTGAGAAAATGATTGGAAGAGATCGCCGATTTTATCTTTAGGTATGCCGATGCCGGTGTCGCGAACAGAAAACAGTAGTCTTTCGCCATCATCCGACATCCTAACGATCAGCGTTACTTCGCCCTCCATGGTGAACTTAAGGGAGTTGTTTAGTAGGTTAATAATAATCTGCCTTACCCGGGACGGGTCGCCGGTGACATGTTCTGGTGCATCGTCCTCCAGTATGTAAGCAAGGTTAAGGTTTTTCTCTGATGCCTTTGCTGCGACGACGTCCAGTGCGTTTTCGATACATTCTCTTAAATCAAAGGGGATTTCTTCAAGTTCTAGTTTTCCGGCCTCGACCTTGGAAACGTCAAGAATGTCATTAATGATCGTTAGCAATGCATCAGCGCTGCTGACGACAGTGACACATAAGTCCCTTTGCTCTTCGTCCAAATTGGTGTCTAGCAGTAAATTGCTCATGCCTATGACGCCGTTCATTGGGGTGCGGATTTCGTGGCTCATCACCGCTAGGAAGAGTGACTTCGCGGCGTTGGCAGCAATCGCTTCATCCCGGGCTTCTTGGGCAACATTTGATAGGTTTTTCAGCTCTATCGCGCCTCGCTCAAGCTCCGCTTGTTCGTGTTGTAATTGCCTTGTGTTTTCTATCTGTCTTATTCGAAGGTCATTAAAGGCGCTAACCAGTACTCCCAACTGATCACCGGACTTCCATTGAATTGGCTCATATTCCCTGTCAACGGTGGAATCGCTGGACCCGTCTTCTGAGCTGCGTGTTACGGCGAGAATGGGCTTTAAAATTAGTTGGCTTAGTGCCAAAGCGACGCCGATGATCAGTGCCAAAGCAATGGGTAGAGAAGCGAATAACGTACGATATAGCTTAGTCTCGTTTTCTTCGTGTAAGCTTTGTAAGCTATAAGTAATTTTTAGCTCACCAATCACTTCTGGCGTATCTGTATTGGTCCCGTTTACGATGGGAAATGGGACCACATGGATGGCGTGCGAATCAATGTGAATGGGGTTCGCTAATTCTGAGTCTGACTGATGTCGGGAGAGCTCAAATTGGAATCCGCTGTCTTCTACTGGTTTTCCGTCAGCGAGCTCGACGGTTGAGAGGTGTTGTACGTTTGGGATCAGCAACAGTGATTCCAAAATGACCTGTGCGTGAATCACATTGTAGTTCCAGAACTCCACAGAAAGCGCATTGGCTGCGCTCGTACCCACAGCATGAAATTGTGCTATTGCACGTTGGGTGGCGGTGTTGCTCGCATTTAGCTGCACCAACCCCAAGCCCACCATCGTCAGCACAACTGTCAATGGCACAACGATCAATAAAAACTTAAGCTGTACGCTCGAACGATACCAAAGCTTGTATAACCCACGCATTAACTCAGACTCCAGAGGTATTGGGATTGCCGGGGTGGTTACTTATGAAATAGTGTTGATTCCCAAGCGCCATCTTTGACCTGACTGACGCCGATGAACCCAGTGACGTCGCCGTTTTTGTCAAAATCCACTGGCCCTGAACCGCCGTCATAGTTTATTTTCCCACCTTCACTGAGGATGTGTTTTGCTTTCTCAAACTCCCCGGGAAAGATCACCTCGCCCATTGGTCCGGCAATTGCTCTTAAACCGGCGGAGATCCCTGCTTTATCCGCTGAACCTACGGCTTGAATAGCGAGTGCTATCATGAATGCGGCATCATAGGAATTAGCGCCAAAGGGCCCTTTGGCGGGAATTGATGCTGTTTCGGCATGATCTTTCCATATTTTAAATGCCTTACGGCTTTCATTCGATGAGTTATTGAAAATCCGGGTTGATGAAAGCGCCTCCGCACCCAATGCATCAATCAGGTCCTGAGAAAGCATGCCATCCGTTGCAAAGACTTGCCCGACTTTATTGGTTGCGAACGCATCTTTTAGTAGCTGAGTTCCGCTAGCGCCGTAGTAAGCAAATAAAGCAATGTGTTCTGAGCGGGCAACGAGTGCCTCTACTTCCCGCCGATAATCAGATTGATTGGCTTGGTGGACTTGGTTGGCCGTGATAATTCCCCCTTTGGCCTTGAACGCCTTCCTGAAAACTTCAGCGATACCGGAGTTGTAAGCGTCGTTGGAAAAGCTGACAGCGATCTCTTTAATCCCATTTTCTATTGCGTATTCAGCCATTACCTCGCCTTTGAAAGGATCAGCAATGGCGGTGCGAAAAACCAGGTCGTTGTCACGAAGCCGTGAAATCAAACTTGAAGCAGACGCAACAGAAAGTGTCACCACACCTGCTGGAATACTAACGGAGCGGGCTTGGCGCAATGTTGCTCCAGAGCATACGGGGCCGACTAATGCACTCACTTTCTCCACCTCAATCAATTGCTTCACCGCTTCCACCGCTTTTCCAGGGTCACAGGCTGAATCAGCGAAAATTAGTTTGTATTGCTGATTCAGCACACCGCCTTGTTGGTTGACGTGTTGCATTGCGAGGGCGCCGCCGGCTTGCATGTCGGCAGCCAGACTGGCCACTTCTAGAAATCTGTGTTGCTTCATTTTTTTTGCTCTAGGGTTTTCTGAGTGGGCGCGACTTGGTGGCGCAAACCTGACGTCTTTTGGTGTTGGTTTGGGAGCCGGCTTGTGCACCACTCGGGTAATAGTTTGGCGCACCGCATGTGATATTACTCCAAGTCGTTGGGCCAATATCAAGTAACGGTTCGTACTCTACACTAGTGGTGCGAAAAACGTCAAAAGATTGAAGTGTCGAAAGACGTTCCTTCTCAATAGAATGGGTATCGAATGAGATTTCCCTAGCGAGATAAAGAATAGGTCCGCATTGCAGAGTGACCGCGAATTTCTATCTCTCCCATCGCCGATAACGAGTAAGCGTCTCTATTTTGGAGTTGGTCAACCGTGGATTGTGCCACTAAGGTATCGGTCTTGTACTGTTTGTTAAGCTGCTCTAACCGTGCGGCAACATTTACGGCATCGCCATGGATGGTGTAGTGGAGACGATCCCCTGAGCCAATATTGCCCGCGAACACATCACCGGTGCAGATACCAATTCGAGTTCTTAGTGATTGACCAGCAAACAGTTTGCCTCGGGTAACATCGTGAATGTCGAGGGCGGTTTTCATTGCGGCATCAGCATGACAAGGGTCGCTAATTGGCACGTTGTAAACCACCATCATGGCATCCCCCAGAAATTGATTGAGTATTCCGCCGTGTTTATTAATGGGCTCGATCACTGTTGGGAAATATTCATTGAGAATTTTGGCAACCTGAGATGGAGTAGTCTCCTCTGACATCGTGGTAAAACCTTCAATGTCCGTGAACAAAACCGTGGAGATGGTGTTGACTGGTTCGATATGCCCTTCACCTTGAAGGATGGACTCAGCTATCCGTTCGGGCACAAACTTTCCGAATAACTCTTTGGTAATGGCAAGTTGTTGTGCGGTTTTATCCCGCAGTCGTTTCTTTTCTAGACAGGAATTCACCCTGGCTTTCAGGAGAACCGGATCGAATGCTTTGGGGAGATAGTCTTCAGCGCCAAGCTCGATGGCTTTGATGACACTTTCCATCTCTTCCACTGCGGAAATCACAATAACGGGAATACTTTGAAAATCGGGGTTCTTTTTCATTTCCGCCAGTACTTCAAAGCCATCCATTTCCGGCATAAGTAGATCCAGCAAAATCAAATCGAAGCCATGGGTTCTGATTTTTTCCATCGCGTCAATTCCGTTAACAGCGGTGTCAACGGTATGTCCTAGGTTCTTTGCCGCTAGACTCATCTTTAAACGATTCGTACCGTGGTCATCAACAACCAAGATGTCGCCTTTAATGGTGTTCGCAATTGCCATTTTAGTTTTTTGATACTGGCTTTACAGTAATGGGATGTGGTGGGTCGATTTGAGTTGATTAAATCGGGCTTATTACACGGGGTTTAGGCTGTTACTTTAGCAGATTTGAAGGAGTGAATTCCTGAAGTCTTGCGGTTTCATCTCATTGCTTTCACTTCTCAAGGACGACAGCAGCACCAAACGACTGGCTTCCGTGTCGGCTGATAGGGAGCCATCGATGACCATCACGTCGTCGCATTCGTCAGGGTTGGCTTTTATGACGAAGTAGTGTGATTTTGGCTGTGATTGATTTACTTCGGTGGTGGACCTAGTTTGGACAAATCCAGTTTAACTGGATCACCTAACCAATAGGCGTAGTCCGTGTGGTCTTCCAAGTCATTTCCCGTCAAACCGTGTATCAAAATGGAGAGATTGGAACGATTCTGATCAAGCCAAGGGATCAATTGGTCGAATTGTTGGCTCGAAAAGATGAGCTGCCGGCTCCCGGTCGGGTGCGGCCCGATGGGCTTTTTGTGAATTCTTCCTAGCTGTAGTTTAAAACAGCTACTAGCTTCTTCGGTTAAGCGAGCTGCCAAATCTAAAGAGCTATCGTCGAAATAAACATGGGCATGGTATGCCTTGTGAATATTTACGGGTCTATTTATTTGAAGCATTGCGCAGATTTCACTATTGAGCGTCTATCAGATTCTATCGAATATTCACAATGTCATCCATCATCGTTGTTTTGTTGCGCCTCCCTGTTCAGAAGTGGATCTAACCTGAGTGAGATTCTGTAAATCGTGGTAGATTCCGGGTAGGTTAAACTATTGGAGACCTTAGCGTCACTGCTAGGCTAGGAAATGCGTTATTAAAAATAGACTCAAAAAGCTCATCGATTAGTGGTTCATCCATAGGTATTAGCTGCGCTTTCTCGTCTGTTTTTTTCTTCGTCTTTTCTTCGCCAAGACGTTAATGCTGATGTCTTTAGTTAATGATGAAGAAAGTTATGGCTAACGTTAAAACACCCAAAAATATCTGCAAAATCACTATTCCTGCAAGGCATGCTAAAGC
Source organism: Gammaproteobacteria bacterium (assembly GCA_012103395.1). Classification (GTDB taxonomy): domain Bacteria; phylum Pseudomonadota; class Gammaproteobacteria; order Arenicellales; family Poriferihabitantaceae; genus WLWV01. The sequence continues at coordinate 13,690 of WLWV01000072.1, forward strand.
CGCTTTTGTTAAAAAGCGTCAACACATCAAGGTCATCAATACCCATGGCACTAAAGATGCCTCATTCGGGAAGACCCGGACAATCCGGGTTCGCCGTTTAATCTCCTGCTGGATCGGACGCTCAATTCCATTCGTCGTTCTCATCTTTCGATGATGCGACTCCGGTAAATTGAACACC
>WLWV01000293.1 GCA_012103395.1 Gammaproteobacteria bacterium
GCTCAACATTCAATACTAAAGCCTGAAAAACCGGCTTTGGCTTCGCTCTCTACGTTCACTCCGCCAAAGCCAATAGCGAAGCTGCAATAGAAAGCTAAATTACAGACCTCAGATTACACTACCGGTTGATTTGGCCCTTGATCGTATTTTTGATTTTGATTGTGGTCTATTACAGCTTCACCCTAATGGCTAACTTGTTAGCCGCGCCTTTTAATTCATTATTATCTCAACGTGTGGAAAACCGTATTCGGGGAAGGGGAGTCGGTGAAGGCTTGGAGCCTTCGTTGTCACTAGGGCTTATCACTAGGACGGTGTGGAGTGAAGTGCGAAAAATCCTTTATCAAACCAAGTGGTTGGTGTTGCTGATTATCCTTTCGATTATTCCGATTGTTAACTTACTGGCGCCGATTGCTTGGATTTATTTTGGTGCCAGAATGCTGTCGGTAGAATATATCGAGTATCCGATGGCCAATAAGGGACTGTTTTTTAGGCAGGTCAAACAGAGTATCAAAAAGGATCGTTTTGCCTCCGTTGGTTTCGGTCTTGGTGTTATGTTGATAACACTAATTCCTGTGGTTAACTTTTTTGCAATGCCCGTTGCCGTGGCGGCTGCCACGGCGTATTGGGTTGATCGCTTGGATCAGTATGCGGATTAAAGTTTGCTCGGTTGTTGCCGCTGGCTGATTTCGCTGATTCTAAAATTAGAAGGTTTGTTTTGAATCATTCCAAGCTGTGCGACCCAGGTAAGTAGATGTCTGGCCAACTATCATTGCCGGTATCAAACGTCAGTCTCTGAGCTTCAGCGTTGTCGGTGTCTGTTTTCCAGATGTATATCTCATAATCCTCGATGTCCGGCTCATGGGCACCGTCTGAAGCGCCGAATACGAGATACTTCTGTGAGGCGTCGAGTCTGGGAAAGTACTCGTGACTGAGTTCTCCGGGAAGGTCGAGCCACTTCACAATTTCACCGGTTTTTGGATCATATTTATTAAATTGGTTTTTCTGTTTGCCCCCTTCGATGTTCGAAACGAAAACAGCAAAGTCATTTTTTGGCGACCATGTCAACATGCATCCTAGTGCGACCACGGTAAGATCTTTGTTGGGTTCTGCGATGATCGTAGTGGGTCTCCCATTGTCTTTATAGGACGCAGCCAGTCTCCCTTGTGCGTCGATGGAGGGCCATAGAAGCTCCGCATCAGGCACGCCATGTTCTTTGCTTTGATATATTTTCGTTTGGTGTTTAGTTGCGAAATCATGGGCCCAAATTTCCGCCGGGCTGCGGTGAAAGTACAGAGTTTTGCCGTCCGGGGACCAGCTGGGTGCGGTCCCCGATTCAGCGATTAACTCTTCATCTCCGCTCGATATATCAAGTACCCAAACGTTCCATGGGCGCTGGTCCCGCCAAGACTGCCATTTTTCATTAGAGCGAATAAACGCCACTTTTCTACCATCCGGTGATATTCTTGGATGGGTCTCTGTATTAGGATGAATGGTAAGCTGCCGAGACGTTAGGTCCGACAGATCCATGATCATGATGTCATGATTACCGTGTTGATTTGATGACCAAACTACAAACCCCTGAAGTTTTTGCATCCAATCTGGCCTCTGAGCTAATGGAGTAGAGGGTGTTTGAGGTGCGAATCGAAATTCATTTGATTGTTTTTCAAACCATTGCCAACTACTGATGGCAACCGCCATGGCGATAATGCTGAAGCCCAAAGCGAGAAATAGCGGTTTGGCAGTCGGTTTTATGTTCGTTACAAAACGACTTTGCGTGGGGGAGGCCTGTATGGCTTTTCTTCCAGTAAAAAGGAGCACGAGGGCGGTTAGCCCTAGCCCATAGTCTACTGCTTGAGTTTTAATGTGAACGGCAATGAGTGCAAGCAATGAATCTTGAGGGGGGGCACCAAAGTAAGACATAAAAGTCATTCCCCCGGCTTCCCAAGCACCAAAACTCATGATAGTTGGAATAGGTAAAGCTGCGGTCATTTCCGACGCGATCATTGCACCCAGCGTATTAACCCAAACGATGTTGTATAGATCAGGAAAGCTGCCCTTTGCGACGCTATAAAAGAGAATCAGCAGCCCGAAATACTTGAGCGATCGCACGATTATCGTGAGCCCCAATACTTGAAGGAAGACACCCGCACGAATAGTTGTTTGAACGGCCACGTTAAGTTGATTGATGATGTCGAGTCCTTTGACCAGATAACCGTTGGATTCAGTGTGTTTTTCTCTGAAGCCATTTAACAACGACATGAGAAGAGGAAGGATGAATCGAATGCCTATGTAGAACGAGATAACAATGGCGAGTGCCAGTATGGCGATTTTCAAGGGTGTCGCGGTGGGAAACCCAATGATTAGCACTAGCAGTATGGTAATTGGCGCTAGTACGGCGATATCCAATAGAATCGCGAATAGTAAGGAGGAAAGCCCTGCGGGTATTGACGTTTTTGCGAATTTCTTAAGCAGTGCCACATACACAATCTCACCGAGGCGCGCTGGTAACAAATCCACTACCATGCCACGAATCGCTGTAATCAATATCATTTGTTTCATGGTAGGCACTTCTGTATTTACGGTCCCGGGTTGATCTGTCAAAGAGGCTTTTATCAGGATGCGATAGCGAATAGCTCGTAGCCAGATCCCGACAAGACCGAGAAGAATAAAGAAAATGAACCAGGAAACGGAACTTTGACGAATGGCCAAAATAATCTTTTCCGGGTGTATGGCTTGATCAGAATTCACCGAAGCATAAAATAGAAATGCGATCACGATGAACGATCCGGCGATGCCCATTAATAGGTGCCTGACGACGTCCTTACTCAAAAAATCCAGTGGTTTCATTTTCCCTCGGGTGGTGAATTAACGATTTAGTGCAAAGCGTTCACAATAGGGAAATTATGATCCATAAACACCCTAATTGTTCATTGCTATTTACAATTGTTACGAAGTTTTAATAATAAACACGGGAATTATGGGCTTTATTACCTAAAGTGGGCAAAGACTAATGTGAATTAGAATCTGCAACACTGATGTGTTTTGTGTTAAAAACCCGCCTTGCCAAAGATCCTGACAACTCAGCGATTGTGCAACCCTACGTCTGTAACTTCGGTTTAGTTTGAGTCATTATCGTCGTTCCACACGATATATCGCTTGTCGGCATTGCTCCATTCATCGTCAATCTCGACGAGGATGGCACTGACAAGCCTGAGTAAAGATGCCTCATTCGGGAAGACCCGTACAAT
>WLWV01000073.1 GCA_012103395.1 Gammaproteobacteria bacterium
TCAACATTCAATACTAAAGCCTGAAAAACCGGCTTTGGCTTCGCTCTCTACGTTCACTCCGCCAAAGCCAATAGCGAAGCTGCAATAGAAAGCTAAATTACAGACCTCAGATTACACTACCGAAAATTGATGACAACCACTTTTGTGTTCTGTTTACGTTCAGGGTTGGATTAATACGCAAAAAAGTTTCCGCTGACATCAAAGTGATTCCTGGTGACTCTCCGCAGTGTTATACCTTTGTCGCGGAGGTGGATGCAGGGCTTGGTGGCTGCTTGAGGGGAGAGACGAATGTGGTATTGGGTGACGAAGGCGAACGGACGTTATTGAACTATGATGCTAACGTGGAACTTTCTGGTTGGCTCTCAGGATTCGAATTGTCGTTTCTGAAAAGCACAGCTAAACGATATATGCACCGTTTTATCGATGAGTTGGTGGTTATCTCACAAAATCCACAACAAATTAAAGCGGATGTCTGAGGCGAATTTGTCATTGGTAGGAATTCACTGGTGGTGTAAAATCCCAGCCGATTTTCGCTTCGCGAACGAAGAGTTATTCTTTGGAGTGAAAATGCTTACTCGCCGATTTATATTGGGTGAAATTTTTAATGCGGTGGCCGATGGTGGGCCCAGGAATATGTCTTAGTGAAAACGTTGGTCGTCTGCTCTGGTGGACTGGATTCAGTGACGCTCGCCTATAAAATAGCGAAGGAATCGCCAATCGATTCATTGGTGTCTTTTGACTACGGGCAGAGACATACCACGGAAATCGAGTACGCAAAATATTGCGCTGAGAAACTGACTGTACCCCATGATATCGTTGACATTCGCAGTATTGGTCGATTGTTAGGTGGCTCGGCTTTAACCGATGACGTTGACGTGCCTGATGGTCATTACGAAGAAGAAAGCATGAGAGTAACGGTGGTTCCAAACCGTAATGCCATTATGCTGAGCATCGTTTTTGGTGTTGCCGCAGCGAGAGCATGTGATGCGGTGGCGATTGCAGTTCACGGCGGTGATCATTTTATCTATCCGGATTGTCGACCGGACTTCATCGAGAGTTTTCAGAAAATGCAAAATCGGGCGCTCGATGGGGTTCATTCAGTGCAATTACTTGCGCCTTTTGTGAACGTTGACAAAGCTGAAATCGTCCGTCAGGGCGCTGAACTGGGTGTGCCGTTTATCGATACATGGTCTTGTTATCAAGGAAATGAACTGCATTGTGGACGATGTGGAACATGCGTTGAGCGACGAGAGGCATTTTCCATTGCCGGATTAGAGGATCCAACTCAATACCTCGATCCAGATTTTTGGAAACAAGCTGTTTCAAAGCACGCAAAGAAAGAAGGCTGATGTATTTGTCGCAATATGTATAAAATTAGCAAGGAATTCCATTTTTCCGCATCGCACCAACTCGTGGGTCTTTCCACTGATCACCCTTGTTCACGACTGCACGGCCACAACTACACGATTACAGTGGAGCTTAAGGCTAAAACACTAAGTAAACATGGGTTCGTTGTGGACTATAAAGAGCTGGACATGTTTAAAGCCTATCTAGATGAAACGGTTGATCATCGGCACCTCAATGATGTGTTCGGCGAGAACAAGACCACAGCAGAACATCTGGCTAGAATTTTCTACGAATGGTGCTTCGAGAAATGGCCAGAGGTGACCGCGGTATCTGTATCGGAAACCCCTAAGTCGTCAGCGGAGTATCGCCCATAGTGCCTTGCGCCGTTTTCACATGACTGAGATTGTCGTCAGCGAAATATTTGGTCCAACGATACAAGGCGAAGGCGCTTTGATTGGATTGCCAACTGTGTTTGTTCGCACAGGCGGTTGTGATTTCATTTGTGCTTGGTGTGACACTTTGTATGCCGTTGATAAGAAGTTTAAACATCACTGGAAGCGCATGGATGCCACCGCCATTTTACAAAAAGTGGATGAGCTCAGCGGCAATAAACCTTTGTGCATCACACTTTCAGGTGGGAATCCGGCTATCCAACCTTTAGGGGGGATGATCGAGCTGGGTAGAGCACGAGGTTACACCTTTGCGTTGGAAACCCAAGGCAGCGTTAGTAAGGATTGGTTTGTTCATTTAGATGCATTGACGCTCAGCCCCAAACCACCTTCATCTCTCATGTCGTTCTCACCAGAAAAGCTAAATGCTTGTATTGAAGCGGCAGGTAGCGATACCAAAATTACGTTGAAGATTGTGATCAGCGATGAGATTGATCTTGATTGGGCAATTGCCCGGCATCAGTCTTATCCTGATATTGCCATGGTATTACAGCCTTGCAATACCATGGTGGGAGATAATGTTATCGATCTCGAACGCCTAGCAGAGCAGATGCGATGGCTGGTTGATGAAGTCAATCGGCGCCAATTGTATAAAGTGCGTGTTTTACCTCAGCTGCATGTGCAGCTATGGGGAAATCAACGAGGTGTTTGAGCACTATGCTTCAAGCTATTACCGATGAATTTAAGTTCAAACCTAATGAATACCAAAGCATGCGGTATCATCGTTACTTATAAAATTCGAGACGGAATTCGAAATAGCCCAGTCTCGGTTAGATATGATCGGAGCGCTTTTTTATGTCTTTCTTTCATCAATTTTGACTTCCAATTCCATTAGCACAGACTGATTTATAGACTCCTTAGAATAAGGGTAGGATTTTAAGAGCATGAGCGACAATTCAATTTATCAAAACTTGACTCAGCTAGGTGGCAACACAGTACAGCCGGAGAGTCCAGAGCAATCCGTGTTGGAAACAGTACCAAATCCTCAATCTGACGTTGATTATGTGGTCAGATTTACTGCGCCGGAATTCACCTCTTTGTGTCCCATGACAGGGCAACCTGATTTTGCGCATTTGGTCCTCGACTACGTGCCAGGGGAAAGGTTGGTGGAAAGCAAGTCGCTTAAACTATTTCTCACCGCTTTTCGTAACCACGGTGCTTTCCATGAAGATTGCACGATTTCCATTGCCAGAAGGCTATGGGATGAGCTTAATCCGAAATGGTTGAGGATAGGCGGTTACTGGTATCCGAGAGGCGGGATTCCCATTGACGTGTTTTTTCAACAGGGAGAGCTGCCCGAGGGAGTTTGGCTTCCGGATCAAGGTGTGGCGACTTATCGTGGGCGGGGGTAGCTGGATTTCTTTTCTGCGGTTGTGACATGACGCTGAAGTCTTGGCATATTAATAAAACTTATAAAAACTATTTATTGTAATTATGCTGTAGCAAACTTGTTCGGTTTTTATGGACAGACTAAACTAAACCTTAGTCGCTCTGAGAAAAACCCGATTAGATGACTGCGCGCAAAAAGGCGGTGGCGGTTGAGCAATATGGCTGGCAATACGGCTATGCATAATGGTTTAATATTGGTGTCTTCTGGTCGTTGAGTTCTTCTCAGACAGGTCAGTATCAACCATGTGATTTTTCCGATGGGTACGGAAACTTTCGACAGAGTAATCAACTACTAATTTCAAGGCAATGAAAAAACCTCTATCTGATTTGGCGTTTTTAAATGGTGGGAATATGGCTTACCTTGAGTCTCTCTACCAGCAATCGGTCAATGAGAGGGGTGATTGGGAAACCGTGTTTTCTTCTCTTCCTGATCTGTCATTAGAAGACTCCGGTCACACAGAAAGTGGGTCTCAGACTTGGTTTGAGAGTTCAATCCACAAACAGGCCCAGGTCTCCAAACTCATTACGGCATACCGTTCGCTTGGACACTTGTTAGCGGATGTGGATCCCATTGGCGTCATGCCCAGAGGAGACGCTAGAGAAATGGAATTATCCCAATATCAACTGAGCGAACAGGATCTTGACACTGAATTTGATGTTGGGGACCTCTCAGGTGGTGGTCGGCATTCATTACGCTCATTGCTGGACTATTTGCGAGACGTTTATTGTGGGCCCATCGGTTACGAGATCCGTTATCTTTCTAACTTGGAGAAACGAGGCTGGCTCAAAGAGCAGGTGGAAACCAATCCAGTAAGGCCTAAACTGAGTAATCAGGAAAGGCGGGAGCTATTGGAAAAGTTGACTGCTGCAGAAGGCTTGGAAAAGTATCTCCACACCAAATATGTGGGCCAGAAACGGTTCTCCTTGGAAGGAGGCGATGTGTTAGTGCCAATGGTGTCGGACATGATTCAGCAATTCGGTAGCGAAGGAGTGAACGAAATCATTGTCGGAATGGCGCACAGAGGACGGCTAAACATGTTAGTCAATATCCTAGGGAAATCGCCTAAGGAACTGTTTAGCGAGTTTGAAGGTGAATACCAAACTGAGAATGAGGATACTGAAACGGGTGATGTCAAATATCATCAAGGGGCATCTTCCGATATACAAACTCCTGGAGGGAATGTACATGTTGCATTGTCTTTCAATCCCTCTCATTTGGAAATTATCAACCCTGTGGTCGAAGGTTCTGTTCGGGCACGACAACAAAGAAGAGGGGATACAGCACGAAACTCGGTGATTCCTATTTTGATTCATGGGGACGCGGCATTTGCTGGACAAGGCGTGGTCATGGAAACGCTTCAAATGTCCACTACCCGAGGATATTCGACCGGTGGAACGATCCACATCATTATCAATAACCAAATCGGTTTTACCACCAATACCCTTGATGCCCGCTCGACGCTTTACTGTACCGAAATAGCTAAAATGGTACAGGCTCCTATTTTTCACATCAACGGAGATGATCCAGATGCGGTCGTCTTTGCAACCCGAATGGCGTTGCGGTATCGCATGAAATTCGGCGGTGATGTGGTGTTGGATATCGTCTGTTATCGAAGGCACGGACATAACGAAGCCGATGAACCCACCATTACTCAGCCAATTATGTATGGCGAAATCAAGAAGCACAAAACACCTCGGGAAATCTATGCTGAAAGGCTCGTTTCAGACGGAGTGATTACGACGGATGAGGCCAAAGAGATGATGGCAAGCTATCGCAGTCAACTCGATCAGGGCCACATTGTTGCTGGGCAGATTATTGATCCGAACAAGGCGATGAAAGTCGTTGATTGGGAGCCCTATCTTGGAAAAATGTGGAATGAACCAATAACTACTGGGGTTGCTGGAGAAGATCTAGTTCGTTTGTCGGAAAAACTCACGGAAATCCCCGAAGGTTTTGTGGTTCATGCTCGTGTTAAAAAAGTGCTGGAAGATCGAATAAGAATGGCCAAGGGCGAAAAGCCCATGGATTGGGGGTGTGCAGAACTATTGGCATATGCCACGTTGCTAGAGCAGGATTTTAAAGTCCGATTGTCTGGTCAGGATGCAGGGCGTGGCACTTTTTCTCATCGCCATGTGACCTTACATGATCAATCACAGCCTCGAACACATATTCCCATGCAGTATATTCCAGAAAACTCCAGTGACTACTTGGTCATTAATTCACTGTTATCTGAAGAGGCGGTGCTTGGTTTTGAATACGGTTACTCAACAACATCTCCCCGTACACTGGTAATTTGGGAAGGGCAGTTTGGTGACTTTGTTAATGGGGCGCAAGTTGTTATTGACCAATTTATTAGCAGTGGTCAGGCGAAATGGTCACGGGTATGCAGTCTGGTGATGTTTTTACCCCATGGTATGGAAGGTCAGGGCCCTGAGCACTCTTCGGCGAGGTTGGAACGGTTTCTTCAACTCTGTGCCGAGCACAACATGCAGGTGTGTGTGCCGACCACACCGGCCCAAATGTTCCATGTATTGCGTCGCCAAATGATGCGGTCGTTCAGACGGCCATTGATTGTAATGACACCCAAAAGCCTATTACGGCACAAGCTTTCAACGTCAACTCCGGACGAGTTGATCAATGGAAAGTTCCAGACAGTGATGGATGAAATAGATGATTTCCCCAGCGAAAAAATAAAGCGTTTAGTGATCTGTAGTGGGAAGGTTTACTTTGACTTGCTTGAAGAACGCCGTTTAAGAAAAATGGACGAGGTTGCTATTCTTCGACTGGAGCAGGTTCACCCATTTCCGAATAAGATATTGCGCGAAACGATCCAGCAATACACCAATGCGAAGCAGGTTGTTTGGTGTCAGGAGGAGCCGAAAAACCAGGGGTGTTGGTATCAAATCAGTTACTACTTGGGTCGGATGTTAACTGATGATCAGGAATTGTCATATGTTGGCCGAGAAGGCTCCCCTTCGCCGGCTGTCGGTTATTACAAGCTTCACGCTCACCAACAAAAGCAGTTAGTTAATCAAGCGCTTACTATTGCCTAAATTACATAGAGAATCTTATTTTTATGTCGATTGAAATTAAAGTCCCCGTTTTACCAGAGTCTGTTGCGGATGCGTTGCTTTTGGATTGGACCCGTAAAGTGGGGGACCACGTTCAGCGTGACGAGATTATTGTTGAGGTAGAAACTGATAAAGTCGTGCTTGAAGTTCCTGCGCCGGCAGATGGCGTGATCACGGAAATCCTTGCTAATTCAGGAGACACCGTACTTGGTGATCAGTTGTTGGCACGTATCGAAGCGGGTGCAGCTCCGGCTGGAAATGCTGATGCTCATAGCGTCGTTGATGATGGTCAATCGGCTGAGGACAGTGGTGCTGATTCATTGGGTCCTGCGGCACGACGTTTAGTAGCGGAATATGGAATTGATCCTAGCGTGATCAAGGGTACGGGCAAAGATGGCCGATTAACCAAGGAAGACGTACTCAATCATATCGCAAGTCAAGTGGTACCTGAGCAGGAAACACCCTCAACCGCTCAACCAGCCCCCGTTCCCGCACCAGACAAGCCAGCGAGAGCACCTATGGTTAAGTCTGGAGAGCGTGAGGAGATTCGTGAGCCAATGAGTCGGTTGCGACAAACTATCGCTCATCGGCTTCTTCAATCACAACAGGGCGCCGCGTTATTGACCACATTCAACGAGGTCAATATGCAACCAGTAATGGATTTGCGCTCTAAATACAAAGATGACTTTGAGAAAAAGCATGGTACTCGGTTGGGGTTCATGTCATTTTTCGTTCGTGCCAGTGTGGTGGCTTTACAAAGATATCCATTGGTGAACGCTTATATCGATGGAACAGATATTGTCAAACATAGTTATCACGATATTGGTATTGCTGTGTCATCGCCAAGAGGGCTTGTAGTGCCCGTGTTGCGAGATTGCGCAGACATGAGTTTCGCTGATGTTGAATCTCAAATTCGAGAATTTGGTGGTAAGGCCAAAGATGGCAAGATTAGTTTGGAGGATTTGAGTGGTGGCACCTTTACCATCACTAATGGTGGTGTGTTTGGCTCGCTACTTTCTACCCCAATCGTTAATCCTCCCCAGAGCGCTATTCTGGGGATGCACAAGATTCAGGACAGGCCAATGGCAGAAAATGGTGAAGTGGTTATTCGCCCTATGATGTATCTGGCGTTGTCCTATGATCACCGTATTATCGATGGCAAAGAGGCCGTTCAGTTTTTGGTCACAATTAAGGATATATTAGAAGATCCGGCCAGATTACTGTTGGACTGCTAAAAGCCTTAGTGATGGTCTCTATTGAATAACATCATTGCCAAAGAAACTGATTTTAGGTGGGGATGATATTCCGTTTTTATTATTTTTTACTAGATATAGCTCCTGCATAAGTCTTTTCACGATAACATTAGCTGTTTTAGGCTTAAGTTAATACCGTCATGACTTGTTCAGCGATTTCTAAGATTTAAAGTGCAACTCCTGTGATACGTTGACGGTGTCGAGCGTATCAATTGTTGATGTTATTTTTATATAAGTGTTGATAAATGTCAGAAAACTTTGATGTGGTTGTAATTGGTGGGGGACCTGGGGGGTACGTCGCTGCAATTCGCTGTGCTCAATTAGGTTTGAATACCGTTTGTATAGACAAACAAACTAATGCGAAAGGAGCGTCATCGTTAGGGGGGACCTGTCTCAATGTAGGGTGCATTCCGTCCAAAGCATTGCTCGATTCATCTGAACAGTTTCATAAACTTAATCATCAATTCGCCGCTCATGGTATTCATGCACAGAGCGTGTCCATTGATGTCGAAAAGATGCAATCCCGTAAGAATGGTATCGTCAAAAGCCTTACTTCGGGGATCGCCCAGCTCTTTAAAGCGAATAAAGTCAAATTTATTCATGGTACTGCCAAAGTGGTTGCAGACCATACGGTGACGGTCGTTAACTCTGATGGAGAGCTAACGGATACTTTCACGGCTCAACATATCATTCTTGCCCCAGGATCAACTCCGGTGGAATTGAAATCAATGCCGTTTAATCACAATACCATCGTGGATTCTACGGGGGCACTTAATTTTGATAGAGTTCCTGAGCGCATCGGTATTATCGGTGCGGGTGTGATTGGTCTTGAGCTGGGAAGCGTCTGGAACAGACTGGGGGCTGATGTAATCATCTTGGAGGCGATGGATAAGTTTCTGGCTGCTGCTGATCCCCAGGTGTCAAAAGAGGCCGCAAGGCAGTTCAAGAAGCAGGGTTTGGATATTCGATTAGGTGCTATGGTACAAAGCGTAAAAGAAGAATCCGGCAAAGTGACTTTAACGTATACGAAAGGGGATTCGGAACATCAAGAGGTCGTGGACCGTGTCATTGTTGCAGTGGGCCGCCGCCCTGCTACGGATGGATTGTTGTCCTCAGATTGTGGAGTGATAACCGATGATCGTGGTTTCATTGAAGTTGATGATGATTGTCGAACCAGTATCGAAAATGTTTGGGCAGTTGGAGATGCTGTGCGCGGTCCAATGCTAGCGCATAAGAGTTCTGAAGAAGGTGTAGCCGTGGCTGAACGGATCGCCGGCGGCCATGGCCATGTCGATTTTAACACGGTCCCCTGGGTGATTTATACTGCGCCCGAGATTGCATGGGTAGGTAAGACCGAAGCTGAATTAAAAGAAGAAGGCATCGAGTTCAAATCAGGCTCGTTTCCTTTCGCAGCAACCGGACGTGCTAAAGCAATGGAAGAACCCATTGGCTTCGTAAAAGTGGTTGCCGACAAAAACACAGACCGAATTCTTGGCGTTCATATGGTGGGTCCGCATGTTTCGGAGCTCATTAGTGAGTGTGTCTTAGCGATGGAGTTTCGGGCGAGCTCGGAAGATCTGGCGAGAACGATACACGCACATCCCACGCTTTCTGAGGCGGTCCACGAAGCGGCGTTAGCGGTTGAGAAACGAGCAATTCACAAAGTCGGGTGACAGTTGTTGACCCTGACTCAGTCTTACATTTAATGCAAACACGTTATCAGCAGTTGCCATCATGACTTTTCCTCACGAAATCTTTAAAGCTTATGACATTCGTGGTGTGGTGAAAACTGCATTAACGCCAGATACAGTGGAACTAATCGGCAAAGCGTTTGGCAGTGAATCAAAGGCTCAGGGAGTTGATACGGTTGTTGTGGGGCGGGATGGTCGGCTAACAGGCCCAGATCTAGTTGATGCGCTATGTCGGGGCTTGGTGTCCACAGGCTGTGATGTGATCGATATTGGTCAGGTCCCAACCCCAACTTTGTATTTTACAACGGTGGAATCAGGTACTGGTACCGGAATACAGGTCACTGGCAGTCACAATCCACCCGAGTACAATGGTCTGAAAATGATGATTAACGGAACAACGCTTTCAGGTCAGGCGATTCAAGAACTAAAAGCGAGGGTTCTAACAGATAATTTTGCCTTAGCTGAGAAGCCCGGTGAGATAGAGCACAGAGATATGTTGCCTTTATATTGTGATCGCATTGTAAATGATGTTGAATTGAAGCGTCCCCTGAAAGTTGTGATTGACTGTGGAAACGGTGTGGCGGGAGCGGCTGCACCTGAGGTGTTTAAAAACATAGGCTGTGAGGTAGTGGAACTATTCTGCGACATCGATGGTAACTTTCCTAATCACCATCCAGACCCGAGCCAGCTGGAAAATCTACAGGATCTGATTGCGCTTGTGAAAGAATCTGATGCAGATTTCGGTATGGCGTTTGATGGTGACGCAGACCGACTGGGTATCGTGTCAAAAAATGGTGATGTAATTTGGCCTGATAGACAAATGTTGTTATTCGCTCAAAGTATTCTTAATCAAAACCCGGGCGCTGAAATTATCTATGATGTAAAGTGTTCACAAATACTCCCCCAAGCGATTAAAGAAGCAGGGGGTGTTGCGACGATGTGGAAAACCGGTCATTCTTTTATCAAAACAAAGTTAAAAGAAACCGGTGCCGCGTTGGCCGGAGAAATGAGCGGACATATCTTTTTTAATGACCGGTGGGGCGGTTTCGATGACGGAATTTATGCTGGTGCAAGGCTGTGTGAGCTATTGAGTGCATTTGAGGAACCTCCGGAAACCATTTTTTCAGCACTACCCAATACTATAAATACGCCTGAGCTGCGTCTCGAAATGAATGAGGGAGAGCATTATCCGTTCGTTTCTGAGTTGGTGGAAAAGGCCGCCTTTCCGGATGCCGTGATGAATACAATAGATGGTATTCGAGTCGACTTTGAGGATGGATTTGGCCTTATACGTGCCTCTAATACCACCCCCACTGTGATCATGCGGTTTGAAGCTGGAAGCGAATCTCAGTTAGATGTTATTCAAGGTCGCTTCAGGGATTTGTTGCTTTCTATCAGACCGGATTTAACGTTACCTTTTTGACCAGTTACTTTACTGGAGAGTTACTAACCCCAAGAGCGTGACCGATTGTCAATCGATTGGTCGCTAAGGTGAATGAGGTTGAAATTAATAGTTTTGTCCCCATATTAGGGATCTAATTGAACCTACTTAAGAGAAGAAAATAATGGAATTTTTGGGTCTGTCTACCTTCGCTGTATTAGTCATCGTTATCGCGATTCTGATTGTCTTTAAAGGGATAGTCATTGTTACTCAAGGTTATGAATACACCATTGAACGACTAGGACGATTCACTCGATCTTTGCCGCCAGGACTCCACATCATTGTTCCTTTCGTGGATTCCATTGGAGCCAAGGTCAATATGATGGAAAGAGTGTTGGATGTTCCGTCACAGGAAGTTATTACCAGAGATAACGCGGTTGTTAAGGTGGACGGAGTGGTGTTTTTCCAAGTACTGGACGCCGGTAAGGCGACGTATGAGGTGAGTGACCTTGAGCATGCTGTGCTTAATCTAACGATGACCAATACTAGGACGGTGCTCGGTTCAATGGATTTGGATGAATCGTTATCCAAGCGAGATCAAATCAATGCTTCGCTGCTTCATGTGGTCGATGCGGCGACTAGTCCTTGGGGAATCAAAGTCACCCGAATTGAGATAAAAGATATTTCTCCTCCCCAAGACCTGGTTGACGCGATGGCAAGGCAAATGAAAGCTGAACGAGAAAAACGTGCCTCTATTCTAGAGGCAGAAGGCGAGCGCCAAGCGAGAATTCTGAAATCAGAAGGGGAAAAACAGGGCCTGATTCTCGATGCAGAAGGGGAAAAAGAGGCCGCTTTCAGACAGGCAGAGGGAAGAGAAAGATTGGCTCAGGCTGAAGCAGAAGCCACAAGAATGGTGTCCGAGGCAATCAGCAACGGAAACATGCAGGCCGTGAACTACTTTATTGCCCAAAAGTACATCGAAGCGTTGCAGGTAATGGGGTCGGCCGAGAATCAGAAGGTTATGTTCTTACCGTTGGAGGCAACGAGCTTACTTGGGTCTTTGGGTGGAATTGGAGAACTTGCCAAGGAAGTCCTCTCTGATAGTCCAAAGAAAAACGATTAGATTCTGTCGTGGTTAACGCCTGGAGGAAATGATGGTTATGGATTTTGTTGTTACTTATTGGGGATGGTTAGCCGCCGGTTTGATCATGTTGGTGATTGAATTGGTAGCCCCATTTGCTTTTTTCCTTTGGTTAGGAATCTCCGCGTTCGTAACCGCTGTTCTGGTAATGGTTTTCCCGGATTCTCCTTGGCAACTCCAAGCGCTGATTTTTTCGGTGTTGTCCGTTATCAGCGTTCTTTTGTCCAGGCGTTTTCTCACTGGTAAGAAAAAGGAATCGGAACTGCCCAATCTGAATCGCAGAGCTAATCAATACATTGGTAGAACTGCTTTGCTTTGTGAGTCAATTGAAAATGGAATGGGTAAGATTTCAATTGATGATAGTCGTTGGCAGGTAGCGGGGCCGGATCTGGAAAAAGACTCAGTGGTAAAAATTGTTGGAGTGGATGGGGCAGTGCTGGTTGTGGAAGCCGTTAAGTGAACTGCGCTGATGCCATCTAAGATTTTATTCTAAAAATCTCAGACCAGCGTTGCGCTTGAAAAGACGCTGTTAAAAATGCACGGAAAAGTGTTCATTTATAGATGCTATTTTCATTTTTTTCTAGCTTTTATTTCTCCTAGGGCGCTTTTCTCAGACCTCATTTATTAATGTTACGGTTTATTCGATGAAAAAAGCGGTATTTTCTTTTCTGGCATTGTTGCTGGCTGTTATCACTTTATATGGTTTTTACTTTAAGCCTAACACGATGATGATTCATCATGGTTGGGCAAGAAGTGCACCGCCTAATTCACCCATGGCAGGCTACTTTGAGTTGCATAATCACAGCGATCAGGACTACCACCTTGTGGGCGCGTCTTCTGATGATTTCGCAACGGTGATGGTTCATCGCTCCTATGAAGAAAGTGGTGTTGCGAAAATGAGCCATGTGGACGAGGTGGCGATTCAGCAAGGTGAAAATTTAGACTTTGCGCCAGGTGGGTTTCATCTGATGCTGATGAAACGAAATAGAGACTTTGAGATTGGGGATAAAACGTCCGTGGTTTTACGGTTCAAAAACGGCAGCGAAATGCATACGGATCTGGAAGTGAAAGCCATGGATGGAAAGAAACATAATCACAGTGATCATTAGGTTTTTCTATTGCCCCTTTGTCGCGTGTACGATAGTGCGTTAGAACGATTGTTAGGAGATAGGAATGGACAGTGATTTTTGGTTAAGTAAATGGGAGGCGGGTCAACTTGGGTTTCACCAGGAGAAAATCAACTCACGCCTAAAGCGTCATTGGGGAATGAAAGGCCTGAATGGCGGCGCGGTACTTGTTCCGTTGTGTGGAAAATCAAAAGACATGCTGTGGTTGGCTGAGCAAGGACATTCTGTCGTCGGAGTAGAGATCAGCGAAACCGCCTGTAGAGACTTTTTCAAGGAAACAGGCCTCGACTATGAAGAATCTAATGATGGACGATTTATCCATTTTAAAAGTGACTCTATCGAGTTGTTGCAGGGCGATATTTTTGCGCTGACCGAAGCAGATTTGCCCTCGGTGGATGTGGTCTACGACCGCGCATCACTCATTGCACTACCGCCAAAAATGCGTAGACAATATGCCGACCACCTATCGGCGTTATTGAATACGAACGACCAGATTCTTTTGATCGGTATGGATTATGATCAAAATAAAATGAAAGGTCCCCCGTTCTCTGTCACTGAGAAAGAAGTTCGGACACTGTTCAGCAATAGCTTCAAGATTGACCGGGTAGATCATTCATCAGGCCCAGACATCGTTGGCAATCTCTCTGAAAGAGGCCTCGATACCTTGACAGAAAAAATTTATGTGATGACAAAGGAATAGGTCGTCAGCGTTCAGTACGATATGTACTAACACTGTTTGTAGAAAAGGAAGGGGTTTCCGACTCCTCGAACCATTTGGCGTGCAAGTACGCTTTGGTGAACGAACAAGTGTTAGGATTGTGCAACCCTACGTCTGTAACTTTGATTTAGGTTGAGTCATTATTGTCGTTCCACACGATATATCGCTTGTCGGCATTGCTCCATTCATCGTCAATCTCAACGAGAATGGCACTGACAAGCCTGAGTAAAGATGCGTCGTTCGGGAAGACCCGGACAAT
>WLWV01000294.1 GCA_012103395.1 Gammaproteobacteria bacterium
ATGGCTCAACATTCAATACTAAAGCCTGAAAAACCGGCTTTGGCTTCGCTCTCTACGTTCACTCCGCCAAAGCCAATAGCGAAGCTGCAATAGAAAGCTAAATTACAGACCTCAGATTACACTACCACGAACATCGCAATAGAAAGCTAAATTACAGACCTCAGATTACACTACCTATAGAAACGAAAGGGTTAGTAAAATTATCTAGCCAACAAAAAGAAAAACTACAAATTAGGAAACCATTTATAACATCGTGGTGGTTCAATGGTCTCATCGAACAACAACCTGCGAATGATGCTGCTCTGTATGCAGATATTTATCAGGGTAGTTGTGGCAGCCATCGTTCGTCTTTTCTAGCTATTTCCACCGTCAGCGATAGTGTTTATTGGTGGTGTCAATCTGGTTGAAATGAACCAACTACCGCCCATTGAGCTTTCAACTCAAAAGGGTCACTAGATTAGGATATCTTGCAATGACATGGCTTGGTAAACCCAACTCAAGATCTCCTATTTGAAATGATGGGAAAAGCTCCTAAAGCAATCGAGTCTGACCCTTTTGCTACTTCTTTTGCTGACTAAATATTTGATATATTTATGTTTTTACTAAGTTTGAAACTCCCTGAAACATCATTCAATGTTCTGAATCTGCTCTCTCATCTGATCTATCAGAACTTTAAGTTCCACGGAGGTGTTGGTGATTCTTTGGTCAATGGATTTGGAGCCGAGGGTGTTGGCTTCGCGGTTGAGTTCTTGCATGAGGAAGTCGAGTCGGCGGCCGGCGGGCTTGTTGGAGGTGATGGTGCGATGGACTTCGTCGAAGTGGGTTTGTAGGCGGTCAAGTTCTTCCTGGATATCGCTTTTGGTGAGGATGATGGCGATTTCCTGATGCAGTCGATTACTGTCCGGTTCTTTGCAGAGTTCGTCGATGCGGTTTTGCCATTTTTGTTTCTGGGTATTGGTGATGTCATCGATTTCGCTGATTAAGTCGACCACCAGTTTTCGGCAGGTTTGGATGCGCTCGCTAATCAATTCCCCCATTCGATTTCCTTCCCGCTCTCTGTTTTCTATCAATACGGCGATGGCGTTTTCCAATAGGGTTAATGACTGCTCATGCAGTGCTTCGTTGTCTTTTTTGGGTTCAATTAGTACGCCGGGCCAACGAAGGATGTCGAGGGCATTGGCTGGAGTAGCGTTGGGAATAGCGGTATTGATTTGCGCGAGCAACTCTTCAAGGTTTTCTAGCATGCTTGAGTTGATTGCATTCAAATGTACGCCGTTAGCACTTTTTTCGAGTTTAAGCTGTGCGTCGATTCGGCCTCGGTTCAATGCTTTCGAAATGATCGCTCGACAGTTTGTTTCCAAAAGACGAAGCTCATCGGGTAGCTTGAGGTGTGTGTCGAGATATCGATGATTGACGCTACGTATTTCCCAAATTAACTGAACGCCAGATTGACTGGATTCAACGCGGGAAAAAGCGGTCATACTAGTGGTCATTGATTAATTCCGGTGATTTGGGGTAGCAGAAAAGTTAAGTGAGAACAAAATTTGCGAGGTGATTTTTTCGCCAATGCATGATTGTTCCATTGTTGGATTCATTCCTGGAATAGCTCGAAGCCGTTTTTCTGAAGGTCCTTGATTGGCGGTGTACTGGGTTATTGATCAACACCGTCGATGAATGTGCAATATTCGCTACATCGTTCGTTACTTAAGTCTCGCCATTTCGAATGAGACGCCCATTGAAAATACATCTAAGGAAGGCTAAGAAGTGATTTCACGGCGCTATGCGTGTTTCTCTAATCTTTCCCCTGTTTTCTTTTTTGGCACTGAAGACCAGTCCAGGGACTGATAGTTGAATCCGTTTTCGATGATAGGTTTCACGATTTGAAAATAGGGCGATACGTCAAAATCCTTAGGAGTGAAAAGGCTGTAGTGGCGGATATGATAAATCTCCTTAGCCTGAAAGCTGAAAACGGAGGAAGGATCAGTCTTTTCAACAGTAGGGAGTATTGGGTATCGAATAGATTGAAATGTTTTTGCGATCAAGCTAGAACAAATCGCTTGGGAAGGGTCGCCGCTACCAAGGGCCAGCATTCTTCGGCGAAATCGAACGGGAACCGGGATGGGGAGTAGGTAGCGTGCTAAGTCGAAGACGTGTTTTAAATCGTAATTTCTACCTAGGTTATTGATCATGGTTTGTACCATGGCCTGTCGGTCTTCTTCTGTCAGATTAATGGGGCGACAAATACGAATATTGAAGTTGCGATACTTGGATAGGGGCATGGCAATGACGCCAAAACCTAATTCTGCTTCTATTAGGACATTGGGTTCACTATTTTTCTCACCCTCTGGAAAGGCGACCCCGGGCTGCTCTCCAATGTACATCGCCGCGTGGGACCAGGTGGACTGTGTCAAGTATTTGATTACACTACTGATTCGTGTATCACCTTCCACAAGAATGACATCCCCGGGCTGCAGTACGTTTTCCAAAACCGGGATTTCGCAGGTTGAGAAAGGGTGGTAGTGGGGAATCTGTTTGGAAAGGTATTTGGCAATCCAGCTGCCAATTTTCCTCCGTGCCGCGACTAACATGATTTTGTTAACACCATTGTTGGAAAAGGTTTGGTATTCACTTCGTCAGCGAGGGCTCATCAATGATGATAGTGTGAGGGAAGTCTGATAACGAAGAGTCAGTATTTTATCGAATTAATCGATTCTTGGGTGGGAATTTCTGAAACACAGTGAGCGCAAAGGGATCAAGAATAAACATTTTGTCCTTTTTAAGTACTGAAAAAGAGCTTATCGGAGTAACAGGTAACCTGGCTATGTCGTTATTAGTACATTGTTTTTAGGGTTTATTCTTGTACTTTTAGCCGAAGTTGCATACCATCCAGACCGCTCGGGTTTCACTGCGCAAGTAATTGTCACGGTGTCATGGGAAATCGGTGCGTCAGGCTGTTTTATCTGGCAATCCCGGTACTGCCCCCGCAACGGTAAATGAGTCAAGTCTGCATGTTTTGTTAACAAGTCACTGTGTCATCTGGCATGGGAAGGCGCAGATTGGAAAAATTGATGTTTTCAATGGGTAGTGTACCCTGAGGTCTGTAATTTATTTCTTTAGCGATGTTCGTTTGGCTTAGGCGAAGTGAGCGTAGCGAACGAAGCCAAAGCCGGTTTTTCTGGATTAGGTGTTGAATGTTGAGCCATCA
>WLWV01000295.1 GCA_012103395.1 Gammaproteobacteria bacterium
AGTTACCTCGTTGTGTTTTGATATTGTTTGGTAACTACATCAAAACGGGTAACTCTCATTAAATCAACCCTCGCTTCGCTCGGATTGATTTAATACGGTGTCAGATTTGGTCTAAACTTCTACAGATAAGCCGCTGGGCTACTTGTGACTTCCTCATCCACCAAAGGCAGAGCATCTTGGTTTGCCGTCGCATACCAAGTGTAATTGCTGTCGTTAGCACCAACTTCAGGACGCATCATGTAGTTAAGGAAAAGATGCGCATTCTCAACGTTTTTTGCATCCGCCGGAATAACCCATCCGTCTACCCACAGATTCGCCTTACCTTTGCCTTCAGGTACGAAGAAATCCAGTTCAACACCGGTATTTGCTTCGGCAGCTTGAGACATTGCCAACAAGCCATCAGGACCCCAGGTCACAGAGACACAAAACTCTTTTTCTGACATTCTTTGATATGCATAGTTATCAAAGGTTTTGATATAAGGGCGAACAGCGGCTAATAATTCCCCTGCCTTTTTATAATCTGCTTTATCTGTTGAGCTTGGGTCCAACCCTAGATGAGCAAGCGCCATAGGGATAACATCCGTTGGCGAATCCAAGAATGAAACACCACATTCTGCTAGCTTTTCCATATGAGCAGGATCAAAAATCATGTCCATTGAGCCAATCGGCGCATCAGGATAGGTTTCTTTCACCAGTGCTTCGTTATAAGTCACACCATGAGTTCCCCACATAAAGGGAATAATGTGATTATTGTCTGGGTCCCATTGGGCACCAAGTTGACTCATCACGTCTGCACGCATGTGCTTGAGATTTGGCAGTTTTGATTTATCGACAGCCTGCAGAATATCGGCTGGGATTAATCGAGCGATCATAGACCCAGAATGACTCACCACATCATATCCTGTGCTACCAGCCAACAATTTTGAGTCAATAGATTCAGCAGAATCATACGAGTCATAGGTGACTTTGATATCGTACTCCTTCTCAAAATTCGCAATGGTGTCTTCTGCGATATATTCCGCCCAGTTAGTGACATTCAATGTCCCTTCAGCGAACGTTGAAGCGGCACCAAATATCAACATCGATGCGGTTGCACCAACCACACCACATTTTGTCTTTTTGGAAAACTCGGTCATATTTTTTGCCTCCAAGGGCCATTATTGAATGTGTATCTGCCAGTATACCTCCCAAGTTTTTTCAAATCCACATTAGAGTATTCATGACACCCGATTTTCCATTTTCGAGCATTGCCGCCCCAACCGAAGAGCAACAGATTATGGGTAAAAAGGTTTCACTGCCCATAGAATTCTATTGAACATAATTGGAAATCAGCGTAGGAATAACGACTAAATATTTGTAATCACCATACTAAATCGAAATAGATAATTTTTGCGCTGTTCATGAAGACGTCCGTCTAGGGTGTATTGCAACACCTCGTGATCGTATATTCGAATGAATTGAACTATGATTCCCTCCCTTGTCTGATACTAATTCAGTCGCCTCGGTCTGAGCCTCAGCCATTATGCAGAATTCGCTAAAGAAGGCGAGCAATATGACCTATACTAGTATTAGTTCCTATTCAGGTTCTTCACGATTATAAGCACTAGCTTCAGGTTGTTTAGGAAAGCAGGAAGTCTTGGGGAAGCGGCACATAAAGAATCAAATCCAATGTCAGTATCAATATCTTTAAGTCAAATTAATTCCGAACGTTAATTCATGCAATCAAAAATCGGCGTCATTCTGCTCAGCGCCACAGCACTTATAGTCGGCCTCTATCTTTCTATTTTCGGACTTCAGCTACCCACTTCGAATCAAATAGAAGCCACCCAAATCGAAAGCTTTTTTTGGCCGAAACAAAAGCAAGTAGTCGAATTTGAAATGATCAATCAAGATAACGAACCTTTCAATCTATCGACGCTAACGGGCAAATGGAATTTTCTCTTTTTTGGATATACCCACTGCCCCGATATCTGTCCAATCACCATGCAAACCTTAAGACAAGCAAGGTCGATAATTATCGAACAAGCACCCTCTCTTGAACAAGAGACTCAATTTATATTTGTTTCCGTGGATGGAGAACGGGACACACCGTCGCACATGAAAACCTATTTGGACTTTTTCGGTGGCTCATTCATCGGCGCTACTGGAAATACAGATCAGATCAATTCACTCACTAGCCAGCTTGGTATTCCCTATTCCATCAACCCCCATGAACCTGGGGACACGAACTATCTGGTTGAACACAGCGGCGCGATTTTATTGATTTCCCCCCAAGGAATGCTCGCATCGATTTATCAACCCCCCTTAGAGCCTGAGCTAATTGCCAGTCGATTTGATCAAATCATCCAATTCATGAGGCAACCCCAGTAAGTAAAATAGCGGCAAGGGTTGAGCGTAAAGAAGTGAAAAGCACATATCAATGAACTGAGCCACCCTTTTCTTATGCACCCACGGTGTATCGCGAATTAGCGCTTCGCTGAGAAGAAGCTCTGCAACAACACTTTCGCTTCCTTCTCAAGTACACCGGAATGCACTTTACACTGGTGATTGAGAAATTGAGACTCAAGAAGATTTAGCCGACTGCCACCTGCCCCGAAACGTATATCCCAAGCAGCAAACACCACCTTTTCAATTCGCGCTTGCAAAATCGCCCCGGCGCACATAATACAGGGCTCCATGGTGACATAAAGTACGCTGTTAGCTAGACGAAAATTCCCTACGTTGCTCGCGGCATCACGAATCGCAACCACCTCGGCATGGGCAGAAGGATCAAGGTCGCTGATCACTCGGTTGTGTCCCTCTCCAATAACCGCCCCGTCGTTCACTACTAATGCACCAACAGGGACTTCATCCATTTTTCTTGCATCCGAAGCCAACTCCAATGCTCGCCGCATAAATGTTTGATCAGTTTGATACTCAGAGCTCATTATGAAGTTTGCAGGCCATTATTCGTATTTTTCCATTTGCGCTCGATGACTTGCCTGTCCGGGCACTCTGCATAGGCCAAAACCACGTTCGGATTACAAAAAAACGACCGCCTAATTAAAATACAGTTTATACCCTTCATGTGTAGAAGTTTAGACCAAATCTGACACCGTATTAAATCAATCCGAGCGAAGCGAGGGTTGATTTAATGAGAGTTACCCGTTTTGATGTAGTTACCAAACAATATCAAAACACAACGAGGTAACT
>WLWV01000074.1 GCA_012103395.1 Gammaproteobacteria bacterium
CGCCGATGGAAACACTCATCGACGGTAAAGCGATCTGGAAAGAAAAGTTTGTAAACTAAACTCTATCTGACAGACAGCTACTGATAAACGGGTAACTGTCAGCTCAAGTCTGAACTTCTACAGATTATAGGCTTGTTGGCCCTAGTATCCGCATACTTAGGGCTTGCCAATATCCTTTTAACGCAAAAAGCAGTGACGCTCTTTTTTTCCTATGGCTTTACCCACATCACTCTCAATGGTTACGGTGTTATCCAGCTCGTTAGCGTGCTGCTTTTGCTAATTCCTCGAACACGGATCATTGGCTCGTTGCTGATTGGTTTCTGTTTAATGATGGCCACACTTGTTTTCCTGTCTGCGGGACAAATTGTGAATCCACTGCTTTTACTGATAGGTATCATATTCGCGGGACTGATTATTAAAACGAGACTGGCCAAAGTATAAAACGACATCGTCATTTTATGATACCGATTCTGGTTCTGGCGGTGGCCCGCATGAATCGAATTGCCCGATTGTTCGATTTATGATTCAGTGAATTTTAGCCTGGTCTAACCTGATGGAATTGAGTTAGGTTTTTTTCTTTTTCGGAGCATATAAATCGGTAATGGTTCCTTCAAACATCTCTGCGGCAAATCCCAATGTTTCTGCCAAAGTAGGGTGGGGGTGGATAGTTAATCCGATATCTTGAGCGTCTGCGCCCATTTCAATAGCGAGTGTTGCTTCAGCGATTAAGTCACCCGCGTTAGTGCCGGTAATTCCTGCGCCAATTAATCTATCATTGTTTTTGTCGAACAGCAATTTTGTCACGCCGTCAGGGCGATCTTGAGTCAACGCTCTGCCACTTGCCGCCCAAGGGAAGCTACCTTTCCCATAGTCAATACCCTGAGTTTTAGCTTCTGTTTCCGTTAGGCCGACCCAAGCAACTTCTGGGTCAGTGTAGGCCACAGATGGGATCACTCTAGCATCAAAGCCGCTTTTTAAGCCAGCAGCAACTTCAGCGGCAACTTTTCCTTCGTGAACAGCCTTGTGCGCTAGCATGGGTTGTCCCACTATATCGCCAATGGCAAATATATGAGGAACATTCGTCTTTTGCTGATCATCTACTTCAATAAAGCCACGTTCGGTGACTGATACTCCTGCAGCTGATGCATCTATCTTTCCTCCATTAGGAGTCCTTCCAACACTAACCAACACTTTTTCAAAGGCCATGTTGTTTGGTGCATCTGGGCCTTCGAAACTAACATCAATCCCATTTTCCGAGGCTAACATCTGAGTGACTTTAGTTTTTAGCCAAATATTCTCGTATTGGCCTTTAATGCGTTTAAGTAGTGGTCGAACAAGATCAGGGTCTGCACCAGCCATAAGCGAGTCCATCATCTCCACAATAGTGACTTTGGTTCCCAGAGCGTTGTAAACAGTTGCCATCTCCAGTCCAATAATGCCACCACCGATGACTAAAAGAGTATCGGGAATTGAGGTGAGTTCCAAAGCACCAGTGGAGTCGAGCACTCTAGGGTCATCATGAGGAAAAGAGGGAATTTCAACGGGCTCGGATCCTGCGGCAATAATAGCTTGATCAAAAGAGATCGTGGTAATAGTCCCGTTGTTTGCCACTGACATACTCTTAGGAGAAGTGAACTTCCCTTCGCCGCTGATGACAGTCACTTTTCGTTTCTTTGCCAACCCCACAAGGCCCTGAGTGAGCTGCTTAACAATTCCAGACTTCCATTCCCGGGCTTTATCAAGATCCAAAGAGGGCGTGGTATAGTTGATTCCAATGTTAGATGCCTCTTTGCCTTCATTGATGACTTTCGCAATGTGGAGTAATGCTTTTGATGGAATGCATCCGACGTTCAAACAAACACCGCCCAAATTTTCGTAGCGTTCAACAAGTATTACTTTAAGGCCAAGGTCTGCCGCTCTGAACGCCGCTGTATACCCACCGGGCCCAGAGCCAAGAACGACTAATTGCGCGTGTTGGTCGGCTTGGTTGTGTGATACAGTGGAAATCGGTTGCGTTTGGGAGGGACGGGATGGTGATATATCAACGGTTGACTGTTTTGTATTAGATTCGCCTTCGGTAGCGTCATTACCATGAGCCTTTGATCCAATTTGTGGCCCAGCTGGTGATTCGGGCTGAGTTTCAAGTTTAAGGATCAATTGACCCTGGGCAATGGAATCGCCGACATTGCAGAGGATTTCCCGAACCACTCCGGAGTCGGTAGAAGGTATCTCCATGGTAGCTTTATCGCTTTCCAAAGCAATTAGTGGGTCGTCAACCTCTATGACATCGCCGACGTTAACGAATATTTCGATGATTGGAACGGAGTCTAAGTCACCAAGATCCGGAATAAGTACTTCAATCAATGTTGACATGTTATTACCTATAAAAAGAGCCTTCGTAGATCGCCAAATGATTGTGACAGATACGCAGAAAACCGGGCACCTTCAGCACCATCAATGACTCGATGGTCATAGGATAAGCTCAAAGGCAAGATTAGTCGTGGTTGGAATGCTTTGCCATCCCAGACGGGCATCATTTTTGATCTGGAAATTCCCAGAATAGCAACTTCGGGGGCATTGACGATAGGCGTAAAGGCGACGCCACTGATTCCACCAAGACTGGAAATGCTCATGCTGCCACCTTTCAGATCATCGGCCTTGAGTTTGCCATCACGGGCGCGAACGCTTAGCTCTCCCATTTCCCGAGCGAGCTCGAAGATCGTTTTATCATTAGCATTCTTAATGACCGGAACGATCAACCCCTGGGGGGTGTCCATCGCGATACCAATGTTGATGTACTTTTTTAGGATTAGTGAATCCCCGTTTGGGTGCAGGGAGGAATTGAAAGTTGGAAACTTTTTAAGCGCACTGCCAAGAACTTTGGTTGCAAAAGCCAGCAATGTGATTCGAATTCCTTCTTTTTCTGCTTCTGATTTTAGTGATTTTCTGAATGCCTCTAACTCAGTAATGTCCGCCTCGTCATGATGAGTGACATGGGGAATATTGAGCCAAGCGGTCTGTAAATGGGGGCCGGATAGTTTCTTTATTCTCGATAAGGCGGCGGTTTCTATTTCACCAAACTGCGAGAAGTCAATCTCTGGAATGTTTGGTATACCACCACCAACAGTGGATTCTACCGGATTAGACAGCTTATTTTTAATCCAGGTTTGTACGTCCTCCTGAGTGATTCGGCTTTTTGATCCCGAGCCTGTAATCTGACTTAAATCGGCACCAAGTTCTCTGGCAAATCGACGGACTGCAGGGCTTGCATGGGGTAAGGCAAGACCTGATCGCTCCACGGGGGGAGGTAGTGTCGGGGGGATAGAGTGTGGTGTTTCTTTAGATAAGGTAGTAGATTCGACTTCTTCAGCGAGAGGAGGGGCGGTTGCTTGTATGGTGCTTTCGCCAGAGGCTGAGTGAGAAATAGATTCATTGTCTTGAGAGTTCTCTTCCTCACTGTCCGAGTCTGACGTTACATCGGCATTGGGTGAATCCGTCTGCAGTGTCATGGTCATAATCACCATGCCCTGTGAGACAAACTGCCCGGTTTGAGTGCTGATTGTCGTTATTACACCGGTTTCTGGGCTCGGGATTTCCATTGTTGCCTTGTCACTCTCTAGAGTGAGTAGGGGATCTTCCGCTGTAACGGTATCTCCTACTGATATAAGCACTTCTATCACCTCAACTTCTGCAGAATCACCAATATCAGGTACTTTTATCTCAATTAGATTTGACATTTGAACTGTTCTCTTGCTGGAGTTTCTAACACAGGACTTATACAGATACCGGGTTCGGTTTGTCGGGATCGATGTTGTATTTTGAGAGCGCATCGCTCACCTCGGAGGGTGAAACAAGCTCTTGCTCTACCAACGAATCGAGTGTGGCGATGATGATATTGTACCGATCCACCTCAAAGAATTTGCGCAACTGTTCTCTAGTGTCGCTACGACCATATCCATCTGTTCCAAGGACATAATATTTGTTGGGAACGAAGGCTCTGATCTGTTCGGCATAGAGTTTAATATAGTCCGTTGCTGCGATGACCGGTCCTTCGGTATTGTTTAGACACATTTCGATGTGGTTTTGTCTTTGCTCTCCCTCAGGATGTAGTCGATTGTATCTCGTTACATCTTGCCCATCTCGCGCAAGTTCGTTAAAACTAGTGACGCTCCAAATATCAGAATCTATTTGATAGTCATTTTTAAGAATTTCGGCAGCAGCTTCTACTTCCCGTAGAATAGTACCTCCACCAAGCAGCTGTACTTTAGTCCTTGCCGTTTCGCTGGTGATGCTTTTCAACAAATACATGCCCCTTAGAATGCCTTCTTCTGCATTTTTAGGCATGACGGGATGAGCATAGTTTTCATTCATTACAGTTATGTAGTAGTAAATGCTCTCCTGTTCGTCGTACATCCGGCGCAATCCGTCATGGATGATGACAGCGAGTTCGTAACCATACGTCGGGTCATAGGAGACACAATTAGGAATTGTTCCGGATAGAATCAGACTATGACCATCTTGGTGTTGCAATCCCTCGCCAGCCAATGTGGTGCGACCAGCTGTGCCGCCAAGGATAAACCCTCTGGCTCGACTGTCTCCAGCCGCCCAGCAAAGATCACCAATTCTCTGAAATCCAAACATGGAATAGAGAATGAAAAATGGTATCGTACAAATATCGTGATTGCTGTAAGCGGTTCCCGCAGCAATCCAAGACGACATCGCGCCTGCTTCATTTATGCCTTCTTGGAGTACCTGCCCATCCTTGTCTTCACGATAGAACATCAATTGCTCCGAATCTTCTGGTTCGTATAACTGCCCTTTTGGGGAATAGATGCCAAGCTGACGGAACATTCCCTCCATGCCAAATGTTCTTGACTCGTCTGGAATAATTGGTACGATAAATTTCTTCAATGTCTTATCTCTCACCAATATTGAGAGGATACGGACGAACGCCATGGTAGTTGAGATTTCCCGATCACCCGTCCCTTCCAGCTGGTTGGAGAACATGGATAAATCTGGAATATTGAATGAAGGTTTGCTTAAACTGATTCTCGAAGGTATCGAGCCGCCGAGAGCCCGCCGTTTTTCCATTAGATATTCAGTTTCCGCTGAGTTGACGTCTGGGCGATAAAAGGGTGCGTCGGCAACTTCAGCGTCAGTCAGTGGGATATTGAATCGGTCCCTGAACGCAAGCAGTGCGTCTTCCCCCATTTTCTTTTGTTGGTGGGTGGTATTTTGCCCTTCCCCCGCTTCACCCATTCCATAGCCTTTGACCGTCTTCGCGAGAATGACCGTGGGTTGGCCGTTATGTTTTGCGGCAGCGGCGTAAGCAGCGTACACTTTATGTGGATCATGTCCGCCGCGATTCAAGCGCCAAATGTCTTCGTCTGTCATGTTGGATACCATCTCGCGAAGTTCAGGGTATTTTCCAAAAAACTTTTCTCGAACATATGCCCCATCTTTAGCCTTAAAAGCTTGATACTCTCCATCTACCGCTTCTTCCATTCGTTGTTTTAACAATCCTTTATCATCACGCATCAGCAATGGATCCCAATATCCACCCCAAATTACCTTGATGACATTCCATCCAGCTCCTCTGAAATCACCTTCGAGTTCCTGAATAATTTTCCCGTTGCCTCGCACTGGCCCATCAAGTCGTTGTAAATTGCAGTTGATAACAAAAATGAGGTTGTCGAGATTTTCTCTACCGGCTAAGGCTAATGCACCACGCGACTCAGGTTCATCCATCTCTCCATCACCAAGAAATGCCCACACCTTGCGATCGCTTGCGTCTATTAATCCACGGTTATGGAGGTATTTCATATATCGAGCCTGGTGAATTGCCATGATTGGCCCGAGTCCCATTGATACCGTGGGAAATTGCCAGAAATCAGGCATTAACCAAGGATGAGGGTAGGACGAAATCCCTTTGCCGCCAACCTCCTGACGAAATAAGCGAAGATCTTCTTTATTAAGCCTTCTTTCCAAATATGCCCGAGCATAGATTCCTGGTGCAGAATGGCCTTGAATAAAGACTAAATCTCCCATTTTTTCTGGTGTATTAGCACGCCAAAAATGGTTAAAGCCAATATCGTAAAGAGTGGCTGCTGATGCAAAACTTGCAATATGTCCCCCAAGTTCGCTGGATATTCGATTAGCTCTTACCACCATAGCCATGGCATTCCATCTGATCAGGGCCCGTATTCGACGCTCGAGTGCATGGTCTCCCGTGCTACGTTCTTCGAGATGCGGAGGGATTGTGTTGAGATAAGCGGTGTGGGCTTGATAAGGGAGGTGCACACCAGAACGTCGGGCTTTATCGATGAGCGTTTGAATAAGAAAATGCGCGCGTTGATTTCCTTCTCGTTCGATAACAGACGTTAGTGCATCCAACCATTCATTGGTTTCGACGGTATCAACATCTTGTGATACCGAAGGTTGATTGTTCGTGAGTGACGACATCTGAATGGCTCCCGTTTATTGTCAGAATTGTTTTGTTGGTCCGATGTGGCTGGATTCTATAACGAAGCATTAACTATGACTATAGTTTAGATTAATAGAAATTATCTTGGTGCTGATAGAGACGATAAGTAGTAGTTATGTTCTAGTAACCTACTAATGACCCAAGCAGATTTTCCTGAGCTTGTCGAGCTATGGGTCAAGCAAGAGATAGGTGGGTAAAGCATAGTAGCGTATGAACTTTTGTGTTTGTTTGTGCTGATGAAAAATCCATCACTGTCTAAGCTCCGGTAAAACAAAGCGTCACCGTAATGAAGCTATTGAAGAAGATCTGTCCGAAGAAGGTTCAAGAGGAGGCCACGATCATGTTCCATTTGTCAAGTTAGGGATGCGCTTCGAGGCGATATCTGTTGAATTCGCTATTCCATTCCCATGATTCTACGCCAATGTGCGCGGATGTCTCGCCACATGGGCTCTTATCTAACAGGAATGTCGATATGAAGTTAGCATTTATGCTTAGATAGCATAATCATTTTAATGCCGCATTACTATATGGCCCAATTTTGGTTTGGATATACAGCCAATGTATCTTCCTTAAGAGTTTGTCACTTTTGAAAAATGTTCTCCTGTAATTTACTTGGTCGTCGTAATCAGATAGAATTCGGCGCCGCTACATTCCACTAACTCCTTTCTTCACCGGCTAATTAAATGCCCGGGAAGATTGATAACCATAGGGAGCGTCTATGAGACACTATGAAATCGTGTTTCTGGTTCACCCGGACCAGAGCGAACAGGTTCCAGCAATGATTGACCGCTATAAAGAAATGGTCACTTCAGCTGAAGGTAATATACATCGAGTAGAAGATTGGGGAAGACGTCGTCTTGCCTACACGATCAATGATATTCATAAAGCGCATTATGTCATGATCAATATTGAATGCGGCCTGGACACGCTTCGTGAAATTGAGAGGAATTTCAAGTTTAACGACTCTATTCTTCGACACCTTGTGATTAAGCGTAATGCTGCAGTGACTGATGAATCATTTTTCGCGAAAGAAAAAGCTGCTGAAGATCAAGTTGAGTCATCAAGAAAAGCAGAGGCGGCCCCAAAGCCTGAGACAGCGAGACAACCTGAGACAGTTGAGGAGACAAAGTAATGGCTAGATTTCAAAGAAGACCGAGATTTTGCAAATTCACTGCTGACGGCATCGAGTCCATTGACTATAAAGATCTGGACATCCTTAAAGCAAACATCAGCGAAACTGGCAAGATTCTACCAAGTCGAAGCACGGGCACGAAAGCTCGTTTCCAACGTCAGTTGTCAACTGCCGTCAAACGCGCTCGCTTTCTTGCTTTGATTCCTTATACTGATCAGCACGATAACTAGGAGGGAGCATGGAAATCATTCTATTAGAGAAAATTCAAAACCTGGGAGATCTGGGTGACGCAGTTAACGTTAGAAATGGATATGCTCGAAACTTTCTGATACCTCAAAAGAAGGCGGTAAGGGCAACTGATGAAGCAAAAGCCAAGGTTGAAGAGCGACGTAGACAGCTTGCGGAAGATGAAGGTAAACGTTTGGATGGCGCAAGAGCTCGTGCAGAACTGGCTGTCAAATCGATTTCACTAACCCGTCTATGTGGTGAAGAAGGACAGCTTTATGGATCAGTTTCTCCAGCGGACATTGCTGAAGCGATGACTGAAGGTGGCACAACCATAGAGAAGTCCGAAGTATTTCTGCCGGAAGGTCCTATCAAGCAGACTGGTGACTTCAACGCTGATGTAATTCTTCATCCAGAGGTACGTTTCACCATCTCAATTACTGTTGTCGGAGAAGAAGGAGCAGCCCCCGAGGATTCCTGATCAATCAAAATTGATTGGGATAGGCTGCTAGATTGGCTAGTTTATCTTGTCATGATAGAGAAAAGCGCCTCCGGGCGCTTTTTTATTTGTCTTAGAAAATCCTCCAATACGCTGGATCACAGTGATCGGGAAGACAATATCCAGAAGGCGCTTTTTTTGATATGCTTTCCTGCCGAGGAGGCGGGATATTTTAATCGGATCTTGCCCAATGGCCTCATGCGCCAATAGGCGCTTTTTTACTTTTACTGCAAACCTTCAAGAAATTGGCTGAAACCATAAAATTAGCATCCGCTTCTCCAAAACTACCACCGCAAGCTTTGGAAGCTGAGCAATCACTATTGGGTGGTTTACTATTGGATAACCGAAAATGGGAT
The DNA here is from genome assembly GCA_012103395.1 of Gammaproteobacteria bacterium. Classification (GTDB taxonomy): domain Bacteria; phylum Pseudomonadota; class Gammaproteobacteria; order Arenicellales; family Poriferihabitantaceae; genus WLWV01. The sequence goes on from WLWV01000074.1 coordinate 8,697, forward strand.
GATGTCACGGAAGAAGTGGGCAGCAGGGATTTTTATAGTCAAAACCATCGACTAATTTTTGATGCGATCAAAGGTTTGCAGTCTGCTGGAGATCCTGCTGATGTAGTAACTACCGCGGAGTGGATGAGCAAAGCAGGTTCACTTGAGCAGGCTGGCGGATTGGCGTATATCGGTACACTGGCCAATAATACGCCAAGTACCGCTAACATTCTCACTTACGCAAAGATTGTGCGAGAGCGAGCAATACTCCGGTCACTCATCGCTGCAGCGAATGATATCTCTGATACCGCTTATAGCCCAGAAGGTCGGACCCCACGAGAGGTACTTGATCATGCCGAGAAACTGGTCTTCGATATTTCTGAGCGTGATGGTCGAAGTCGGCAGGGTTTTACCCCCATTCAGGACCTTTTAACTCGCTCTATCGATAGGATCGAAGAACTTTTCGAGTCTAAGGAGTCAATTACCGGTGTAGCAACCGGATTCCGTGACCTCGATGACATGACATCTGGTATGCAACGAGGAGACTTGATCATCGTTGCCGGTCGGCCGTCCATGGGTAAGACGTCATTTGCGATGAACATCGCAGAATACGTCGCCGTAGAAAAACAACAGCCAGTAGCGATCTTTAGTATGGAGATGCCAGGTGAACAGCTGGCAATGAGAATGTTGTCGTCGCTCGGGCGAATTAATTCTAATCGGGTTAGGTCCGGTCAGTTGAAAGAGGATGATTGGCCACGGGTGAATTCAGCAGTAGGTATGTTGGATAAGGCGCCGATGTACATTGATGATTCCGCAGGGTTGAACCCTCTCGACCTAAGATCTAGAGCGAGACGATTGCTGAAGGAGAATAAGAGTTTGGGGTTGATCGTCATTGACTATTTACAATTAATGCAGGCAAGTGATTCGAATGAAAACCGAGCCACTGAAATTTCCGGAATTACTCGGTCTTTAAAAATGTTAGCAAAAGAGCTCCATGTGCCGGTTGTTGCGCTATCTCAGCTCAATCGAAGTTTGGAGCAGCGACCGAATAAACGCCCCGTCATGTCTGATTTGAGAGAGTCTGGAGCCATTGAGCAGGATGCTGATGTTATCCTGTTTATCTATCGAGATGAGGTTTATAACGAGGACACTGACCAAAAAGGAGTGGCAGAAGTCATTATCGGTAAACAACGTAATGGTCCGATTGGAACGACGAAGTTAACTTTCAGAGGGGAATTTACTCGCTTTGAGAGCTACGCCAGTACGGGGTCTGAATATTCCTGAAGGATGATAAATCAGGTTATTCCCCTTATTGGTTGTCGTATTGAGATTGGTATTGATTGTTCGAATTTGACTCAACTCTTATGTTGGGTCTTATGACTGATCGATTGGACGGTCGATTGATTGGGTTGAATATCTTTTTACTTACTTACCGTTTTAATTTGAACTTTGACGCTAGACGTTTGTGGTTATGACTGAGCTTGTTGACCAATGGCGGGCCCAAGCGCTGATTGACACCCAGGCTTTAGAGCACAATGTTGAAAAGATTCGTGAACGTTGTGGAGCTGCGCGGATTATGGCAGTGATCAAGGCGAATGCGTACGGACATGGCTTGCAAATAATAAGTGGTACTATTGCCAATCACGTAGATGGGTTCGCAGTTGCGACATTGGCTGAAGGAGTAGAGTGTCGAAAGGTGCAGAGCTCAAAGCCCATTGTTGTTCTGTCTGAGTGGTGGAATGCTGAACAGCTGGGTGTTTTCATCGAGTATCAATTGCAACCCGTCATCCACAGCGAAGAGCAACTAGAGTGGATTGCGGCGCATCGTGGTGATCCACTTAGCTTATGGCTAAAAATTGATACAGGGATGAATCGGCTGGGTATATCCATTAACGAGTGGAAATCAGTATGTCGACGATTATCGGCACTTTCATCCGTTAATAACATCACTATTTTGTCACACCTTGCAAATGCCGATGATGTGTCAGACGGTTTTACTGATCAGCAGATCGCTACTTTTGAGTCCATTGTGGGAGAATCTCAGCACGATCACAGCCTTTGTAATTCTGCAGGGCTTATTCAACGACCCACATCGACTTACCAATGGGTGAGACCAGGCATGATGTTATATGGCGGATCACCGGTTGTTGATCAAACTGCTAAGCAACTTAACCTCAGACCAGTGATGCATCTTAAAGCACGTATTTTATCCACCAAGGAAATTGCAAATAATCAACCAGTGGGATACGGCGGAACACGTATCACCTCACGAAAAACAATAATCGGAATGGTGGGGGTTGGGTATGGCGATGGATATCCGAGAGTTGTGGACGATCGGGCCTGTGTCATTGTTGGTGGAAGAAGGGCTCCATTGATTGGACGGGTCTCCATGGACATGATCACCATTGATATAACCGATCTTCCTAGCGTTAAAATGGGCGATGAGGTAACTCTATGGGGAGCCGGCTTGTCCGTAGAGGAAGTCGCCGAATGGGCAGGTACCATTCCATATGAGCTGCTTTGCAAGGTCACGATGCGTATTCCACGGGTTATTCTGGAAGTATAAAATTCAAATATGTCAAAGCGTAAAGTCGTTTTTAGTTGCACTGATTGCGCCGCAGAAAGCCCTAAATGGTCTGGGCAATGCGGCGAATGTGGTCAGTGGAATACCTTGGTGGAACAAACCCTAAGTGCCGTATTGAATGCGCCGAATCAACGATTTGCGGGCTTTGCTCCTTCCTCGGCGGTAAGGAAAATTAGCGAGGTCGATATTACTCAGGTGACTCGCATCCCTAGCGGCAGTGCCGAGTTTGACCGGGTTCTGGGAGGCGGTTTAGTTCCAGGTTCTGTGATTCTCATTGGGGGTGACCCAGGTATTGGTAAGTCAACGTTACTGTTGCAATATCTATCCTCACTCAGTCAGCAGCTACCTGTTTTGTACGTCAGCGGCGAGGAGTCTGCGGAGCAGATCGCATTGAGGTCCAAGCGGTTGGATCTGAAGGGTGAGAATCTAAAGGTGATGGCAGAAAATCGATTGGAATCATTGCTTGCTGCTGCTGTTAATGAAGCGCCCTCAATTTTAGTTGCTGATTCGATTCAGACCTTTTACAGTGACGCTTTAACCTCTGCGCCTGGTAGTGTTTCGCAAGTAAGAGAGAGTGCTGCTAGGTTGGTCAGATACGCCAAGCAAAGTGGGTGCTGCGTCATCCTTGTTGGGCATGTAACCAAAGAAGGTGCGTTGGCTGGGCCACGTATCCTTGAGCACATGGTCGATTGTGTGCTCTATTTTGAAGGCGACAGCTCCAGCAGTTTTCGTATGATTCGTGCGATTAAAAATCGATTTGGTGCTGTCAATGAAATTGGCGTGTTTGCCATGACAGAGCAGGGGCTAAAAGATGTGACGAATCCTTCAGCCATGTTTGTTAATCGCCAAGGAGCGTCGAAGCCTGGGAGTGTTGTGTTAGCGACACAGGAGGGCACCAGACCTTTGCTAGTTGAGGTCCAAGCCTTGGTTGATGATAGTGCCATGGCTAATCCACGTAGATTGTGTGTCGGGCTGGAACAAAACCGGCTTGCGATGTTGCTAGCAGTAGCTCATCGCCACGCGGGTATGTCGTTAAATGGATATGATGTATTTACCAATGTTGCTGGCGGTGTGAAGGTGTCAGAGACTGGCGCTGATTTGGCGTTGTTGATGGCGATTCTATCAAGCATCAAAAACCGCGCGGTGGGAAACGATCTTGTCATTTTTGGTGAAATAGGATTGTCGGGAGAACTTCGGCCGGTACAGCGTGGTCTGGATAGACTTAGAGAGGCTGAAAAGCTCGGTTTTAAACGTGCGCTGGTCCCCCACGCAAATCGGCCTAAAGGAGAGAGGTTTGATTTGGAAATTCTGACCGCTAAGAGGGTTGACGACGCATTGGCTATTTTCGATAGTGCTTAGATTGCCGTATAATATCGCACAACAAATGGAAGGGCCTAGGGTAACAAGGTGCTTATCAAAATTGCCAGTTGTTCCCATGTTTTGGATTGGTTCAGGATAACAAGGCGTTTAATCGTTTATTTAATTACACAGGAAATGTTATGTTCAAGAAGTCATTAGTGACAATGTCGGTTTTGGGGGGATTTCTCATAGGCTCGTTGTCTTTTGCCGACTCAGATTACACTCTGGATACAGAGTCAAAAAAATTCAGTTACTCAGTTGGGATGAAAGTTGGACAACAAATACTCCAACAATTTCTAGATCCCCGAAGCGGTGTGGAACTTGAAGCCTTAGCAGAAGGTGTTTTGGCGATGATGAAGAATCAGACTCCGTTGATCACAGACGAAGAAGCGAACCAAGTAATTGAGAAAAGGCAAGAACTTGAAATGCAAAAAATTGCAGCAGAAAGTGAAGCCTATAAAGCACTCGGAGAAGCGTTTCTTTCAGAAAATGGGAAGAAGGAGGGTGTCACTACTACCGAAAGTGGGTTGCAATATAGTGTTGTAAATCAAGGAGATGCTGCTGGAAATAGTCCTGGCCCTGATGATACAGTCGTGGTTCACTATGAAGGTACGTTAATCGACGGAACCATTTTCGATAGTTCGTATGAACGCGGAGAGCCTGCAACCTTCTCACTTAATGGCATTGTTAAGGGGTGGACAGAAGCGCTCCAACTAATGAAGGTCGGAGATAAATGGAAAGTTGTTTTACCGTCTGAGCTTGCCTATGGGCAACGCGGCGCTGGGGAGCAAATCGGCCCAAATGCCACGTTGGTATTTTTGATTGAACTCCTTGAGGTCAAAACCTCACCAAACTAGTGGTAGCGCCGACTGGTTGGAGGTTCTCTATCAGTCGGCTTTTTATTGCGTTTTGCCTTTAATCGGAGCATCATTTTAACTCCTTAGATGTAGAAGTTTAGACCAAATCTGACACCGTATTAAATCAATCCGAGCGAAGCGAGGGTTGATTTAATGAGAGTTACCCGTTTTGATGTAGTTACCAAACAATATCAAAACACAACGAGGT
>WLWV01000296.1 GCA_012103395.1 Gammaproteobacteria bacterium
CTTGTCAGTGCCATCCTCGTCGAGATTGACGATGAATGGAGCAATGCCGACAAGCGATATATCGTGTGGAACGACGATAATGACTCAACCTAAATCAAAGTTACAGACGTAGGGTTGCACAATCGCTTCTACTAGGTCTTATTGGAGTTGGTTTGCTATTTTTATAGTGTCGAAGACGAACAAATCGAAAGGAAAGCGAATGATCGCACGATGGAGTTCAATAGCCAAATGAGAAAATTGGAAGAAATGTCAGTAGAGCTGAAATAGTTGCTGCGGACAATGTCATATAGGGGTTTAGTTGTGGCGATAAAATGTATAATTCGATCATGACTGAAAACTCAAAACCACCTAAAAAATCAGCAAACACCGTTTGGCATCAGGCATCGGTTTCACGTTCTCAGCGAGAGAAGCTGATGGGGCACCGTAGTGGAATTATCTGGTTTACGGGCTTGTCAGGTAGCGGGAAATCCACGCTTGCGCATGCTGTGGAACAGGAGTTACATAAGCTTGGTTGTCACACCTTCGTGTTCGATGGTGATAATGTTAGGCATGGATTGTGTGGCGACCTGGGGTTTACTGAAGAAGATAGGACTGAAAATATCAGACGAATCGGTCAGATGTCCCGACTGTTTGTGGATGCTGGAGTGCTTGCTTTGACTGCGTTTATCTCACCCTTTAACGTTGATCGACAGCGTGTTCGTATGATGGTGGAGAACGATAGCGACTTTATCGAAATCTATTGTCGTTGTCCGTTGAATGTATGTGAGGATCGTGATGTGAAGGGATTATACAAAAGAGCTAGGAAAGGGGAGATTTCGAACTTTACGGGAATTTCCTCGCCCTACGAAGAGCCAGAAAATGCAGACTTGATTGTGGACACGGACCAAATGCGATTAAGTGACTGCGTGAATCAAGTGGTTGAGTTGTTGAAAAATCGTGATGTCATTTATCTTTAACAGATATTGTTCGACACGATGATGTTTCAGTCTAGCTATTCTCTATCAACTGCAATGATCGAGTTTTTTGATATGCTCACTCATTTATTTCATCCATCGAGATTCAGCTTTTCGTGAGACCGGTCAATTATTTGCTGTCGATTAAACGACGTAACAAGCAGTTACTCATGCTGCTGGTTGATTCACTGCTGGTGGTAGTTGCTCTGTGGGTCGCGTTTTCATTGAGATATGGAGAAGCGTATGACCCTAGGGGTAGTGAGATCTGGTTTTGGGTGATGGCTCCGGTCCTTGCTATTCCAGCTTTCCTCTACTTTAGCTTGTACCAAACAATTATTCGGTACATTGGGTTCAATTCTCTCTGGAAGGTATTTCAAGCAATCAGTCTTTACGCATTGCTTTGGGGTGTTTGCGCTTTTTTATCTGGAATTCAAATAGTTCCCCGATCGGTAGTAATGATCAACTGGTTGAGTTGCTTACTGTTGGTGGGTGGGGCAAGAATGATGGCCAGATGGTTGTTAACTGTCAGAGTCCCGGGAATATTGGGCATGGAGCCGGACAACCGTAAGAATGTCTTGATTTATGGGGCTGGGGTTGCAGGTATGCAGCTCGCTATTTCAATGTCCTATAGTCGGGAAATGCGTCCCGTGGCCTTTTTAGATGATGAATTTGTCCTATCAAATCAGCAAGTGAACGGTTTACGTGTTTATCACCCGAAAGAAACTGGACGGTTGATCGACAAATTTGATGTGAAGGACATCTTATTGGCAATGCCATCAGCGAGCCAGCACCGTCGACATGAAATATTGGCAAGCCTTGAACCTTATCCTGTCCCCATACATACATTGCCCGACATTTCGGAATTGGAAAGTTGCGAGGTGAATATTAAGGATATTCGAGGTATTGATATTTCAGACCTCCTTGATCGTGATGCGGTAGCGCCAATCGATGACCTCCTGCATGCTGATATTGCGCATAAAGTTGTCATGGTAACCGGTGCAGGTGGTTCTATTGGTTCGGAGCTATCAAGGCAAATTAGCCACCTAAACCCTGATCGACTAGTTTTGGTTGATCATAGTGAATTCAATTTGTATCAGCTCGAACGAGAGTTGATAAGGCAAGGGTTCCACGCTGAAATTTGTTTGGGGTCGGTGCTAGATAGAAAGAGACTCACATATCTTTGCAAACACTATGGCGTACAAACTATTTATCATGCGGCAGCATATAAACATGTTCCTCTTGTGGAGAAAAATCCGCTCATCGGCGCGGTAAACAATGTTATCGGTACTCGGAATTGTGCATTGGCTGCGGTGGATGCAGGGGTTACGACTTTTGTATTGATTTCCACGGATAAGGCGGTAAGACCGGCTAACGTCATGGGAGCGACCAAGCGATTGGCTGAACTGTTTCTCCAAGATCTAAGCCAAAGACCCGAGACGAAAACCCGTTTTACCATGGTACGTTTCGGTAACGTTCTTGATTCTTCGGGTTCAGTGGTACCACTTTTTAGAGACCAAATCCAACGAGGTGGGCCGGTAACTGTCACGCATCCCGAGATCATTCGTTACTTTATGACCATAAAAGAAGCGACACAATTGGTATTGCAAGCGGGGGCTATGGGGGAAGGTGGAGATGTCTTTGTGCTCGACATGGGAGAGCAAGTGTCCATTGTTAATTTAGCTAAAAAAATGATTAGGCTAAGCGGATTTGAAATCAAAGAAGATGGTCATCCAGCCAATGGCATTGAAATAGAGTTTCTGGGTTTGAGAGACGGAGAAAAGTTGTTCGAGGAGCTGCTAATTTCAGAGTCCTCAGTGGCTACCTTGCATCCTCGGATCATGAAAGAAGTGGAACAGGCTCAAAATCTGATGCGTTTAGACAAATGCTTGAGTAATCTACAGGTCAGTATAGAGGAGAATGATGAAGAAAGAGTCAAGGAGCTTCTTTTTGAAATGGTAGAGACTTATAATCCTGATGCCTAATACAAATTTATTGAATAAGTTCGTCAGTAAAGTATTGACGAGCGGCTTAACATTTGAGTTTTTAAGTATTTCAGACTCGAAGTGACTCCTGTCGGTTAAGTGATTGGTGTTAGTGTGAACTAAGTGTAGAAGTTTAGACCAAATCTGACACCGTATTAAATCAATCCGAGCGAAGCGAGGGTTGATTTAATGAGAGTTACCCGTTTTGATGTAGTTACCAAACAATATCAAAACACAACGAGGTAAC
>WLWV01000297.1 GCA_012103395.1 Gammaproteobacteria bacterium
CTTGTCAGTGCCATCCTCGTCGAGATTGACGATGAATGGAGCAATGCCGACAAGCGATATATCGTGTGGAACGACGATAATGACTCAACCTAAATCAAAGTTACAGACGTAGGGTTGCACAATCAACTGACTTCTATTTCGATGAATGAATTTATCTTCCCATTCACTTTTCAAAATAAGCGGTATCCGTATTTGCAGATAGGCCTAATGATAAATTCCTCGGAACCACCTCCCTATGACGTGCTGAATGAAGATGGTGATGCATCCATTCTGATTACCTGTGACCACGCAGATAATCGTATTCCGGAAAGCCTGATGGGACTGTCAATCAGCGATGATTTGCTGGAGCAACATATTGCCTACGATATTGGTGCAAAACAAGTGGCAATCATGCTGTCAGAAAAATTTAGTGCGCCACTATTGATGGCTAATTACTCTCGTCTTGTTGTTGATCTTAATCGACACCCAGGGGATCCTGGATTGATTCCTGAGGTCAGCGATGGGCACGAAATTCGAGGAAACCAAGGGTTGACGTTTGAGCAAAGACAACAGCGGATGGATGAGATTTTTACGCCGTATCATAATCGGCATAAAGCATTAGTCGATGAATTGGTGAAACGCCATACGGCACCAATTGTTTTTTCCGTGCACAGCTTTACTCCCGTGATGCAAGATTTTCAGCGGCCCTGGCATTACGGTGTGTTATGGGATCAATGTCATGAGCTGGCGGAGAAACTGGTGGTGAGTTTGCGTGAAAACGAATCACTGTGTGTTGGCGAGAATCAACCTTATAATGCTACTGAACCTAGGGGATATTCGATGAATGTGCATGCCTAGGACCGTGGGATTGATATGGGACTGGTTGAAATACGTCAGGATCTGATTAACGACGCAAGCGGCCAACGAGTAGCTGCGAGGATACTAGAAAAAGCACTAACTAAAACACTGGGTGCACAATCTCACTTCACGAATTGATCCAGTCAGTATGTGTCGGGTCATATCAAATTCGAAATGAAATCTAAACCACGGGACGTTAACAGTGAAACTCATTATTGGTGACTATAATTACTCTTCTTGGTCAATGAGACCTTGGATGTTCGTGAGACATAATAAATTGGATGTTCATATTGAACGACTTATGTTTGAGTCTGACGAGCTCAAACAACGAATGAAGGGAGGATTCTCCAATGGTAAAGTTCCGGTGCTTATTGATGGTGATCTTGAGGTTTGGGATAGTATTGCAATACTGGAATATCTAAACGAAAAATACCCCCATGCAGGTGGCTTGCCGATATCAGCCGAAGCCCGGGCGTTAGCGCGTTCTATCTGTGCTGAAATGCACTCCAGCTTCCAAGGGCTGAGAAATGATATACCGATGAATTGTCGTCGATTTTTCCCGGGGTATGTGATTGGGGAGCAGGCTAAAAAGGATATCAACCGCATACAGCAACTTTGGTGCTATTGCCGTAAAAATTATGGTCAAAGTGGACCTTGGCTCTTCGGCGAATTTACCATTGCTGATGCTATGTACGCGCCAGTGGTGATGCGTTTTCGAAGTGTTGATGTTGAGTTAAATGACGTCAGCCAAGCCTACTGCGAAACCATGAATCAGTGTGATGCTGTAGCGGAATGGTTAGACCATGCCCGCCTAGAAGATCACCTTTTTGATGAAGATGAGTTGGACTGGCCATCGAGGTTATTGTGGTAGAAAACAGGGGGCATCGAAGGACAGTCAAGTCTGAAAGGGACTTGGGTTGGGTTATTTCATCGAACTACCCATAAGAATGGATTGATTTCAGTTACAATCTCACCATCGTTAATGAATATTAAATGAGTAGCAAAAGTCGTGTCTGGAAATAGCTTTGGCCATATTTTTACGGTCTCTACATTTGGCGAAAGTCATGGGCCTGCATTAGGCGGGATAATTGATGGTTGTCCTCCCGGGATGGAACTCAATGCGGATGACTTGCAAGTCGATCTTGATCGACGCAAACCTGGGCAATCTAAATACACCACACAGCGTAAAGAAGCCGACCAAGTAGAGATTCTGTCTGGCGTTTTCGAGGGTGTGACCACAGGTACTCCCATCGGGTTATTAATTCGTAATCAGGATCAGCGATCAAAGGATTATGACAAAATCAAAGATCGTTTTCGACCAGGACACGCTGACTATACTTATCAGAAGAAATATGGTCTAAGAGATTATCGCGGAGGTGGCCGGTCTTCCGCCAGAGAGACCGCAATGAGAGTCGCAGCAGGTGCAGTTGCGAAGAAATACCTGTTTCAGCATTATGGTGTGGTAATTCGAGGTTGCGTTTATCAGATCGGTGATGCAGAGGTACCCGTCAAAGACTGGGACTTTGTTAACGAAAACCCTTTTTTTGTTGCAGATGGTGACGCTATCCCAGAACTCGAAGCGATGATTAAAGCGATTCGAAAACAGGGTGAGTCGGTGGGTGCTGGAGTTTATGTTGAAGCTTGTGGCCTCCCTGTGGGTTGGGGTGAGCCGGTTTTTGACCGTCTAGATGCTGATATTGCTAAAGGAATGATGAGTATAAATGCGTCTAAAGGTGTGGAAATTGGAGCCGGTTTTAAATCCATTTCTCAACGTGGATCAGAGCATCGTGATGAGATTCACTCAACAGGATTCAGTTCGAATCATGCTGGGGGAATTCTAGGAGGTATCTCAAGTGGTCAAGATATTCAGGTCAGGGTAGCGTTCAAACCTACCTCCAGTATTCTCGTGCCCGGTAGCACTATCGATCTTAATAATCAAAGTGTGGATGTGGTGACTACCGGAAGGCATGATCCGTGTGTGGGGATTCGGGCGGTGCCTATCGTCGAAGCAATGCTAGCCTTGGTGTTGATGGATCATGCGTTGAGAGATCGAGCACAAAATCCTGCCAGAATTGGTTCAGAGTGACCTAAAAAGGGGTGAGTGAGAGCGATGGGTGATATACAAGTAGTGCTGTAAATCGATCTTTACAATTGGTGCTTGATATTGATTCTGTTTTTCCAACAGTATGATCAGAACAGATGCTTGAGGTGCTAATGTGTAGAAGTTTAGACCAAATCTGACACCGTATTAAATCAATCCGAGCGAAGCGAGGGTTGATTTAATGAGAGTTACCCGTTTTGATGTAGTTACCAAACAATATCAAAACACAACGAGGTA
>WLWV01000298.1 GCA_012103395.1 Gammaproteobacteria bacterium
GCCGATGGAAACACTCATCGACGGTAAAGCGATCTGGAAAGAAAAGTTTGTAAACTAAACTCTATCTGACAGACAGCTACTGATAAACGGGTAACTGTCAGCTCAAGTCTGAACTTCTACACGTCATAGAAGTATCTGGTTTACCTCATGGTTTGTTCTAGTTCCGGGTCTGTCCGAGGTTTTACTTACTTTATACAAAAATGATCAAATAGCCCTCCAGTCGGTTTACATACAAAGATGGGGCCATTGGGAAGCGCTCTTGCAGGGACAAGTATCCGAATGACTTCGAGTATTGCTTAAAGCGAATGTGGTATGAAAGCTTGTCGCCGGTAACTCTAAAGGTCAACATTCGCGCTGTGTTGGCTCAATCATCACACAAGTAGAACGTCCTTGGGAAAAAGGGTAATCCTAATTGTTACTCTGACCCCAAACCGTACTCATTCAATACCCTCTCAAAGCTTTGGCAAGAACTAGAAACAGTAGGTAAGTTCTCTCCCCTTTTCCAATTTCCCATGTTATTGAAATATTTCTCTCCATCTCGGCATTGAACTTCTAATTCGGCCTGTTTTAGCGTCGACGCTGCTTTTCCGGCAGAAACCCCAGCCCTCAAGGCTAACTTTCGATCGAAATCTAAGGCCGATTCAGAATTGATCCCAATCTTCTGTGGGAATTGCTCCTCCAATCTAAAGCTACTAAACGGCCCCGGCGCTAGCCCGCGCATACTCAGTGTTCTTGTGATACGTGCTGCCAACATCATTGCGCTAGTGCTCGTCTTCCACGTCGCATCAGCGAGTGTTTTATTTCCTTCATGCCAGTGAACGAATGCATGGATCATCGTCTGGTTAATGCTAAGCACAAGATAGCAGAAATAGTGATTAAGGTTGGACAGGGAGGTGCCACTGAGGGGGGATTTTGATTTGTTTGTCGGGAGTCCGGTGTTTTCGTGGAACCGCATCCAGACTTCGAAGCTGTTTCTGGCTGCCAAAGGATCGGTAATGAGATGCGCTATCTGGCTCCAGTTTGGGTTCGATGTTAATGTTTCCGTTGCTGTCTTCAATGCTGTGGTGAGCTTTTTCTCGATTGCTCGTTCCGCGGAGAATATTCGTTGATAAGTGTCTCCCGGTCTTGGCATTTGAATCAATTGGGAATCTGAATTTTCTCCGACGTTTGGAACGTTTCCGGACGACACCAAAAGATCGACAATTTTCATCGCATTGGGCAAGTCGATTTTATCGATGGCTGCGATGCCCTGGGATAGGATGGGTTGAGAAGGTGAGGTTTCCGTTTGCCAGCAGTCTAGTATCAGAACATGGATGAAGTGTTGTTGAACTGCCATAAGCTGCAAAGGCAAGATGACGTTCAATTGCTCAATAGTGTCAATGTCAATTTCGTTATTGGTCATCAATCAAATTGCTCGGCTAGGAAGCCTTGAATATCATATTTCTGCGCTTTGTTTTAAGTTCTTAACTGCCGCTTCACCGGAATGTCTCAGTTTTACGTTTTCTTCTATACTTGTCTCTCGTTCGGTGTTTGCACCAGATCACCCAGCCGAACGTGACCAAACCCATCCATGAAACAATGGCTTGCAATCTAAATGCGTGATGATCGCCGGAGATGGCGACTTTGTACCAAATTCCATCGGCGCGCCATTTCGAATGGCTTCCGACGTAGTAGAGATAATCGTGAACAACTCCGGCAATATCAACCCGAGAGAAGAGAGGAATCAGCAGGATTAGAAAAAATAACAGATATTCGTATTTCACCGTTTCATAGTTAATATCAATGAAGTACACAACAACCGCAAGGAGTAGCAATAGTAGGAAACGAGGATATGAACTGAAGTCAGTTTTGAACCCTGCTGGGACAGTAATTTGTTCTCCGTCTAACGTAATTGTGAGGTCTTCTAACAATTGCCGTCTTCCGTCGGGTAGTCGTACCGTCTGAAGTGGGTCTCCGTCTATTCTTGATGGGATATTCATTGTCATTGTTTTGCCTCACTCTCTGAGATGAGATAATCGAAGGTTCCGACGGTTAAACCTTCGGTCGAATGTTGGTTGTTCCTGCTTACTCAAGGGTTTCTTAGTAGGGTTTTCTACCAATGATGTTACCAGCAGGACCGTAGTTGCAGGAAATAAAATATTCCATACCGTCGTCGGTTATTGCCACACCACAACCGATGCGGGTCGTTGCGCGCCAGACTATTTGGGTATAGTGGCCACACATCTGGCCGGATTGGCAGGAATTTTTCGCATAGTCATAGTACTTCACTTCATCGCACCAAGCATTAATGGTTTGTCTTATCGCCTGGGAGAAGTTGGCATGATTGATGGTGTTTCGCCAGCGAGAATTCATTTGATAGCCAAGGTTTTCTCCCACGGGTTTTGGCTTCCACCCCGGAAGCGCTCGTCGACTATTGGACGAACTATGGACTAGCTTAGTGTCTTCAATGGCGTTGTGGTGATTTAGTTGTCGGAGTTCTTCGGCATAGTTTTTTGCAAAGTCAGCCAGATTGTTGTCCCATTGTAAGTTGGGGGACCCCACCTCGTTGTCATTTCGACACCGATTGTGATCATCTAATATGGCAGGGACTAATTGTTTGGTTAGTTCTGAAACGGTGGTGTCGGCGAATACGGTGGTCTGGATAGAGAACAACCCCCAGAAATACATCAATGAGATAAAAAACTGATTTCGATACATTGTTATTTCCCTAACAGTGATAGTTTTGCGCTTGGTTATCGTAATTGGCCTGTGGCGCTATCTATTATATTCCCAGCCGCAAGCATTCTTTGCGCCAAAAAATAGACAAGCTTTCGGAGTAAGCTGAGCGACCTAAATGAATGGAGGTACGATTGAATAGTGAATATAAACAGTAGGATCCCCTTTGTTTTGAGTCTCAATATTGCCCATTAATGAAATGTCTCACAAGCACGTCCATAACCGTGTCTCGGGTGAGAGATGGCGATGAGGTGAATACAATATGTTTGACTATTTACCAACGCCTATGGTGCGGGTGCGACAAAGGCACTGTCGTGAATCTTGTGACACAGTGGGTAGTGTACCCTGAGGTCTGTAATTTATTTCTTTAGCGATGTTCGTTTGGCTTAGGCGAAGTGAGCGTAGCGAACGAAGCCAAAGCCGGTTTTTCTGGATTAGGTGTTGAATGTTGAGCCATC
>WLWV01000299.1 GCA_012103395.1 Gammaproteobacteria bacterium
GCCGATGGAAACACTCATCGACGGTAAAGCGATCTGGAAAGAAAAGTTTGTAAACTAAACTCTATCTGACAGACAGCTACTGATAAACGGGTAACTGTCAGCTCAAGTCTGAACTTCTACAGATTATCCAACGGTAAACGCTTTCGAACGGGCGTTTCCTTCGCTTTGTTTTGCCTTAGCGACCGGAGTCGGTAAGACTCGCTTAATGGGGGCTATGATTGCGTGGTTATATCTCACTGGGCGGAGCAAGCACTTTTTCATCCTCGCCCCCAATCTGACCATTTACGAAAAACTTAAACAGGATTTCAGTCTCGGCCACAAGAAGTACGTGTTTAAAGGCATCAGTGAATTCGCCCAAAGCCCGCCGATTATCATCACTGGGGATGATTACGAAGACGGGCGCGAACCGACGACATGTTTGGCGCGGATACCGCCGCTCATGTCAACATCTTCAATATCTCTAAAATCAACGCCCGAGAAAACAAAAAGGGCGCCGCCAAATCTTCCGTGGCAAAAATGCGCCGATTACAGGAATACATTGGCGACTCGTATTTTAACCACTTGGCAGAGTTGCCGGATTTAGTGGTGTTCATGGATGAAGCTCATCGTTATTACGCCAGCGCCGGGGCAAAAGCCATTAATGACCTCAAACCGGTTTTAGGCATCGAACTGACAGCGACCCCGAAGACCGTGGGCGCTAAACCCCGAGAATTGAGCAACGTTATTTTCCACTACCCTCTTTCCAAAGCACTGGAAGATGGGTATGTAAAAATTCCCGCAGTGGCTACTCGCAAGGAATTCAACCCTCGGGATTACAGTGATGAACAATTGGAGGCCATTAAACTCGAAGACGGCATTCATTATCACGAAAGCGTTAAGGGTGAATTACAAATCTATGCCAATCGTATTGGCGAAGAGGCAGTCAAACCTTTTATGTTAGTGGTGGCCCAAGACACCCATCACGCTGGACAGCTAAAAAAGGTCATCGAATCATTATTTGAGGGCCGATACCAAGACAAAGTGATCGAAGTTCACTCTAATCTCAAGGGCGAAGAATCAGATGAAAATACCCAGCGCCTGTTGTCCGTGGAAACCGATACCAATACAGAAATTGTGATTCACGTTAATAAACTCAAAGAAGGCTGGGACGTCACTAATTTGTACACCATTGTTCCCCTTCGCGCCTCAGCATCAGAAATCCTTACCGAACAAACCATCGGCCGTGGTCTGCGCCTGCCCTACGGTAAACGAACCGGGGTTGAACCCGTGGACCGTTTGACCATCATTGCCCACGATCGCTTTCAGGAAATTCTCGATCGGGCCAAAGACGAAGACTCCATCATTCGTAAAACCGTTTATATCGGCGGTGACAGTGATAGCGATGTGCCGGATAACAGACCACAAACCATCACTACCCCTTCTCTGTTAGATACGTTGATCACTGGTCAGCAAACCGTTATTGACGGCCTCAGTTCTCATCACGAATCTTCTCCTGATGAATCCGTAATTGGAAATAAAGAGGGCCGTAAAATCGCTGAAGCTACTTTCCAAGCCATTCGCTCGGAGGCGCGAAGGCTCGGTTCCAGCCGTGATCTCAAGAAGCCCGAGGTGCAACAAAGTATAGAGGCGAGGGTGAAACAACACCTCAATATCGACCCACAAACCCCCATACCCAGTGTGGAGCCGGTAATAGATCCGCAACGTGTGCGCGATGTTATTGCAATGGTAAGCGAACAATTCGTTAGGCTGAACATCGATGTCCCAAAAATTGTGATTCTGCCAACCCGTGAAGTGAATTATGGGTTTAGCAATTTTGAGCTCACAGGGTTGGAACAGATCACCTACCCACCGGTATCGCAAGAGCTCATAGTTCAACACCTGGAAGGCGATCAACAACGTCGGGAGATTCATTTCGGCGATGACTCTACTCAGGAAGAAAGGCCCGAAAACTATCTTGTTCGTCACCTTATGGATCGAGACGAAATTGATTACGACTCTCATTCCGATCTACTTTTCAAGCTGACCGGACAAGTGGTTTCCCATCTTCAAGAGAAATGGCCAGACCCAAAAAACGTACAAAATATTTTGATCTACTACCAGAAACAGTTGGGCGAATTCATTTGGGCCCAGATGAGACAGCACCAGTGGAAAACGCCGACTGACTATGAAGGAAAAGTTACCCAAGGGTTTGATCTGCCGGAACCAAACACCTTTACCATGGCCGCCAATGAAGTACCCCGACATTTTCGAACCCCAGTGAACGACAAACACGCTATTAAAACGATGGTGTTCACTGGGTTTCAGCGTTGTTGTTACTCCCTGCAGAAGTTTGATTCAGTTGAAGGAGAACTGAGGTTAGCCCAACTTCTCGAAAGTGATGATAGCGTGGTCAAATGGATGAAGCCGGCTCCCAATAAATTCCGAATCGAATGGGAAGCATCGAAGCAGTATGAGCCAGATTTCGTGGTAGAGACAACGGATCATTGCCTGTTAGTCGAGGTAAAACGCGATGACGAAGTAAATACTCCAGAGGTCCAAGCCAAGTCTCGCGCAGCTCAGCGATGGTGTGGTTATGCCAATCAACATTCTGAGCGTGTGGGCGGCAAAAAATGGTCGTACTTATTGATCCCTCATCATGAAATTTTACCTAATACATCCGTAATGGGGCTCTGTGCGAAGTTTTCTCAACAGCCAAAAGTAGCAGACGGCTCCTTCGCCTAGTTATCAGCTTAATTCACTACCAAGAAAGATACGCATCGACTGTCTCTTCAGTGCTATAATTTATTCTGTACAACCTTCTAGCAAAAGAATACGGCTATTCGTAGATCGCTCCCAAATGTCGTGAAGATCGGTGGCAGCCCGTTCGCTTAGAAAAGAATGTGCGTCTTCTTTTGAGGGAAACTCAAGTAGTACGCTCCGCTGAGGGTAGTCCCTCTCTCCTTGAGCAGGCGTTGGTTCGACCCCCTGAACAAGATACCTCCCAGAGTGTTTCTCAATCAGCTTAGGAATTCTTTGCACATATTCCATAAACATCTCTAAGGGTAGTGTAATCTGAGGTCTGTAATTTAGCTTTCTATTGCAGCTTCGCTATTGGCTTTGGCGGAGTGAACGTAGAGAGCGAAGCCAAAGCCGGTTTTTCAGGCTTTAGTATTGAATGTTGAGCC
>WLWV01000075.1 GCA_012103395.1 Gammaproteobacteria bacterium
AGAGTTACCTCGTTGTGTTTTGATATTGTTTGGTAACTACATCAAAACGGGTAACTCTCATTAAATCAACCCTCGCTTCGCTCGGATTGATTTAATACGGTGTCAGATTTGGTCTAAACTTCTACAGATTAGTAGAAAGGCCTTCACCTCTCAATATTTGAAACAAAATTTTGAAACCTTGGAGTTCCGTAAACACACCTTGTCGAGCTTGGCTGGACTGATAATACAAAGAAAGCTATTCTTATCTCAGCCAATTCGTTTTCATTTTTGTTTTGTTTTTCTAGGAACATCGGCATCAAAAATAAGCGTTTGTCCATTTAGTGCTACGAAGTGTTGGCTCTTGGCTCTAGAGATTAAGGTAATACCGAGTTGTTGGGCTAACTCAAACGCCATGTGGGTAGTGCCATTTCTTGAGATGAGTGTTGGAATTCCCATTAGGGCTGATTTAACCACTATTTCTGAAGTTAGTCTTCCTGTGGTGTAAAAAACTTTGTCGTCGCCTTGGATATCGTCTAACCACATTTTGCCAGAAATTGCGTCAGTCGCGCTGTGTCTACCAACGTCTTCAAAGAAAACGAGCACTTCTCCATTCTGACACAGCCCGCAGCCGTGGACTGACCCAGCTTCCTGATAGGTGGTGTTGAGGTTTTTCACTTGCAGGATGATTTTATAAATATCTGACTGTAGTAATGGCTCTCGAGATAATGGCCTTTTCTCGATTTTACTCAGAGTCTGTTCAATGAGGTTTTTGCCCTCTAAGCCGCCCTGCGGGGCGGGTTTGTATCCATTGATTGAGTCGACTTCAGCGACTTCACGATCCCAATCCACTGATATGGATTTGATGTGATCGAGCTGATCAAAAATAGTTTGATTTCGCAAATAACCTAGAACCAATAATTCAGGTTGTGTGCCGATGGTCATTAAGGTGACCAGTTCTTTGTTATCGATTTTGATAGTAAGTGGCTGCTCGCCTGCTACATGGACCTGATGCTTTTGACCATATTGATCGAAGGCTTCAGCGTGATGAAGTGGGTTTAACCCTTGGTTACTCAGAATGGGACAACGATGCGTCATTGGTGCTTTTGTTACCAGACATGTTTTTTGTTTTGGGTGGATTGACTAAACAATGCTTAATGTCATTTGAGGCAGCTGCTGTCTTGTTTTCGTTGGTGTTTCCGATTAGGTGGCATCTAGGAAAGATATGAACTATAGTTTGTATGGGCTTAAGCCCTTTGCACTACTTTTGGCAACCATATGATCACTTAGCGTAGCCTAAAAGATCACAAAGCCAATTCTCGTCAGTGGGCAATACCCCGACTCCTCTGACACTGTCAGCCAGCGACTCAACACATCAGTTGTTAAGTGTATCAGGATGAGATGAATTCAGAAATCAAAATAACGGAATCAGATGCTCAAATTTCAATTGCCGTTGCCGTAGTGATTGAGCGCACAGAAACACCCCAAAGCAAATGGGGTTACCCTGTTTGGAAAGTATTTGCTGTCATTGCCGGGGAGCACATCGAGCAATATGATCAAAGCATGGTTATCCACGATGAGGGAAAAAGTACCCGGTTTTACTGGGGAGGGCTGAGTCTCAATCTATATAAGGATGGAAGCGAAGGTTACTGGTATAACCTATTGTCTGATGTGCCGTATCTTTTCGTTGTCTGTGATGGAGAGGAAGGAGCGCACGAAATAGAACCTTCGTTTGTGACAGCGAATCAAGATGAAGCGAATGCTAGTATGGAGTCAGATGATATGGTTTTATCCATACCCATGCCAATTGATATTCGTGAGCTGGTGGAAAGATATGTTATCTCGCACTATTCCCCTGAACAAAAGAAAAAGCGCAAGCGCAAAGAGTGGATAGAAGAATCCCAATACGCTAAAAGGCAAGCGAAGAACTTTTCTAATGAGTGATATAGGCGATAGTTCAAAAAATGCCCCTCAAGGCGGGTTTCTATCCCGTTGGTCAAAGAGAAAACAGGATTCGGGGTCTTTTGATCCAATATCGAGCGAACCTGTTGAGATCGAGCTGGTGTCCGAACCCATTTTGCCGAACAGTGAATGGAGCGATTCTTCTGCAAAGCAGCCCTTAGTGATTGATTCGCCAATGGAGTCAGAAGCGGCTGCCGTCCTTACTGACGAAGATATGCCGGAGATTTCTTCACTGAATGAAGATAGCGATTATTCTGGTTTCATGTCATCTGGTGTGAGTGAAGAACTGAGAAAATTGGCCCTTCGAAAGTTGTTTGCTGGGGTGGGTTTTAATGTTCGTGATGGTCTGGATGATTATGATGACGATTTTCGAAACTTTGCTGCACTAGGGGACATCATTACCAGCGACATGAAACACCAACAAGAGCTTGCTGAAGAGCGGGAAAAAGAAGAGGCTCGCAAAGAAGAGGAATCCCGTTTGGCCGATGAACAGGGTTTTTCTGAGAAAGAGGACAACGAACCGGAAGAATCGACAACTAATTTAGAGGACAAACCGGATGCTGAAATAGACAAGGATGTGGAATTCGAAATAGCTAAAGATGAAGAAAGCGAGAAAAATTAAAGCCTGTTGTTTGGATGTTTTTCAGCAACAAGATACTAATGATACTAACGAAAACAAAGACCATGAGTAGTTACTTTGAAGCACTGGATCTAGCATTGCCTAGTAATACAGTTGAAGAAAAAGTCAGGAATGAGGTGTTGAGTCGGGTGCCTTGGACTCCCACCCCGACCACCCGAGTGTCTTATGTCGCTTCGAACCGAGTGCTAATTATAGCCAGTTTGGAAAAAGCTCAGCAGGTTGAGTCGAGACTGGACAAAAAGCTTGTGAGTTACATTGCTATTCCGGCAGAGCGCTCTGGCCTTGCTGCTGTATCTAACGCATGGAAGGTCAGAAATTTATCCCTCAATGGTTATTTGGGAAAATTTCACGCAATGATCGATTCAGATGGAGGAAATGCGACAGATAGTGAATTAAATAACTTAGGCAAGATACTTAATATCGAAAATGGGCTATTCGATCACATCATTGACGGCAGTGATGAACCATTGCTTACCGCTGCAGTTAAACCGCCAGGATACTATTATATTGGTCGCGCGAATCAAGATACAAGTAGCGGCACTGATGATGGAAAGTATGACCCTGCTTTGGAACTAGCCGTTGAGAGTATTCCTGATTTTATTGGCGAATTTGAAAAACCTCGCTTTTTTGACTACAACCCCGACATCTGTGCTCATGGGAGAAGTGGTATTCCCGGGTGTACACGTTGCCTGGATGCATGCCCGACAGAAGCCATTATTTCTATCGGTGATCAGATCGAGATTAATCCTCATCTATGCCAAGGGGGAGGGACTTGTGCCAGTAGTTGCCCATCTGGTGCTATTGCTTACGTCTATCCCAAATCAGAAGAACAGTTGAAATTGCTGCGTCAGTTAACCAGAGAAATGCGGATTTCACTACAGACTACCGCCAACCAACCTCTCGGTATTACTTGTCTCATTTTCGACAACGAAAATGGTCGTGAGAAAATAGAAGATGAGTTGGAATGCCTACCAAAAAATATTGTCCCCTTGGTTGTCGAGGAAATTGGTTCTGTGGGTTTAGACTTTATGAGTTGTGCTTTGGCATATGGGATTAATCGTTTGTATCTGTATGTTCCGGTAAACACTCCCAAGCAAGTACGGGATACGCTTTGGAAGCACCAAAATTTAATGATGAACGTTATCGATCAACTTGGCCTTGAAGGTTATTCGATCGAGATGGTCGAGGACATTACGAACCTGAGAGACATCGTTACGGACAATATCGTGGTCGATGAAGCCGCTCGATTTGCTGCTGTTGGAAACAAAAGAAGTACGATTAGAAGTGCGCTGTCCCATTTGAATGAAATCTCAGGGAAAGCAAAGGAGGTGATTTCTCTTCAGTCGGGTGCGCTTTTCGGCCGAATTAACGTCGCATTGGATAGTTGTACTCTGTGTATGGGGTGTGTCTCGGTTTGCCCGGGTAATGCGCTTGCAGCTGGCGGGGACTCTCCCGCTTTGAAGTTCGTTGAAGCAAATTGTTTACAGTGTGGGATTTGCGCTCGGGCTTGTCCTGAAACGGCTATCGAACTTGAGCCAAGGTTACATTTCGACATTAACGTGGTTAATAAGATGGTCACGTTGAAAGAAGAGTCGCCGTTTTTATGTGTCAGTTGTAGTAAGCCTTTCGCCACAAAAGCCATGATCGCAAAGATGACAGAAAAGCTTCAAGGGCATTGGATGTTTGATAATCCAGAAGCATTCAAACGACTACAAATGTGTGAGGATTGTCGGGTGGTGGACATGTTTGATAAAAAAGACATGATCGGCTAGGCATAAAATCATAGTTATTATCTATGATGAAACTAGAAACAATAAGTTTTTAATGATGCAAAGAGATATTTCTTTTTTTTGTAAGACAAAAAAAGCCTGCTCTAACCGTTTGATTCACAGTCATTATTACTTGAATAGAGTCGGATTACTTGGCTCCATGTTTGAATTGGTCTTATCATTTACCTGGAATTTGGTCAGTGAATATCGAATTTGAAATAGAATTGACTTGAAACACTACCTATTAGGGGTTAGGGTTAGTAAGATAAAAAATAATATGCGTACATAAAAATTTTGTATCGGTGTATTTTGTATCGATACTATAGTGATTCTTCTTTGGACAATTTCTAGTCCTAGTGATTGACTAGTTGTTGATGTTATTACTTTTGTTTCCAAAACACAGTGAGATCAAAAGTGCTGTTTTAAATGTGCTGGTTCGTGTAGGGGTTGAAAGTGCTAGTAGACGCAAACCCGAAATCGCAAGGATCTGGCAATAGACGCCATTAAGTATCAGAGGGTAATCGGTGGAGAATTCCATCCCAGTTCATCAGACTGTAAATCGAGATTCGGAATCAGCGTTACCTGTTTCTGACGAAGGAGATCGTGCGCGTGCTGATACGTATGCAATTCTTTCGTCACTTCTGAATCAAACACCCACCCAAGACCTCATCGACTATCTCTGTCATATAAATATCCCGGATCGAACCGAAGAAGTAGGTGCTGTCGGGCAAGCATGGTTGCAGCTAAAAACCGCTTCAGAGGCGGTGAACTTGAGCGTACTTGACGATGAGTTTCATGATTTATTCATCGGAGTGGGTCGTGGTCAGGTAGTGCCTCATGGATCATGGCATCTGACAGGATTCCTAATGGATAAACCGCTTAGCGACCTAAGAACTGACCTCAGGCTGTTGGGATTTGTTTCGGATCCACAACAAAAGGATCCTGAGGATCATATCTCGGCCCTTTTCGAAACCATGTCCATTTTGATTACTTCAGCAGATATTGAAGGCTACCAACAACGGCGATTTTTTATTGCGCATATTCATCCTTGGGTTGGGAGGTTTTTCGATGATTTGGAACACGCGCCATCTGCTGATTTCTATCGAAAGGTTTCGACACTAGGAAAGCAATTTATGGTGCTGGAAAGTGAGTACCTTAATATCCAAGCCCATTGAAGTTGGACGAACTGTCCGTTGGTAAAGATAATCAAGTGAGTTGGGAGATAAATGTAGGCTTTAGGCAGAAACAACCGAAGACACAAATTCAAGAAATACATTGAACAGGTGAAACCATGAAGAACGAATTAGAAAAAAAAGACCGCCGTGCCTTTCTCAAAGGTGCAAGTGCTACGGCTGTAGCTGTGGGTACAGGAGCGGTTAGTGCGAATGTGCTAGCAGACGCAACGAGTGCAGAAATCAAACCAGTTGTCAAAGAAGGCTATAGGGAAACTGACCACGTGCGTGAGTACTACCGGCTTGCACGCTTTTAGCCGATGGACATTCCTAGCACCTCACTGAATTCGAGCTTATATAAAATGGCTTGGACTCAACGAGAGAGCTAGTATATTTTGCGATATTCGGAGAATACTAAATGAAATTGATCAGAAAAAAAACCGGAAGTAGCGGCACAAGTACTGAGGGTATTGGCCAAACTGTAGATAGAAGAACGTTCCTGAAACGGTCTGGTTTGGCGATGGGAGCAGGAGCAGCGGCAACAATGTTAGCACCAGGGCGAGTTAAAAAGGCCCACGCTGCTAGTACTGCCGCGGCGGATGGGGATATCACGATAAAGACCAGTGTATGTACTCATTGCTCTGTGGGCTGTGGCGTCAAGGCAGAAGTACAAAATGGAGTGTGGACAGGGCAGGAACCAGATTTCGATTCACCATTTAATCTCGGAGCACATTGTGCCAAAGGTGCATCGGTCAGAGAGCACGGCCATGGAGAGCGTCGAGTTAAATATCCGATGAAACTCGTTGGTGGTAAGTGGAAACGCATG
Organism: Gammaproteobacteria bacterium; assembly: GCA_012103395.1. Classification (GTDB taxonomy): domain Bacteria; phylum Pseudomonadota; class Gammaproteobacteria; order Arenicellales; family Poriferihabitantaceae; genus WLWV01. The sequence goes on from WLWV01000075.1 coordinate 6,346, forward strand.
TCATGGGACGAAGCAGTAGATGAGATTGGGGATAATATGCTCAAAATCAGGGAAGAATCAGGACCCGATTCTGTCTATTGGTTAGGCTCTGCAAAACATAACAATGAGCAGTCCTACTTATTTAGGAAGTTTGCAGCGCTTTGGGGGTCGAATAATGTCGATCACCAGGCAAGAATTTGTCATTCCACTACCGTAGCAGGGGTGGCGAATACGTGGGGCTATGGGGCAATGACCAATTCCTACAACGACATGCATAACAGTAAATGTATGTTGTTCATCGGGTCGAATCCGGCGGAAGCTCACCCAGTTTCCTTGCAACATATTTTTCGAGCTAAAGAAAGCGGCTCAAAAATGGTTGTCATTGACCCGCGTTATACACGAACAGCGGCCCATGCCGACCATTTCGTTCAAATTCGTCCTGGAACAGATGTTGCCATAATTTGGGGAATGCTTTGGCATATCTTTGAAAATGGCTGGGAGGATAAAGAGTATATCCGCCAGCGTGTTTATGGAATGGATGAAATTCGTGCCGAGGTTGCCAATTGGACTCCTAGTGAAACAGAGAGGGTGACAGGTGTTTCTGAAGAGGTTGTTAAAACCGCAGCGGAAATGATGGCAAAGAACAGCCCTGCTACCTTTGTTTGGTGCATGGGCGGTACCCAGCACACCATCGGTAACAACAATACTCGTGCGTATTGCGCTTTCCAATTAGCGTTGGGTAACATAGGTAAAGCTGGAGGTGGTGCCAATATTTTTCGGGGGCATGATAACGTTCAGGGTGCCACGGACTTTTGTGTATTGTCACATTCTCTGCCTGGTTACTACGGCTTATCTGATGGCGCTTGGAAACATTGGTCTAAAGTATGGGACCTTGATCACAGTTGGGTGAAAGCGCAATTTAGTTCAGACATGGTTGAAGGCGATAAGGGAAAACCGATTCATCCTATGAACTATAAGGGTATTCCTGTTTCTCGCTGGGTTGATGGTGTCCTAGAAAAACGGGATAATATTGGTCAGAAAGACAATATCCGTTGTATGGTTTATAACGGGCATGCAGTTAATAGTCAGACCCGTGGCCCTGAAATGAAAAAGGCGATGGGTAAACTGGATATGATGGTGATCATTGACCCTTATCCAACCCACGCTGCGGTAATGAGCGATCGAACAGATGGCGTATATTTATTGCCAGCTTGCACTCAGTTTGAAACATATGGGTCAGTGACTGCGTCGAATCGTTCTTTGCAGTGGAGGGAAAAGGTTATTGAACCTCTTTTCGAATCTTTACCAGATCAAACAATCCTTTACAAATTTGCCCAGAAACTCGGCTTCGCTGACGAGCTTTGCAAGAATATCGCGGTGATAGATGATGAGCCCCTAATTGAAGATATTACTAGGGAGTTCAATAAAGGAATGTGGACCATTGGTTATACTGGACAAAGTCCAGAGCGTTTGAAATTGCACATGGAGAATAAGCACACCTTTAATACGACAACCCTGATAGCGGAGGGTGGCCCAGTGGATGGTGAGTATTATGGTTTACCATGGCCTTGTTGGGGGACTCCTGAGATGGCGCATCCAGGTACGCCAATTCTTTATGACCCAAGTAAGTCAGTTGCTGAAGGGGGGTTGAATTTTAGAGCTCGATTTGGTGTGGAGCATGAGGGTAACAATATTTTGGCTGAAGATTCGTATCCAGTTGGTAACGAAATCGCTGATGGTCATCCCGAGTTTACCGATAAACTGTTAAAAAGCTTGGGGTGGTGGAATGACTTAACTGCTGACGAGCAGGCTGCTGCTGAAGGGAAGAACTGGAAAACAGATTTGTCTGGAGGTATTCAGCGGGTAGCGATTGAACACGGTTGTGCGCCATTTGGCAATGCCAAGGCTCGTGCCATTGTTTGGACTTTTCCAGATCGTGTTCCGATCCACAGAGAGCCTTTGTATACTCCGGATAGGGAGTTGGCTGAAAAATATCCAACCTATGAAGACCGTAAGCGTTTTTATCGATTGCCGACTCGTTATGGTTCCATTCAGACCCAAGATTTTTCCAAGGACTTTCCTATGGTCTTCACAAGCGGCAGGCTGGTCGAGTATGAAGGTGGAGGCGAGGAGTCGCGTTCGAATCCATGGCTCGCAGAATTGCAGCAGGACATGTTCGCTGAAATCAATCCAAAAGATGCGAATGACAATGGCGTCAGAGATGGGGAGATGATCTGGATTGAAAGTCCTGAAGGCGCAAGAATTAAAGTGAAGGCGATGGTGACAAAACGTGTTGCTCCGGGTGTGGTATTCACCCCCTTTCATTTTGGAGGTTGGTATCAGGGCGAAGACCTGATCGACAAATATCCTGAAGGCACCGCTCCATATGTGCGTGGTGAGGCCTGTAATACGGCGTTTACCTATGGATATGATTCAGTAACCCAGATGCAAGAGAGTAAAGTTTCTCTGTGTCGCGTCAAAGTCGCTTAGGCGGGAGCAAGTAAAATGGCTAGAATGAAGTTCCTTTGTGATGCAGAACGGTGCATTGAATGTAATGGGTGTGTTACTGCTTGTAAGAATGAACACGAGGTTCCGTGGGGGGTCAATAGGCGTCGGGTCATTACGCTAGGTGACGGTGAAGCTGGCGAAAAGTCGATATCGGTAGCATGTATGCACTGCACTGATGCACCTTGTGCTGCGGTTTGCCCTGTTGACTGCTTTTACACAACAGACGACGGTGTTGTCCTGCATGATAAGGATCTATGTATCGGGTGTGGTTATTGCTTTTATGCGTGTCCATTCGGTGCACCTCAATATCCACAGCAAGAAGCCTTTGGTGTCCGTGGCAAAATGGATAAGTGTACTTTCTGTGCTGGTGGTCCTGAAGAAGATAATTCCCCTGGCGAAACAGGAAAATACGGTCGTAATAGAATTGCTGAAGGTAAGTTGCCCTTATGTGCTGAAATGTGCTCAACCAAGGCGCTGATAGCAGGTGATGGGGATATGGTTTCCGATATATACCGGGAGCGTATATTGAAACGTGGTGGAAGGCCTCAGACTTGGGGTTGGGAAACGGCTTACAGTAAATCAAGTTGATGTCAAAGTACGACAGGTTTCCATGGATTCAGGCCTGTCGTACTTAAATCTTGCGTTCAGTTTCACAAATTACCCAAAATATACTTTTCCTTTAGAGATATTGTCGTGTGCAGAGGCTTGTGGCCTTCGACATAGTGTATCGGGTTAGCGGTGAAGCTATAACAAGACGGCGCGCTCACTAGAGATATTTATTATGACAAGATTAGAACTAGCAGCTAGCAAGAAAACAAAAGAAAAGTCGCGTGGTAAGGCCATGTTGTGGTCGTTGATGTTTATTCTTCTAAGTGCAATGCTATTACCTGGAACCTCGTATTTGCTGACGAGTGATGAGGTTTACGCCCAGGTAAATGATGATCAAAACCAACGGTCGAATTTCTGGAGAGCGGTTAGGCATGGGCAGTCGGGTTATAGCGCGGTTTCTGGCACTGAGTCAGGTGTTTTGATTAATGACAGTGGACAAAACTGGCGGGAAATACGGAATGACATTATTGTTCAGTATGGTGGCTGGGCGGTTCTTCTTGCAGGAATAGGAGTGTTGCTATTTTTTGTTGTCAAAGGAAGAATTCCTGTCGACGGTGAAAAGTCAGGACTAACCGTTCCACGATGGTCGTTGTTTGAACGGGTTATGCATTGGTATACAGCAGCTTTATTTGTTGTGCTGGCGATAACCGGACTTAGTATGTTGTTTGGGAAAACAGTATTGATACCCTTATTCGGTGCAAAAGGTTTTTCACTTTGGGCATCGTTGTCTATTAATGTTCATAACGTGGTAGGACCATTTTTTACCATAGGCGTTTTTGCAATGCTCCTGTTTTGGGTGAAAAATAACATACCTAATGCTACTGACTTGAAGTGGTTCGCCAAAGGCGGTGGCATTATTGGCAATGCTCACCCGAGTGCAGGTAAAGCAAACGGTGGCGAGAAACTCTGGTATTGGATTGTTATCTTGGTTGGTTTAGCTGCAGTATGTGGTAGTGGGCTGGTCCTAATTGGATGGATTGCACAATGGGGCTTGATTGAAAATACGAGAGCTGTAATGCAGAGCGCACACCTGCTACATGCAATTGCCGCAATTATTTGGACAATGGTCTTTTTCGGACATGCTTATATTGGAACCCTAGGTACCGAAGGAGCACTGGAGGGGATGACGACAGGTAGAGTTGGTGTAGAGTGGGCTAAGCAGCACCATGATGAATGGTATGAGGAAGTGAAGAACGATGTTTCGGAAGCACCTTCAAATCCCAGTAATCAGACCCATGCGTCAACGACGTAAAGTAACAGACTGACTAAAAAACCCTTGCTTAGAGCAAGGGTTTTTTGTTTCTGACTAATGAATAGCTTCCCGACTTCGATTATTCTCAGCATGCGCCAAAGCGGTGCGATGACTACCTGTGTGCCTGTTCAATTTGACAACGAAAAATGGGAAAGTACTGTTTTCTTTGAATTAGGCGGCAAGCAGTGCAAGGACGATCGGCGTATACTTCGCAAAACTCAGTCTTCATTGCCCGTCTCTATTGAAGCTGATCTTATCGAGCATGCTAATGCCAGCGTGGTAATGCTTCGCTTTGAGGTGATGACGTCTGAAGAAATGCCTTTAGTTGGGGAGGTGTTACTCGCTCCTGGAATGGGGGATGTTCAATTTGAAACGCTTCGCCATCTGACGGAACAATCTCACCTGAAAATGTATTTCGGCGATAGTGCTTACTATGTCTTGTATTCTCAACAGATTATTTTGGGAGATCGAGAGAGGAGGGAATACGATGAGATATTGCAGGATGCGGTTGCCCATGATGCACTTGTTCGGTTGAGCGGTAAGTACGATGCAATGAAAGCTCTGCATGAGGTGGTTGACCACTATGAGATCAAATAGGGCAGATTTAGTGTTAGGGATAATACATCTGTTGGAAGCTGCCATTTTCGGCAAAGAACAAAGAATGCTTGTTTCTACCAGGGGATGCTTAACCCTGTTAGTAGTCCTTGTGTGGTTTGCACTGATTCCAATGTCTCAAGCTGATGAAAGCAACAATTTTTCTCTATCAATTCAAACCGGCGACTTGAGTGGGATTGCTCAGTGGTTGAATGAAGAACCAGACGTTAACCTACGGACAAAGTCGGGGAAAACATCGCTAATGGTTGCAGCAAAAGCTGGCGATGGCAAATTGGTTGAACGCCTGCTGAAACTAGGAGCTGACCCACATCAATCAAATAACAATGGTGGAACTCCCATTATGTTTGCTTCCATAAGTGGCGTCATTGAGATAGTGCAGATGTTGCTTGATAAGGGGGTGGACATTAACTCACAAGGTAGTAACGGCTGGAGTGCACTGATGGTGGCCGTTGCTAAGGGTCATTTGGGTGCTGTAAGGGTTTTACTGGATGCTGGGGCTGATGTGAATACCCATGATGTCTATTTTTGGACACCCTTACACCGAGCAAGTTACGAGAGCAGGGAACGGGTGGTTGCAACGCTATTGTTGGCCCCAGATATTTTGGTTGATGCTAAAGATGACCAAGGAGCTACTCCTCTGCATCATGCGGCAAGCAATGGAAATGAACGCATAGTCAGCGCGCTATTGCTAGCTGGCGCTGATCCAAAGCGGTAGATTGGCAAGGTCAGCCAGCGTCCGTGTATGCCTTACAAGAGGGGCATACTGAACTGTTGGCGTTGCTCTTGAATTAACCTCCTAAGCCGATTCCTGTGATTACCCAAAGCCCAAGTATGCCAGATGAAAGAATTGAACTCCCAGCTGCATATGAGCTGATTGTATTTGAGCGTATCGAATCATTAAGGGCCGAGGCTGTTCGTCTGGCGAATCAAGACGCGGATGAAGGAACGATAGTTTGGGCTCACACGCAAGATCGTGCCCAAGCTAGAGCGTCTACTACGTGGGAAAATATATGGATATGCGGAGAGGAGGATCTACATTGCTCCATCATTCTGCGACCAGACTTTTCCATTGAAAAGTATCATCAGATTCTGGTTGTTGCGGCAACCAGTCTTGGAAATGCGATCGCAGGATATTTGTCACCCATGATTGCGCTCGCATATGGGTGGCCGAATAAGCTGCTCATTGCAAACCATAAAATTGCAGGACTATGGATGGATGTTGATCCGGCTCAAGCTGAATGGCTGATAGTGACTTGCGCTGTAAATATTAAGCACTCTCCAAATGACTTCAGTATCGCCGCCATGAGTATCAGTGATGCAGAGGGTGGAACCGAGCTGACTGCAAGTCAACTACTGGAAAGCTATGCTAGGGAATTCATCAGTCAAATTAATAAATGGGATGATCGTGGCTTCCACTACATTCTGAAGCAATGGAAGGGGAGAATGAACGGTATTGAAAAACATTGTAACTTCAGGGTTGGAATGGAAGAATACGCCGGAGTTTGTGCATCCATTGATGATGATGGTGCTGTTTGTTTCACCGAAGAAAGTGGAAAAGCTCAATGCCTATCCATTGAACAATACATGGGGATTTGAAAGTGGGGGAAAAACAGCCTCAGCTGACAGATCCTAAACGTCGGTATTTTTTCAGGACCTGTGCCAGTGCAGCGGCGATAATCTGTGCCAACCCAGATGCCCTAGGACGGGAAGAGGACCAAATTAAGTACTATTTTGAGGTTCGTCTTACTCATGGGAATGGTGAGCCGATTACCAGCAAAGACATACAGAAAAATCGCTCATACATTTTCAACTATCCGTTTGTGACAACACCTTGCTTTCTTATTAATCTTGGTAGGCCACTAGAACGTGTTGTGGGACTAAGCACAAAAGATGACCAGTCCTATACTTGGACGGGAGGCGTGGGTCCCAATCAGTCTATTGTTGCGTTCTCCGCGATCTGTTCTCATAAGATGAGTTACCCCACTCGCACATTGAGTTTCATTAATTATCGATCAGACGAAGTACATTATCGGGATGAAGAATCGGCCTTTCAAAAAGGCAGTCAGCTAATCTATTGTTGCTCGGAACGAAGTGCTTATGATCCTGCCCAAGGAGCCGCAGTACTTGGTGGTCCTGCTACCCAACCGCTAACGACGGATTGTGTAACCCTACGTCTGTAACTTCGGTTTAGTTTGAGTCATTATTGTCGTTCCACACGATATATCGCTTGTCGGCATTGCTCCATTCATCGTCAATCTCAACGAGAATGGCACTGACAAGCCTGAGTAAAG
>WLWV01000300.1 GCA_012103395.1 Gammaproteobacteria bacterium
CTTGTCAGTGCCATCCTCGTCGAGATTGACGATGAATGGAGCAATGCCGACAAGCGATATATCGTGTGGAACGACGATAATGACTCAACCTAAATCAAAGTTACAGACGTAGGGTTGCACAATCGTTATGTGTGATACAAAGGTGTTAGATTACCTGATGTCACACCTCCCAAAATTGATTGCGTTTCGAAATACCAAACATGGCGTATTTTTGGCTGTGATGAACATCGGTGTTTTGATTACAGGGTCAAGTGGTGTAGGGAAAAGTGAGGTGGCGATGGACTTGGTCCAACGTGGACATCAATTGATTGCGGACGATGCGGTAGAAATATATCGAAATGAGCAAGATGAGTTAATTGGGGAATGTCCTGCTGCGCTGAAAGGTTACATCGAAATACGGGGATTGGGTATCATCAGTATTCTTAAGATGTTTGGACCTTCAGCAGTGTTGGATGCTTATCGTTTGCAACTGATTATTGATTTACAGGATGCGACAGATTCTGAAGTTCGAAAAGTTGATCGGCTATCACCAAGCTTGGAAATGCGGGATATTCTGGGTGTTCAGATACCTTGCTTGACTATGTTGGTTGCCCCGGGGAGAAATCTCTCCGTGCTGGTTGAAGCTGCTGTTAGAAATCACCTTTTAAGGATGTCCGGAACGGATAGCGGTAAAGACTTCTTGTTGCAACACGAAGAAATAATGAAAAAGGCATAGGGGTATGACTGCTTTCTCTTCTGATACGATCATTGTAAGTGGGCTTTCTGGTTCTGGTAAAAGTGTCGCTTTGCAATCCCTTGAAGACATTGGCTACTATTGTATTGATAATCTCCCGGCGGTGTTACTACCCGAGTTCACTAACTGCTTGCCTCAGGGAATTGATGTTACGGAAGAATCCTTCCCTGGTGCTGCGATTGGAATTGACTCCCGTAATCAGCACTTTCTAGAGCAACTAGATGCCCAATTAGCGGAGTTAGAATCTCAGGGCAAGCGTTGTCGCATTATCTTTTTAGAAGCTGATGAATCAAAGCTGGTGACAAGATACAGCGAAACACGGAGGAAGCATCCATTAACAGATAGAAGTACACCCCTAATAGAAGGAATTCGACTAGAACGCCAGCTGTTGCAACCTCTCCATGACCGGGCTGAAAAAATCATCGACACAACAGACACAACCCCCCATGAATTGAGGGGGCTGATACGTGATTTTGCTGGGGGAGGGCTGTCATCTGGGCCACTATTTTTAATCGAATCCTTTGGATTTAAACATGGGTCTCCTCGAGAAGCAGATTTTGTGTTCGACGCCAGATGCTTGCCGAATCCTCATTGGGAACCGGATCTTCGGTTGTTAACTGGCTTAGATAAGCCAGTGGTAAAGTTTCTCGAATCAAAACCCACGGTAAGAGAAATGAGGGACGAGATTTTTGGGTTTTTAGAAAAATGGTTGCCCGGATTTGTTAGTGAGAACCGAAGCTACATCACTGTTGCGATTGGGTGTACTGGTGGGCAGCACCGCTCGGTCTACATTACGGAGCAATTGCGTCACTTATTCTCAAAGCGCCAAATTAATGTCCAAGTTCGTCACCGAGAGCTTTCTAAGTGAAAATAGAAAAAGAGGTCGAAGTCATCAATAAACTCGGATTGCATGCAAGAGCTGCGGCAAAGCTAGTGAAATTGTGCGCGAATTATGAAAGCCACATTATGCTCTATAAAGGTGAAAAAGGAGTGGACGCCAAAAGTATTATGGGCGTTTTGATGTTGGCTGCGACTCAGGGCACCACATTAAGCCTGCATGTAGAAGGTGGAGATGCAGAAGATGCAAGTGATTCGATCCTTGCATTGTTTGGAGGTTGTTTCGATGAGGGAGAATGAGTGATTCCCAAAAGTAGTTCTATCGTTGCGGTACAGTTAAAAAAAGATGTGAGTGCCACTTTGATTTTGATTGTCTTCAATCAGATCATTTCCCAAGGGAATCTTCGGAGAAGATTGATCTGATGCTGGCCTTATATGGCAATGGCGTCGGTACTGGCATCGCGATAGGCCGTGCGCGCATTATCAGCAGACCCGGTCACGATATTCCCCAGTATCCGATTAGTGCAGAACTAATCGATTCGGAAATCGAGAGGCTTGAGAAAGCGTTTGCCAATGCAAGAAAAACATTGGCAGACGTGAGGTCGCAGCTTCCCAATGATGCGGTAGAAGAGATTGACGCATTCTTGGGTGCTCATATATTAATGGCCGAAGATCCAATGTTGAGTGTTGAACCCAAGGCGATCATCCGTGAGAAAAAGATTAATGCGGAATTTGCCTTGCAGCAACATGCGATAAAGCTTGAGCAGCTATTCAATGACATCGATGACCCCTATCTCAGCAGCAAATCAGCGGATGTAGCTCAAGTCATTAGTCGGGTACAGGGAGAGCTATTGAATGAGCAAAGCGACCTAGGCTCTCAACCGGAAGGAACGTTTGATAATGAGATCATTGTCGCCAATGATTTGACGCCAGGCGATACCATTGAGCTAAAAAAGCATCGGATTAGTGCGTTTATTACCAATTTAGGCGGACCCATTTCCCACACCGCAATACTAGCGCGCAGTATGAAAATCCCGGCTATTGTGGGCTTACACGGAGCAATACGCTATTTGCGAACGGGAGATTTGTTAATCATTGATGGGATGCGAGGGGTTGTTATTGTCAATCCTGATGATCAGGCGCTAGAAAGCTATGCTAAGCGGAAAGAGAAAATTCTACGACGAGTAGAGGAGTTGAATGATCTGCGCGAGGCTGAAGCCATCACATTGGACGGCAGAGAAATAAAACTCATGTCGAATATCGAGCTTCCAGAGGAGATTGAAGAGAGTATTTCGCAAAATGCGATCGGTGTGGGTTTGTATCGTACTGAGTTCTTATTCATGAATCGAAAAGAATTACCAGGTGAGGAAGAACAGCTTGCGATCTATAGCCGAATCCTCAAACGCGCTAACTGTCCTGTTACTATTCGAACGCTCGATTTAGGTGCAGATAAGCTGTAGAAGTTCAGACTTGAGCTGACAGTTACCCGTTTATCAGTAGCTGTCTGTCAGATAGAGTTTAGTTTACAAACTTTTCTTTCCAGATCGCTTTACCGTCGATGAGTGTTTCCATCGGCG
>WLWV01000076.1 GCA_012103395.1 Gammaproteobacteria bacterium
AACGCCGATGGAAACACTCATCGACGGTAAAGCGATCTGGAAAGAAAAGTTTGTAAACTAAACTCTATCTGACAGACAGCTACTGATAAACGGGTAACTGTCAGCTCAAGTCTGAACTTCTACAATTAATCGAACCCACTAACACAACACTACGATTGGTTTCGGGACAAGCTGCAAGCAGGGGTTTTCCGAATCGCATGACATATTGATGACTCAATAGATTGAGCGTTGTGGTAGCGGCAATGTCTTCCAGTTTGCCATCGCTCAGTCCTAACCAATCCGAATACCCAGACCCCCCAACCATTGAAACGATGTGGCTCAAGTAGCCAAACTGTTGTCCAATGTTTTCACACAACGCCTTCACTGATGGGGGCGAAGTCACGTCCACTTGTTCAAACTTTATTCGCCCATCGCTCACCTCAGCTAATTCCTTCGCCAGCGCCTCGCCCACGGTTTGATTCTTATCTGCAATAATGACATTGAATCCATAGCTCGCGTACAACTCCACAATCGCACGACCACCTATGGCTCCACCAACCACTAATACAGTGCTGGTCGGTAATTGTTTTCTCGAACTCTCCCTCATGAATGCGATTCTAACCTAGGGCCCATTTGATAACGATATTTTTGTTGCTATTTCGTTTTTTACTGAGGCGCCTGCTCACTATCAGATGAGTTGATCCACTATAATCGCCAATCTTTCGGCCAACCAATCCGGGCCGTCCGACGGTGCGGGACACGTAAAGCGGACCATGTTTCACACCCTGCTTCCTATTCTTGTTTGCTTATCAGCATTATTCTGCGACCGCCTACTGGGTGAGCCAAGGCTCCACCCTTTAGTCATGTTCGGCACCATCGCCGAAAAATTGGAGGCCAAATTTAACAAAAAAGGTAGCAAGCGCCCAGGAATGTCCTTGCTAGCGGGGATACTGTGCTTATCGATAGTCGTTGGTACGCCTGGAATAGTGATTTGGGTTGTTCATCGTTTTTTATCAGAAATTCCTGTTTTTTCGATTTTATTTGAAATCTTGATATTAAGCTTAGCCATCGGCTGGCAAAGTATGAAAGAGCATATCGGTGCGATTTTGATCCCGCTTCATGAAGACAATCTAACAATGGCCAGAGAGAAGCTATCGATGATCGTTAGTCGGGATGTCATGGACATGGGCTCCAAGGAAATCACCGGCTCGGCACTCGAGTCCCTCTTCGAAAACGGCAATGATTGCCTGTTTGCTTCACTTTTCTGGTATGCAGTTCTCGGCCCAACCGGGGTCGTGATCCATCGATTGGTTAATACACTTGATGCCATGTGGGGATACAGAACCGATCGGTTTGCTTACTTTGGCTTTGCAGCAGCAAAGCTAGATGACATCATGGCTTGGGTTCCGGCCCGGCTCACCGGCTTATGCTACATCCTGAGTGGCTCTATTTGCACAGGCCTTCGCGCGTGGGTTAACCAAAGAGGCAAGCATAAGAGTCCAAATGCTGGGCTAACCATCGCGGCAGGAGCTGGGGCTCTGGGAATAACGATCTCCGGCCCAACGAACTACCACGGCACCGTCCAAGATAAAATCTATCTTGGCATTGGAGAACCACCAACGATCCAGGAAATACCCCGCGCGATTCGTTTGGTTCATAACAGTATTGCCCTATGGATACTGACATATACTGCCATCTTATTCGCCCTGTCATGGATAACATAGGCGGCGAAAAGGCAGGCTATGTCTGAATCACATTCGCCCCACGTTACCATCTGGCGTCAGGCTATGCCAAATACAGCCATACTCACCCATGCTGTAGTTTTTCAGCAATCTCACCGTGCCTTTGTTTCATTTCATGGATGTCAATACCCAGACATTCTCCCTTAATGACTTTCCATTCACCCTTAACCATCACCGCATCCGCCTTTTCCGCCCCGCATAAGATAAGCGCAGCAAGGGGGTCTCCCGCCCCGGAAAAACGCAGATCATCCAGTGTGAATAAAGCCACGTCCGCCTGCTTACCCACACTCAGTTCACCAATCTCCTGACGCCCCAAACATGCCGCGGACCCTTTGGTCGCCCAATTCAATGCCTTCGTATGGCTGATTTTATGGGCCCCATACTGTAATCGTTGAAGCAACAACGCCTGCCTGACCTCTTGAATCAGATTCGAACAGTCATTAGACGCGGAACCATCAACCCCAAGCCCAACCGGAGAACCGGCCCCCTCGAGTTTCTCCACTTGGCACTGCCCAGAGCCCAGCAACATATTAGAACTTGGGCAGTGAGTAATCCCTACTCGGGCTTTTCCTAATCGATCAATCTCTTCGTCATTGAAAAAGATACCATGGGCCAACCAGACATCATCGCTGAGCCAGCCCACGCGTTCCAAATAATCCACAGGTCGACAACCGAAACGCTCCAAGCAAAATTGGGTCTCATCATGGGTTTCCGCAAGGTGGGTATGCAATCGTACATTTAGCTTCCTCGCTAGCGCTGCACTCTCTACCATCAGCTGTTCAGTAACACTGAATGGTGAACACGGGGCAAACGCAATCTGTAACATGCTACCCTCGCTTGGATCATGATATTGCCCAACTGCCCTTTCGCAATCGCTCAAAATAGCGTCTTCAGTTTGAATCGTGTTTTGAGGGGGCAATCCGCCCTGCTCTTCCCCAAGACTCATGGATCCTCGGGTCACCGTTGATCGAATTCCCACCGCAGCAAGCGCTTCGACCTGGATGTCCAGTGCATTTGGTGCGGCATGGGGATAGATATAGTGGTGATCAGAACTAGTCGTACACCCAGAAAGAAGTAATTCGGTGGCAGCTAACTGCGTAGATAAATAAATCATTTCCTCATCTAATCCTGCCCAGATGGGATACAACGTTTTCAGCCAAGGGAAGAGCCCTTTGTTGAGCGCGGCAGGGACGGCTCGAGTGAGGGTTTGATAATAGTGGTGGTGTGTATTGATTAGGCCGGGAAGAACAACATGTGCCGATGCATCGAACATGTGATCCACGGGAGAAGATGGCTCGCCTCCTTTGGGAACATATTCATCAATTCGGTCCTGTTCAATGACAATGCCTCCCCCGGCATTAACGGTTTCATCCACCAATATTGCAAGTGGGTTTTTGATCCATGTACGCATATTTTGTTGTGTTTTCGCTCTTTTAAAAGTCGGCTTTCCAGTAATTCATTCATCAAAATTACTCTTTCAGAAAAATCGGATTTGAAATTTCTCGAAATTATAGCCTACAATGTCAATAATCTGACCATTTGGTCAGATTATTGACATTGTAGGCTATAAGGGCTTTGTGAGTAGAAAACCACGAGCTATGACATAAACCGTTGCTTTATTGAATTCAGACTCAGAATAGTTAGAACGATGACATTTTTTGCTAATATAAGCTTTTTGCTAATATAAGCAACGACACCAATACTATAATTCAACTTCGTTAATATCATTCCCTCGCGAATCAATATAGAACCCAGCTGATGATCATCAATGACTAATCACCAATCCAACAAATTACTGGAACTGCGAGGAATGACGAAATCCTTCCCCGGAGTCCTCGCCAATGATAATGTTGATCTTCTTCTAGAAAGTGGGGAAATACATGCCCTTTTGGGAGAAAACGGCGCAGGAAAATCCACCCTAGTGAAGATGATATACGGCATCCTTAAAGCTGATAAGGGCGATATCAAATGGCAGGGGGAAGCCGTCACAATCAGCAATCCCGCAATGGCTCGTCGCCTTGGCATCGCCATGGTTTTCCAGCACTTTTCACTATTCGACTCCCTCTCCGTCACCGAAAACATCGCATTGAGTATGGAAGATGCGAAAGACATGACCGCCCTGAAACAACGTATCATCGAAGTCTCGAATCGATATGGGCTACCTTTAGACCCTGATCGGCACGTTTACACCCTCTCGGTTGGAGAGCGCCAACGAATTGAAATTATTCGCTGTCTTCTTACAAGACCCAAAAATGTTAGTCATGGATGAGCCAACATCCGTATTGACACCTCAAGAGGTTAGCAGGCTATTTGAAACATTGAATCGATTGGCCAATGAAGGGGTTTCCATTCTCTATATCAGTCATAAGCTCGATGAGATAAAAGCACTTTGCCAAAAGGCAACTATCCTTCGAGGTGGAAAAGTGGTGGACAGCGTCATGGTCGCGGATGAAAGCGCACACTCTCTCGCATCACGGATGATGGGACAGGAATTAGATTTTACGGCAGGGAATAAATCCAGCTCCGTCGGTACGCCTCGTCTCAAAATCACCCAACTTGAACTCCCCGGGGAAGACGAGTTCGGTATTCCACTTCGAAATATCAACCTACAGGTTAGCAGCGGTGAGATAGTCGGCATCGCAGGAGTAGCAGGCAATGGTCAAGGCGAGCTGCTTAAAGCCATCAATGGCGAGACAATGGGTAATGATAACAATTGCATTAAAATTGATGAGCAACCCTGCGGTACCAATGGTGTTAATCAGCGGCGGCTCATGGGTTTGGCTTCGATCCCCGAAGAACGGTTAGGACACGGTGCGGTGCCACAGATGACCCTGAATGAAAACAGCCTATTAACGTCGTTTAAGAGACTGGGTTTCACTAACAAAGGATTCATCAACCTCAATAAGTGTCGAAAGTTTTGCGACAAAGTCATCGACACGTTCAACGTAAAATCAAATGGCAATTCGTCTTCCGCTGCGAGTTTATCCGGAGGAAATCTGCAAAAATTCATTGTTGGTAGGGAAATTCTCCAACAGCCCGAGATATTAGTGGTCTCTCAACCAACCTGGGGAGTGGATGCGGGTGCGGCACAAACCATTCATCAAGCATTAAGAGAGTTGGCGGAAAATGGTGCGGCTATCTTGGTGATATCCCAAGATCTTGATGAGCTGATGAAAATTAGTGACCGAATTACCGCCATTTGCGCGGGCGCGTTATCCCCCACTTTTCCCGCATCCGAGGTCACGATTGAGCAAATTGGGCTTATGATGGCGGGTGCTCACGCTGGAGACCATCATGCTTAAGCTAATTAAACGACCAGAGCAATCCAGAGCAATGGTCTATTTGTCGCCAGTATTAGCACTCTATTTTTACGTTGCTGTCCGGCATTGTATTGTTCAAAATAATGGGAGTGTCCCCTTCTGGCGCACTATACGCGTTCTTCATACAACCCCTTACTTCGCTATATGGCTGGGCCGAGTTAGGGGTCAAGGCGACCCCACTCGTGCTGATCGGCATTGCACTATCCATTGGCTTTCGCGCAGGCGTGTGGAATATTGGCGCTGAAGGCCAACTCACCTTAGGCGCAATTTGCGGTGGTGGTGTTGCTTTACTATTCTACGAAGTGGACTCGGTCTTTGTGTTGCCATTAATGATCATCGCCGGCATGTTAGGCGGCATGTTCTGGGCAGCAATTCCCGCATTCTTGCGAGTTCGATTTAATGCCAATGAAATTCTCACCAGTTTGATGCTGACCTATGTTGCCACCTTGCTACTGAGTCTGCTGGTACATGGTCCGTGGCGGGACCCGGATGGATTCAATTTTCCAGAATCTCGTATTTTCAGTGATTCCGCGACCCTACCCACGATCCTCCAGGGCACACGGTTACATCTTGGCGCACTGTTTGCACTGGGTGGAGTGCTACTGACTTGGGTTCTGATGGCACGAACCATCATCGGTTTTCAAGTTGGCGTTATTGGACAGGCACCAGCCGCCGGTAAATACGCGGGCTTCAGCATCAACCAGATAATCTGGTTTACATTACTGCTCGGTGGGGCATTCGCAGGATTATCTGGCCTCATCGAAGTAGCGGGCCCCATTGGACAACTCTTACCGAGCATATCCCCAGGCTATGGGTTTACAGCGATTATCGTGGCGTTCGTGGGTCGATTGCATCCTGTGGGGGTCTTATTTGCTGGGCTTTTACTGGCACTATCCTATTTAGGGGGCGAAACCGCACAAATCACCATGAACCTACCTTTGGCCGTCACCGGCGTTTTCCAAGGCTTACTGCTCTTTTTCTTACTGGCTTGTGATGTACTCATCGGTTATCGGCTTCAGATAAAACAAACAAAGACCACGGCAACCCAAGGGGTTTCATCATGAACGAAATAATTATTGCCGCAGTTTTAACCATCATTACTGCTGCTACACCTCTACTCTACGCAGCATTGGGTGAGATGATCACCGAAAAGTCTGGCATCCTTAATCTTGGGGTTGAGGGAATGATTTTGCTTGGGGCTGTCTGCGGTTTTGCTACCGTGCACTTTACCGGCAGCGGAACGCTGGCGGTATTCGCTGGGCTCCTCGCAGGTATGGCATTGTCATCAGTTTTTGCCGTACTGACGTTGTGGTTTCAAGCCAGCCAGGTCGCAAGCGGTCTGGCGTTGACGATCTTTGGCATAGGATTGAGCGCGTTACTTGGGAAAGACCTAGTGGGCATCGCCTACGAGGGTTTGCCAAAACTCTTTATTCTAGGGATCACTGACATTCCTCTTATCGGCCCCCTGTTGTTTAGCCACGACATTCTCGTCTATGGTTCTTTTGTGCTCCCATTAGCGGTGGCTTGGTTTTTAAAATACTCTCGGGCTGGACTCATTCTTCGAGCAGTGGGTGATTCACATGATGCCGCCCACGCTATTGGCTTTTCTGTGTTAAGAATTAGATTGATGGCGATCCTATTCGGCGGTGCAATGTCCGGACTCGCGGGTGCCTATCTTTCCCTCGCGTATTCGCCACTTTGGATCGAGAACATGAGTGCGGGAAGAGGATGGATAGCGCTCGCGTTGGTGGTGTTTGCGACGTGGCGACCCGGGCGCGTATTCCTTGGTGCCTATCTGTTTGGGGGCATCACCATTCTACAGCTACATGCCCAAGCACTCGGTATTGGCGTCCCTTCCCAAGTCATGTCGATGCTTCCGTATCTAGCGACAATTGCCGTTCTGGTGCTAATTTCCCGAGATCGCAACAAAATTAAACTCAATGCACCCGCCTGTATTGGCAAGCCGTTCCATCCTACCTCGTGAAATTTGTTAAAATCGTCGTGATTTTATATAAAAGATAACTCAACATATGGTTGCGAGAGAAGAAAAAGCGAGGAAAAATAGCGAAAAAGCGCAGTTTATAACCATAAACGAGCATTTGAATCTATTTTTGACAGCGCATTTCCAAACTCAGCAGTTGTGCTGAGGCCTCTAAGAGAATGCGTGAGCGTTTATAATATAGGAGACTTACGACCCACTCACCATCATGATTCGGTCGACATTTTTCATGTTCTGTGGTTTTAAAATTGGAGTAAACAAATAAATGAAAAGAAAAAGTGTACTAAAACAAGTAACGGGAGCAGTGATATCAGCCAGTCTGATCTTCGGTGCTCAAGCCATAAAAGCCGAAGACGTTAACGTCGGTTTCGTCTATGTCGGCCCCATTGGCGACCATGGCTGGACATACCGACATGATGAAGGCAGAAAAGCGGTCGAAGAAGCACTGGGCGTCAAGACATCGTTTGTTGAAAGTGTAGCTGAAGGTGCTGACGCTGAACGCGTTATTCGTACTTTGGCAACAAATGGAAATAATCTCATTTTCACCACTTCTTTTGGCTACATGAATCCGACTCTGAAGGTTGCCAAGCAGTTTCCAAATGTGAAATTTGAGCATGCCACCGGTTACAAACGTGCAGATAATGTCAGTACTTATTCTGCTCGTTTTTACGAAGGCCGAGCAATTTTAGGCACTATCGCAGGGCACATGAGCAAAAACGGCGTAGTGGGCTACATTGCCTCTTTCCCCATTCCCGAAGTTGTTCGAGGGATTAACGCTTTCACTATCGCCATGCGTAAGGTCAACCCTGAAGCCATCATCAAAGTAGTATGGGTTAATTCTTGGTATGACCCAGGTAAAGAAGGTGATGCAGCAAAAGCACTCATCGATCAGGGCGCTGATATTATTACTCAACATACTGACTCCCCCGCTCCTCTCCAGGTTGCAGAACAGCGAGGCGTATATGCGTTTGGTCAAGCATCAGACATGAGCGCTTTTGCTCCTAAAGCACAGCTTACTGCCATTATTGATGACTGGAATCCGTACTACATCGCTAGAGTAAAAGCAGCGATGGAGGGAAACTGGGCTTCTACTGACACTTGGGATGGTTTGAAAGAAGGAATGGTAGCAATGGCACCTTATGGGGATGTTGTACCTGCCGACGTAAGGGCCGCTGCAGACTCCGTAAAAGCATCGATCATTGATGGCTCTTTTCACCCATTCCAAGGCCCTGTTAACAATCAGGCCGGAGAAAATGTAGTCAAAACCGGCGACGTACTGGATGATGGTGCATTACTGGGAATGGATTGGTACGTGGAAGGCGTTCAGGGTCAACTTCCTAATTAAACCATACGCTCTGGGTCTGAACGTTGTCGATAATCAACATTCAGACTCAGATAGCGATCTTACTGGTAGTAGATACCTTTGGTTTCAAACCGATAATGCAATAACGTTAACTCGGGGCTAACCTTAAGACCATTTATCGAAATCTCGATAAATGGTCTTAAAAGCTATTTTGATAAATCAGCTAAAGTAAAATCAAACAATCACAAATTAAACAATCGACGGAAATACGGAATCGTTTCCGACATTCTTATCAGCTTCCATTCACTGGACAATCATCCTGATACTCACCGTTCCCATTAACGCGAATTCGGAGCGGCGATAGATCATAATCAGACCTCAAAATGAAAACATTCATTGACGCACTCCCAAAAGTTGAATTGCACTGTCATATCGAAGGAACGTTTGAACCCGAGCTGATGTTTAAACTCGCCCAACGTAATGGCGTTGATCTACCCTATGATTCCATAGAATCACTTCGAGAGGCCTATCAATTTACCCGACTTCAGGACTTTCTCGATATTTATTATCAGGGAATGAACGTCTTACAGACCGAGCAGGATTTTTTTGATCTTACTTGGAAATACCTCGAAAAGTCACACCAACAGAACGTTAGGCACAGCGAAATTTTTTTCGACCCGCAAGGCCATTTACCCAGAGGAGTGAGTTTTTCGACGGTGGTCAACGGTATCAGCGAAGCACTAAAACAGGCACAAACGGAATTTGGCATGACCTCAGAATTAATCATGTGTTTCCTACGTCATCTAGATGAACAGGATGCCATGGACACATTGGAAGCCGCTCGTCCTTATAAAGATCTCATCGTCGGTGTTGGCCTCGATTCATCAGAGTTGGGACATCCACCTTCCAAGTTTGAACGAGTATTCACTTTGGCCCGAGCACAGGGATATAAATGTGTGGCACACGCTGGGGAAGAAGGGCCGTCACAATATGTTCGTGAAGCCATTGAATTACTCCAAGTGGATCGAATTGATCACGGAAACAACGCACTAGATGATCCACAACTGATTAGGGAACTCGCCCAGACAAAGCTCCCTCTCACAGTATGCCCTTTATCAAATACCCGTTTATGTGTAGTAGACAGTATGGAAGATCACCCCATCAAGAAGATGCTTGATCATGGGTTACGGGCGACGGTCAACTCAGATGATCCCGCTTACTTTGGCGGATACATGAATGAGAACTATTATGCGATTGTCGACTCACTTAATTTAGGAAAAGAGGACATCATTACATTAGCCAAAAATAGCATCGAATCCACATTTACGACTCAGCAACGCAAACAGGATCTACTCGAAGAGTTATCCCATTACGCATCTAACCATTAGTCGCTCAGGCATCAATGGTGCTTTTAAAACAGCGAAAAATCAGTGCCATCGGCACCCAAAAGCGCGAAGCCATATTACACGCCGCAGAAAAGGAGTTCGAGCGTAGGGGCTTCGGGGGAGCTAGAATGCAAAGCATCGCAGATTTGGCTGGCGTCCCTAAAGCCAATGTGCATTACTATTTTTCCGGGAAACAGGGCTTGTACAATGCGGTACTTGAACGCATCATTGGACTCTGGGACCAAACGTTTCCACCCATCAGTGCGGATGACAACCCAAAAATAGTTTTAAGCGCTTTCGTAAAAAAGAAAGTGGAATTCACTCGTTTACATCCTCAAGCCACTCGTATTTTCACCAGCGAAATTCTCTATGGTGGACCGAACCTAAGTGATTATCTGAAAAACCGAATGACTCAATGGACCCATGATCGTGCGGAGGTCATTAACCAATGGATCAAAAGTGGAAAGATCAGACCCGTTGACTCTTTTCATCTGATTTTTCTTATCTGGGCTAGCACGCAACACTATGCTCAATCAGAAATACAAATTAGATCGGTTTATCAGAAATCTCAACTGACCCGGGAAGACTATCGTCGACAAGCCGAATCTCTGACCATGATGGTATTGCGAATCTGTGGACTAGACAACAGTGAATCGAACAGCGGCAATAACGTGAAAAGTACCCTCGCAAACAATGAATAACAACCACAGATTAACGAGATAACATAATGGAAGGACATATTCATGAATGGTTAAATCTGCTCGTCAGATGGATTCACGTGATTGTTGGTATCGCGTGGATTGGCGCTTCCTTTTACTTTAACTGGCTGGAAAACAACCTGAACCGTAAGGCGCCTCAGGAAGATGGCATAGCGGGACACCTCTGGGCAGTGCACGGCGGCGGATTTTACTATCTCAAAAAGTTCAAACACGGCCCCGAGACGCTACCAGATAACCTACACTGGTTTAAATGGGAAGCTTATACCACTTGGCTGAGCGGATTTACGTTGCTTATCATTGTTTATTATTTCAATGCGGAGCTGTTTCTGATCAATCCATCCATCTCAAACCTAACACCCGCAAAGGCCATCATACTTGGAATCACCGCCATTGGTATTTCTTGGTTCATTTATGACCTACTTTGTAAATCGACCCTGAAGCAGTACCCGCTGTTTCTGGGAATATTAATTTTCACCTACTTCGGCCTGTTGTCCCTTTTACTGAGCGAAGTTTTTAGTGGACGTGGCGCGTATCTCCATGTTGGAGCCGCAATCGGTACTGTGATGGTTGCCAATGTCTTTTTCGTCATCATTCCAGCACAAAAAGAAATGGTTTCAGCGTTAAAGGAGAAACGACCATTGGATCCCATCCATGGTCAAAACGGGTTATTGCGTTCGAGACATAACAATTATCTCACCCTGCCTGTCTTATTCATCATGGTAAGCAGTCATTTTCCAAGTACCTATGGTCATCATTGGAATTGGCTGATTCTGATCGCTATCTCCCTGATTGGTATTGCCGTTCGTCACTATTTTAATGTACGACACACCATCAAGTCGCTGTGGTGGATACTCCCGGTATCATTCGTTGCCATCACCTATCTAATGTGGCTCACCGCACCTCCGGTATTCGATAGGGGCAATGGGCTGGACATATCCACTACCACAGCAGATATTTTCCCTATCATTCAATCCCGTTGTGGGAGTTGTCACTCCACGACTCCCACTCAACCAGGCTTTAGCGCGCCGCCCCAAGGGTTAGTTTTCGATACCCCCAGAGATATCGAAATCAATGCCCAACGAATCCATAATGCCAGCGTAACCACAAAAACCATGCCGATCGGCAATCTCACTAAAATGACTGGTGAAGAAAGGCAACAGGTTGCAAATTGGTTTATTTCGCAGTCAAACGACAAAACCCAATAGGCTATCGGCAAACAATAAAATCAACCAAAAAAGAAAAAAGAAAAAAAAGAATGAGCTATCCAAGAGACATGGTTGGTTACGCAGACCAGCCACCTAACCCCCAATGGCCGAACAATGCACGAGTTGCTGTGCAATTTGTTATTAACTACGAAGAGGGAGGTGAGAATAATGTCTTACACGGCGATCAGGGGTCTGAAGCATTCCTATCAGAGATAGTAGGCGCCCAGTCGTATTCAAATACGCGTCATTTCAATATGGAGTCGATCTATGAATTCGGTTCACGATCTGGCTTTTGGCGCCTGCATCGCTTATTCACGGAACGTCAAATACCCGTCACTGTTTTCGCCGTGGCCATGGCTATGCAACGTAATCAATCTGCAGTCGACGCCATGCTGAAATCGGACTGGGAAATCGCCAGCCATGGATATCGTTGGATCGACTACCAGTTCATGCCGGAGCAGAACGAACTTGAACATTTACAGCAGGCTTTGGAAATCCATGAAACAATCACCGGCAAAAAACCCGAAGGACTTTATCTTGGACGGACCAGCCCCAACACTCATCGATTAACCGCTGAGCATGGCGGCTTTGTTTACAGCGCTGATAGCTATGCGGACGAGCTGCCTTATTGGATGACGAATTACAGTAAGCCGCAGCTAATCGTCCCTTATACATTGGATGTGAACGACATGAGATTTGCCACTCCCCAAGGCTTCAATAGCGGCGACCAATTTTATCAATACTTGCAAGACACGTTTGACTTGTTATACGAAGAAGGAGAGACGTCACCAAAAATGATGTCGGTCGGGCTGCATTGCCGATTGGTAGGAAGACCCGGAAGAGCAGCAGCGCTCGCTCGTTTTCTCGATTACATCACCCAAAAAGACAGCGTCTGGTTAACCAGACGAATTGATATTGCTAACCATTGGATAAACCATTTCCCACTATGAGAGACTTTTCCACGTCGAAGGGGAACCTAACCTCAGCTCACAAATGCTGACATGTAGCGATGACTTTTCCTCCCCCGCGGGGCGAAACCATGGCTGAGATATCAAAAAGCTAAGCATACCTGATAACAACCCATCCTCAAGCAATGGAGAACCCATTTGGAACTCACAATTAATCCACTCACTGCCGAAACGTTTGCACCATTTGGTGAAGTAATTGAGTTGGAAAATGCAAAACAATTCCCTATTAACGAAGGATTAACCACCCGCTTCCATGATCTGTGTACTATCGACACGTTGGATCAAGGCGGAAAGCCCATCGTGAATGTGTTTCGCACTAATCCCATTACACTGCCCCACCGCATTCAAAAAATGGAGAGACACCCGCTAGGCAGCCAATCATTTATCCCCATGGGCAACGGTGATACCGTGGACAATGCCGCATTTCTTGTTTTGGTCGGTAACCCAGGCGATAGTTTGACACCAGAAGACCTCACTTTATTTATCACCAATGGCAGACAAGGCGTTAACCTGCATAAGAACACTTGGCATCATTTTCAGCTCGTGCTGGATGAACAAAGGGACTTCTTAGTCATTGACCGAGGAGGCCCTAGAGAGAATCTAGAAGAAATTGCAGTATCTGGAGAAGCCATTATTCCATCACTGGACCGATGACACGGCTTCCATTGATGCGACTTGAGCGGTGCGGTAATCTTTGAGGAAACATCGACGATTTTCAGAGTCCCAGAGCAACTAGCCCACCCCACTTTAATCCTTGGAACCCCTATCCACCAAATGTATTGTCACATTACAGCTAAAACACGTTTTCCGACCGTCCGAGTTTGGCGGTGAGTTCAACAGGTCATCGCAACACTTTATCATTAGTTTAAAAGGTAGAGTGTAAGAATGAAACAAAGAACCAGAATATATTATTCAGCAGAGCAAAGAGCGTTAATGTGGGATCGATGGGC
>WLWV01000301.1 GCA_012103395.1 Gammaproteobacteria bacterium
GATGGCTCAACATTCAACACCTAATCCAGAAAAACCGGCTTTGGCTTCGTTCGCTACGCTCACTTCGCCTAAGCCAAACGAACATCGCTAAAGAAATAAATTACAGACCTCAGGGTACACTACCTAGTAGGCAAAAGACATCACTTTCTTGCCATTGATTTTTTTCGACAAGCCGCTGATACCGAACTAGGTTTGTTGTTAAATTTAGAATTAGTGTAAAAACATGTTGTGCCACTGCTGGGGTGGCATAATTCCGGGTATTGCAAACCACGATGCCGCGTTTCTTGCACGCGAGAAGGTCAACGTTATCCGTGCCTGTCGCCGCGATCAGTACTAATTTCAGTTTCTGTGATGAGGCGATTGCTACGGCGTCAAGGCAGACTTTGTTGGTTATTACGATCTCTGCATTGTTGATTCGATGGTTGACTAAGGGTGTTTCAGTATGACCATATTCAGTCCAAGATATGCCCGGCCTTTTTAAAGCTGATAGATCGAGGTCTTCCCTGTCGAAGGACCGTTTATCAAGAATAACACCGGAGATGGTCATGGATATTTAGTTTGGTTTTGCGGTTTTAGTTGTTGTGAGCCTGCTCATCAATCATCGGGGTGCTGGTACTTTACTTTAAGCATACTTGACCGGTCTCGTTTATTTGGCTTATTCCTGTCAAAAGATAAACCGGACCGGAGCTCTTTCTGAGCGTTTAATTGGATTTCTCTGTTGAATTTTCCTTCTTCGGATTCGAAATAAAGTGCCTGCGCTAGTGGTGCACTGAGTCGCTTTTCCGAGAGAGCTATAATGTCAATATGATACTGAAGCTGGTGCTTCCTTATGGTCAATTGATCACGTATTTTGAGCCCTTTTCCAGGTTTTGCTTTTTGCCCATTCAAAGATATATGCCCCGCTTTAATGGCTTCAGTAGCCAGCTTTCGAGACTTAAAAAAACGACTGGCCCAAAGCCATGTGTCGAGTCTACAACTTGGGGGTGATTGGGTGATTGAAGTTTTTGATTTCATCAAACCTGATTAAACGATAGAATCGTTAGTTCTTGTTGATATAAAGATACCATGAAAAACAAAATAATCACTACGTTCGCGTTGCTTTTTGGTTGTCTGCAGTGTCAATCTCTCTATGCCCTGGGACCGATCGATGGCGAAGTGGGAGTGGCGTTTTGGAATAATCATTTCGAAGCGGATATTGCAAATGGAGAACTGGACGTTGGGACCACATTGGCCCATGGGGAAGTGTGGCTTTTCAATGAGTGGGGGGTCCGAGGCGCTTACTATGATTCGGATCTGGAAGAGTCTGAGTTTAGTAATCAGAATCGAACACAATTGGAAGTGCGTAAACGTTTTTTGTCTTTGGGGGACAATAATTTTTTGGCGTTCGGTGCGGGCCTTGAGAACATTGCGTTAAAAAGTGGACAGGAGAGTGATGGATTACGATTCTCCGCAGAAGCTCGACTAGGTTTGCCTTCGACAGTTTTTCTTTACGGTAAGGCCGCGTGGTCTCCCTCTTTGCAATCGACCAGTGAGTTTGACGATATTTCCTCAAATGAGGTTGAAGTAGGGGTTCATTTTACACCTGCTCCATTTGTCTCGTTGAGACTGGGTTATTTGCAGTATGAACTGAATTACACAAATGCCGTGTCGGGTGTGGATGGAGACTCTGCGTCATCCGGTTTCTTTGTTGGTGCCGGAGTGCATTGGTAGTATTTAGATATTCAGTTTGAGCACGTTAAAGGTGAGTGATTTTTATTTTCAGGATCGCTTTTATGGAGTAGTAATCGGAAACGCGCTGAGAGAGGCTTCTCTATAGCTAGATTGTTGAAAATGGAAATGGATGTGTGCTCTTCCGTGATCTATTTCCCAGTAGGGTGGTAGCTGATATGTCGTGATAGTCAAACCACGAAAATAAGTAAGGAGTGAGATTCAAGGGTGGCGTTAGTGAACATAACAGGGAAGTCGATTGCTTTATTGGATGTTCTGGATGAAGCATCGAGAGATGAAGTGTTAAAAAGTTGTCAGCGTTGCCAGTATAAAAAAGGGGATCAGATCGTTCGACAATGGGATGATAATCACCATCTTTATTTCATTGCTCAAGGAAGTGTTAGGGTGACGCTATATTCGAACAAAGGCAAAGAAGTTAGTTTTATTGATTTGCATGCGGGTGATAATTTTGGTGAGCTATCGGCAATAGATGGCGGACTCCGCTCAGCAAATGTGATTGCCTTGACGAAAAGTACTGTTGATGTGATGCCATCCCATGTATTTCTTCATTTGCTTGAAGTTTACCCGGAGCTGAATTTGAATTTCTTGCGTCAACTGACGGCAATGGTTCGACGATTATGTGATCGAATTTTCGAGTATTCCACGCTCGGTGTGAATCATCGAATTCATGCTGAATTATTGCGACTTGCAAAGCAGGACTTGGACCTCGATGGTATTGCTCGAATTAAACATATGCCGACCCATGCTCAATTGGGTAGCCGATTGAGTTGTACGAGGGAGTCGATTAGCAGGGAGCTTAAACATTTGGAGAATATGGGTGTTATCACGCGTAAGCGTCGTCGTTTCGAGGTTGAG
Organism: Gammaproteobacteria bacterium; assembly: GCA_012103395.1. GTDB lineage: Bacteria > Pseudomonadota > Gammaproteobacteria > Arenicellales > Poriferihabitantaceae > WLWV01. Next base: position 2,584 of record WLWV01000301.1, read on the forward strand.
GATATGCCTCAATTAGAGAGGCTTGTTAATCTTGATGGAGGTTAATGTTTTACAGCTATGCCCGTTCCTGATTACGCGAATATACATAAGAAGTTGTCAGCACATTCGCCGATCATTTTAAATCCTGTGAATCATAAACAGGCGTCCGTTGCGATGATTTTGGCCATGGACGATGGCCAGCTAAAGATGTTTTTTATTGAGCGAGCGCTTCATAAAAAAGATCCATGGTCAGGACAGATCGCCTTTCCTGGTGGAGGTAAAGAATTCAAAGACCGAGACGTCTTCTCTACGGCTTGTAGAGAAACCCATGAAGAAGTCGGCATGAAATTAGATCATTCAATGTCAATTGGACGATTAGACGATCAGGAAGGTAGAAATAGACGGCAGAATACTTCTTTAGTTATCTGTAGAAGTTCAGACTTGAGCTGACAGTTACCCGTTTATCAGTAGCTGTCTGTCAGATAGAGTTTAGTTTACAAACTTTTCTTTCCAGATCGCTTTACCGTCGATGAGTGTTTCCATCGGCG
>WLWV01000077.1 GCA_012103395.1 Gammaproteobacteria bacterium
ATGGCTCAACATTCAACACCTAATCCAGAAAAACCGGCTTTGGCTTCGTTCGCTACGCTCACTTCGCCTAAGCCAAACGAACATCGCTAAAGAAATAAATTACAGACCTCAGGGTACACTACCAACGGGAGCGATATTAGTGGTATTAATTACCATGTTAGGGCCTGTGTCAGGCGCACATTTCAATCCCGCGGTGACGTTAGTATTTGTATTGCAAAAAGAGATCTCTGCCCGGGATGCCATACTTTACGGCTTATTCCAGATTATTGGCGGCGTGATAGGGGCGATGGTTGCCCATCTGATGTTCGATCTCGATATTTTTCAAAGCTCTCAGAAAATGAGATCAGGTGGTGCTCAATGGTTCTCAGAGTGGGTGGCAACGTTTGGTTTGCTATTCACCATTTTAGCAACGATTCAGGTGAAGTCTGAAGCCGTTGCCATGTCAGTGGGGCTGTATATTACTGCCGCCTACTGGTTTACAGCTTCGACATCGTTTGCTAATCCTGCGGTCACAATTGCACGAAGTTTATCCAATACTTTCTCCGGTATCTTACCCGCTCATGCGCCCGGGTTCATTGTTGCGCAATTGGCCGGTGCGATAGGTGCATGGTTGGTTTTCAATGCGCTATTTGCGGGTTCTTCCAAGCGGCCCTAATTCCATTCCCAAAAGAAACACTGAGTAGCTATGAAAAACAGCCAGGATCCCGAAGCCATTCTTAGTCAGATCCCAAATATCGATCCAAACAGGATCCGTCCCATTGACCCCAAGGACTATGTGTCTGGTTCACACGAGCGTCATCCTCCACGAATTCTGTTGTTGTATGGGTCTTTGAGAGAGCGATCTTTTTCTCGACTGGTCTCAGAAGAAAGCGCGTATATCTTGCGTTATCTAGGTGCACAAACCCGGACGTTTGACCCTAATAACTTGCCTTTGCCTGATTCTGTGCAGACTAGCCACCCGAAGGTTAGAGAGCTACGAGAGTTAGCTCAATGGGCTGAAGGAATGGTTTGGGTTTCCCCGGAACGACACGGTGCGATGACTGGAGTATTCAAATCTCAGATCGATTGGATTCCACTATCAGATGGTGCAGTTCGGCCTACTCAGGGTAAGACTCTCGCAGTGATGCAGGTGAATGGGGGGTCTCAGAGCTTTAATGTGGTGAATCAGTTGCGGATTCTTGGGAGATGGATGAGGATGATTACCATACCGAATCAGTCATCGATTGCTAAAACTTTTTCCCAATTTGGTGATGATAATCGAATGAAGGCATCTCCCTATTACAACCGGATTGTCGATGTAATGGAGGAACTTGTGAAGTTTACTTACATGACCCGTGGGCAATCGGAGGGTCTAGTGGACCGATATTCTGAAAGAGAAGAGAGTGGTGAGGCGTTGATTGCTAGGGTGAATTCGACGCCGGGATGATCCCAGTGGCTGGCCTAGTTGCACCAGACTCGTTAATTCCCCGAGCTTAGCTTAGGGCAAGATATTTCAGATGAGCTGTACAGTGAAGTAATCTAGTTAATCAACATAATTCTAGACAAACACCACTTCGATGAATGCATTAACAGACGTGACGTGCCTGCACTGAAAGTCCACCCCCTCGTATTGGGAGCAGAGAATGAGCACCTCTTCGCTGCAGGGATGGCTGATATGGATTTTATGGCTCCACCTCCAGTGCTTGAGGCGATGCAGCAACGGCTAAACCATGGCGTGTTTAGCTTGAGGCCTTGCCAAATGGGCTCTTCCTGCGCTGAGTAACTGGTTGATGCATCGCCACGAATGGGAGGTGGGTGAGTGCGAAATACTGCGTGCTCCGAATGTTCTAAACGGGTTGGCAACGGCTGTTGCGGCGTTTACTGGGGATGGGGATGGCATTATTGTGCAGCCACCGGTATTTTTCGACTTCTATGACTTCATTAAAGAAAACAATCGAGAATTGGCCTTAACCCCTTTGTTCTTGAAAGATGGGCGGTACGAAATGGATTTCGACGGTCTTCGGCAGCTTGCTGAAGACCCGAAGAACAAAATGTTGTTCCTCTGTAATCCGCACAATCCAGTTGGGCGTGTTTGGAGCGCTCAGGACCTGAAACAGTTGGGAGAAATATGCCATGAAACAGGTGTCGTTGTTGTCTCCGATGAAATTCATGGCGACATTACTTTCCCCGGGCATACGTATATTCCTTTTTGATCGCTGGGTTCTAAACATACAGGTAACGCCATTGCGCTTGTTTCTCCGGCCAAAAGCTTCAACATTGCGGGCTGTTGCTCTGCATTTGCTAACGTTGCAATGGAAGTAGTCTATAAGGATAGCGAATATTGGCTGGATGCGGTGACTGAGTATTTAGCAAGTAATCTCGATCTTGTTCGAAGTGGACTTGCGAGCATTCCTGAGGTGGTGCTCATCGAACCGGAGGGAACTTTTTTGCTTTGGCTGGACTTTCGCAATCTCGGATTACCAGAGAAAGGGTTGGCGCATTTTTTGAAATCTAAAGCCGGTTGGGCGATTACCCGGGGACCGACTTTTGGTAATGCGGGGATTGACTTCGCTCGACTGAATATTGCCTGCCCGGCATCTAAGCTAGAGGCTGCCCTAGTACAACTTGCTGATGCAGTTAGTCAGTTGGATCAAGCTGGACCAGACAGGCCATGAATAGACGATCTAAGTGGCTTGGTTATGAGGTGTCCAGGTGTAAGCGGTATCGCAAATATCATTGAGTAGACATTTGTCACATTTTGGTTTCCGAGCGATACAAGTGTATCGCCCAAGCAAAATTAACCAGTGGTGGGCATCGAGCTTGAATTGGTCAGGAACGATTTCGAGCAACGCCTTTTCAACGGCGACGACATCCTTTCCGGGGGCAATGCCTGTCCGATTGGCTACTCTGAAAATATGTGTATCCACCGCAATCGTTGGTTGACCGAAAGCCGTATTGAGAACGACATTCGCGGTTTTTCGACCCACTCCAGGTAATGCTTCCAATTCCTCTCTCGTTTTCGGCACCTCCCCATCATGCTGCTCGATAAGGATTCCACAGGTTTTGAAGACGTTGACCGCTTTCGTGTTGAATAATCCAATGGTTTTGATGTATTTCTTTAGCTCCTCCACCCCTAGTGCTCTGATTGAGTGAGGTGTGTTGGCTACAGCATAGAGCTTGTCTGTCGCAAGGTTGACGGAGACATCCGTGGCTTGGGCTGACAGAATGACTGAAATGAGCAATTCGAAGTTTGAATGATAATTGAGTTCGGTGGTGGGCTTCGGGTTCTGTTGTTGGAGGCGCTTAAATGCGGTAGTGATCTGTCTTGGTTTCATTGTAATCGCATCCTATATACAGGAATTTGGGTCTTCATTTTTCTACGTTGGTGCCAAAGTGATAAATAACCAATTCGAGAGCTCGGTATAACTGCTACGCTTGAAAATGTGTTGTTAAAAAAGAGCTCAGAATATTCATTGACGGGCAGCAATTGAGCTTTTTGCCTAACCTTTCCTTAGATCGCGACGCGATTCTGAGGATTCAACTAGTTCGCTTTTCGGCTTTTTCAGCCTGTCGTTGCACCGCTAACATGATTTCCTTTTGCATTCGCTCCTTGGCGCTAACCTGATGTTGTTGTCGACGTTGTTGTTCGCGTTGCTCTTTGCGTTTATATTTTCGCTCGGTTGCTAAACGTGCCCGTTCGATTTGGTGTTGGTCAAAGTCAGGCCAGCGACTCCTCGTTGTATTCAACGGTTTTGGCGCTGTGGCCAGTTGGATGCAGTCGGTCGGGCAGACCGGCAAGCACAACTTACATCCGGTGCAGTCATACTGGATAACGGTGTGCATCACTTTTCCTGCACCCACGATGCAGTCCACTGGGCAAGCCTTAATGCATAGTTTACAACCGATGCAGGCGGCTTCATCAATGAGGGCGACTTGCTTGGCTTCGTTGACACCATGATTCTCGTTGAGAGGTTTGGTATCAATATTCAGCACACTCGCAAGGAGGTTTATGGTCGTTTCTCCTCCTGGCGGGCATTGGTTGATGTCCGCTTCGTTGGCCAATATAGCTTGAGCATAGTCCCGGCACCTCGGGTAATCACACTGGGTGCACTGTGTTTGCGGGAGGCAGCGATCAATGTCTTCAAGTGATAGGTGTTTGTGATGGGTGTTCATCCAATTTTTTGATGGTTTGCCGTGGTGATAGGCAGGGCTATAAAAGGCATGAAACCTCATTAGTGATGATACAATACAGACCTTATGCCTTAAGTGCCCTATATCTTCTCGATGCATTATAGCCTCATCGATGTCCTATTCCGAAAAATTTAACCAGATTGTGTCTCAAACTGTGTTTGGGCTACTTCCGGATAGCGAGCAGCTGTTTGTCCGTGAAAAAGCCCATGACTTAAGGTTCACTCAACAGGAACTACGCCTTGTTAGCGAGATGGCTTTAGATAAGGAGCGGTGGAAGGAGGCGTCGCTTTCTAGTGAATGGAAACAACGGCAGGCCCAGTACGAAGTAATTGTAGACGCCGTGCAGCGAAAGAAAAAACTCATCACGTCTATCACCCTCGCTCACCAGAGCCTAAAATCAGGGGTGAAAAACTATGAGGCATTATCCGAGGCTGATAAACCGAAAACATTAAAACCTGTTCTGAAAACTACCGTAAAAAGGGATTTAGGACTCGGGCGTTGTCCAGTGGCCTCTGAAAAGACTCGCTGCTGCAATTTGATGACCTTGGATGCCGTGGAAAAATGTGGTTTTGATTGCAGCTACTGCAGTATCCAATCTTTCTATCATGGAAACGAAGTAGTTTTTGATAGCAGCTTCTCTGACAAGCTGACCCGACTCAAACTAGATCCTGATAAAACCTACCACATTGGCACCGGTCAATCATCGGACTCACTGATGTGGGGTAATCACAACGGTGTTCTTCAGGCGCTAACCGACTTTGGTAAGCGTCATCCCAATGTTATTTTGGAGTTGAAGACTAAGTCGAAAAATATCGGTTGGCTGTTGGAAAACGAGGTTCCGCGCAACATGATTGTGACTTGGTCGTTGAATCCACAGACCATTATAGATCATGAAGAACATCTTTCAGCCAACCTAGATCAGCGAATCACCTCAGCGAGGCGGATGGCAGACAAAGGTTGTGTCGTTGGTTTCCACTTTCACCCCATCGTTTGTTACGAGGGTTGGGAAGAGGACTACGCGAAAATTGGCGAACGACTTGTGCGGGAATTCGGTTCTGAGGAAGTTGCTCTCGTATCCATGGGGACATTGACCTACACTAAGTCAGTGATGAAGACTATTCGTCAACGGGATCTGACGAGTAAGATTTTGCAGATGCCAATGGACGAAATTGCGGGAAAATACTCCTATCCTCTGGATATCAAGCTGGCTATGTTTAAGCAAGTTTATGGTAGCTTGAAACACTGGCATAGTGACGTTTTCTTCTATCTTTGTATGGAGGCACAAAGCCTGTGGGAGCCAGTTTTTGGCTATGACTATGATGATAATTTAACATTCGAATCAGCGATGAAATCTGCTTATCTGAGCAAAATTAATCGTGACTAACATTCAACCCGTTTTAGTAACGGGGCCCGATATTTATAAACCAATATAATATATAGCGATGGCCAATCAGCATTTTTTGACGGGTACTGATCTGCTCAGAAACTCCAAGTACAACAAATCAACTGCCTTCACAGAAGAAGAGAGAGACCAATTCAAACTTAGAGGCCTGCTTCCTGCGAACGTGGGTAGTATGGAAACTCAGCTTGCACGCGTGCTTGAAAACCTCCGACGAAAAGAAAGTCCGATTGAAAAGTATATTTTTCTGTCTGCGTTACAAGACCGAAATGAAAGACTATTTTATCAGCTAATTATTGAGAATTTTCAGGAGGCTATGCCACTGATCTACACCCCAACTGTGGGTCAAGCCTGTAAGGAGTTTGGACACATATTTAGAACAGAAAAAGGCTTCTATGTGACGGCAAACGATCGGGGGCGAATACGGAAAATTCTTGATAATTGGCCACACCGAGATATTCGAATTATCGTTGTGACTGATGGTGAACGAATACTGGGACTTGGGGATTTGGGTGCGAATGGAATGGGAATCCCTATTGGAAAGCTCGGATTATATTGTGCCTGTGCTGGAATTTCTCCTGAACAGTGTTTGCCGGCCATGTTTGATGTCGGAACAAATAACCAGGAATTACTTGATGACCCTGTTTATCTAGGGATTCATGGTAAACGTGTGGCTGGACAAGCTTATTTCGATTTGATGGATGAATTCGTAGAGGCTGCTACAGATGCTTTCCCTGGTGTTTTAATTCAGTTCGAAGATTTCGCTGCTGGGAATGCTTACACACATCTCAATAAGTATCGAGACCAGACATTGTGCTTTAATGACGACATCCAGGGAACGGCGGCGGTGGTGCTGTCCGGAATCTATACCTCTACACGTATTTCGAACCGTCGTTTTAAAGATTTGAAATTCACTTTTCTTGGCGCCGGCTCCGCGGCAACAGGCATCGGGATGATGATCGCTCAGGCACTGATGGAAGAAGGAGTGAGTGAAGAGGAGGCTTACCAGCGACTATGGTTTTTCAATAGTAAAGGTTTGGTGAATAGCGCACGGGAGAACTTGGCGGCACATGTACAACCATTTGCACACGATATTCCAGATCAAAGCTTTTTAGACGCGATAAAGAATCATCAACCTGATATCTTGATTGGCGCTACCGGGACGCCAGCTACATTCACTGAGGAGATGGTTCGCTTAATGGCGAACATTAAATCACGTCCTGGTATTTTCGCATTGTCTAACCCAACCACTCGAGCAGAGTGTACGGCAGAGGAAGCTTATCAATGGACAGAGGGGCGAGGAATTTTCGCGAGTGGCAGTCCTTTCCCGCCAGTTTCAATAAACGGAAAAACCTACCGTCCAGGTCAAGGAAATAACTCTTATATCTTCCCGGGTGTGGGGTTGGGTATGATCGCTTGTGAAGCAAAGACGATTCCAGACACGGTGTTCCTTGAATCTGCTAAGGCGCTATCTCAGTCTGTGACTCAAGGCGATCTGGACCAGGGATCGATTTACCCTCCTATGGATGCGATCAGAAACGTCTCACTAGGCATTGCCACAGCGGTTGCTAAATACGCTTATCGGAACGGCTTAACCAATCGACCTGAACCCGATGATGTCATGGGAGATATCGAGAATATGATGTACGACCCCAAATATTGATGAGCTATCACTTCGACTGCTGCTCGACACCATGGTGACAGATCGTAAGGAAGGGATAATGAAGTTTTCAGGTGGTCGATCTTGATTTGAGAGGCGATGGAAACGGCACATGTTATCTCTTTTTGAGAAGGATGCTAGAAGCGTCGGATCAATGGAGTAATCGTTTACGAAAAATGGTGTATCAACCAAGGGTGGCTTTACGGCTAATGACCGATAAATGTCTTCGATTATTGAGAAACATGCATTTGAGTTTGATGTTTAATCGAATACAGTCAATATAGCGAGATTAGTGGCTTCTACTGCAACTTAGCAAAAGGTAGAATCCTGACCCGCTTCTTTTTTGTTAAGTCTTTCGGGGTGAATTGATTTTTATATGAAATCCAGTATCAAATTACTACTTTCTCATTCGGTGCAACAACTCCAGAATAACGGCGTTTTTGATCGGACTGCCTTGGATGCGGTAAATCTTGAACGAACAAGAGATACCAAACACGGAGACTTTGCTTCCAATGTAGCGATGGTATTAGCAAAACAAGCGAGATGTAATCCCCGTAAGCTGGCTGAGATGCTGATTGAAAATCTGCCGCAGTCTGATTTAGTGGAAAAAACAGAAATCGCCGGACCAGGCTTCATTAACTTTTATCTGACTTCTGAGGCTTATCTATCCGTGATCGATCAGGTACGGGTAGAGGCTGAAAATTATGGTAGGAGTCGTGTTGGTGAAGGGAAAAGAGTGATGGTGGAGTTTGTCTCAGCCAATCCGACGGGTCCTTTGCACGTGGGACATGGAAGGGGCGCTGCCTACGGAGACGCTGTTGCTCGTGTGTTAAGAGCGGCTGGATACGAAACACATAGTGAGTACTATATTAACGATGCTGGTAGGCAGATGGACATCTTGGCTGTTAGCGTTTTGCTGCGGTATTTAGAAATAAATGGAAAACAGGTGCAGTTTCCAGAGAATGGATACCAAGGAGATTATATCAAGGATATTGCCGCTAATATGCATGAAAAATATCAGCAACAGTTTTGTATTGACGAAACAGCGTTGTTCGATCATCTACCACAAGATAAGGAAGAGCGTATTGATGAAGTTATATTACGATGTAAAAATGCATTGGGCGCGAGTGATTTTAGAATTGTGTTTGATCAAGGGCGTGACATGTTGGTGGATGATATTCGCACTGACCTAGCGGAGTTTGGGGTTGTCTTTCAGGAGTGGTTTTCTGAGCGTGGGTTGTTGGAAAATGGTGATATCGAGAAGTCCATTTCTGTGCTGGAAGAAAATGGCCATGTATTTGAAAAAGAAGGTGCGAAATGGTTTAAGGCTACTGAGTTTGGAGATGAGAAGGACAGGGTAGTGATGAGGGCGAATGGTATGCACACCTATTTTGCATCGGACATGGCTTACCACTACAACAAGGCTGAACGTGGTTTTGATAAGATGCTCGATATTTTTGGTGCAGACCACCATGGTTATGTTAGTCGTATAATGTCGTCATTCGAAGCATTGGGTAATGACCCCCAAAGGTTGTCTATTTTACTGGTTCAGTTTGCGGTGTTATATCGAGGTAGCGAGAAAGTTTCTATGTCTACTCGCGGTGGTGATTTCGTTACGCTGCGCGAATTGAGAGAGGAGGTAGGGAATGATGCTGCCCGCTTCTTTTATGCGCTAAGAAAACCGGACCAACACATGGATTTTGATTTAGATTTAGCGAAATCTCAATCATCTGACAATCCGGTGTATTACATCCAATATGCCCATGCTCGTATTTGTAGTGTTTTTAGACAACTGGTTGAAAAAGGACTAAAGACGCTAGTGGATGGGCAGCCAGACTATCGTCTTTTGAAAGAAAAGCAGGAAGCGGAGTTGCTTCAGATGCTGTCAAAATTTCCAGAAGTGGTGGAGCTATCAGCGAAAAGCTATGAGCCACATCAAATCGCCTATTACTTGAAAGATCTTGCGAATACTTTTCACAGCTATTATAACGCCCATCCATTTTTATCTAGTGAGGACGCGACTCGACTTGCGCGCTTGGGGTTGATTGATGCTGTCAGGATTGTGCTTGCTGATGGCCTTGAGCTACTTGGTGTGAGTGCTCCAAACACAATGTAATTTGGATTAGGTTTATTACTTCATTCGCGGAAGCAATTGATATGTTGAGTTCTGGCTTAATGTTAGGACGCCTCTCTAGCCAGGGTGTTTTAAGTTGAGCGTCAAGTACAAGGCACGAAAGCCACGCCTACAGTCTCTACAGAAGCAGAGTTACTTCGAAGCTCACCTCTGCTTTGCGAGTGTCGAAGATATCGCTTCCTGCCTCCATGCTATTTTGGCGATGTTCAAAACGATAGGCCTTGAGTCGTTCAGCGGGTCTTTAAGAAGTAATCTTCATGAATATTAAAGAATGCTCTGTTTGAAGTGACTTTTACACGGAAGAAAATTGCAAGCTAAACGTCGAAAGCCAACTCCCAAAACTAGGGGAAATATGGATGGAAGGTCCATTTCTCAGAGCGTTGGCATACTTTTCATGGGAATGATTATTGGTTCTCTTTCGACGATATTGTGGCAGGGGATGAATTCTGCTGATGATGGTGTTGGTGCCGGCATTCGTCAGATGATTGAAACATCAAGAACAGAAGACCAACGACAAGCGGAGTTGTCTATTGAGGAGATTCAGCAACCGGAGCCTCAGGAAACAGACTATGATTTTTATACCGTGTTACCTGAAATGGAAGTCGTTGTCTTAGAAGATCAAGCACCCACGCACCACATTGATGGTTCTAATGCACCGGATGAGCAATCGCCTAAATCATTGACGAGCGAATCTGGCAAGGAAATAAGTCATTCTGATTCCGCCACCGAGTCGACAACTGAACTGTCTACTCAACCACTAAAGCCAAACCGCAGCATGTATATGTTGCAAGCAGGCTCTTATCGCGTTAGCACTGAGGCAGAACGACTAAGAGCTAATCTTGCGATTAAAGGTTTGGTCTCTACTATTCAAAAGGTGAGCATTCAGGGGAAAGGTGATTTCTACCGCGTGAGGTTAGGTCCCTATCCGAATTACGAAAGTATGGTGGTCGTCGATGAAGTGCTTATTCGTCAGGGAATTAAACCCTTGAGACTTAAAATATCCCAGAATGGATGACGTTGGATCATGAGCACACCAGTCGGGCATTCTTTAGCGGCATTGATCACTGGGACGGTGATCAATAAACAGAATGTTAGTTTTCCGACGTGTCGAGTGTTGGTATTTTACTTTTTCAGTTCAATAGCTGCAGACTTTGATTTTCTGGTCGGCTGGTATTTCGGAAATATCAATCGTTATCATCACCAATTTAGTCATTCAATTGCAATGGCTGTTGTATATGGTGGATCGGTTTATGTGACTATTTGGTTATATGAAAAGTGGCGGGCTTCGTCCGGTGTTAGCTCAAAACACTCACTATCGGATGTGCATCATTTATCCCTAAAGTACGCCATCTTGGGAGCTGCCATTTATCTAAGTCATCTTCTGTTGGATTTATTCACGGCGGATAAGTCACCGCCTCTAGGTATGCTGCTATTTTGGCCTTTTTCGAATATATATGTACTGGCTCCCTTTACGGTTTTCCCCTCGGTGCAGCATCATTCTGGAGGGAGTGATATGGTTGAGTTCCTAACCGGTATTTTGGTTGTACATAACTTTTTTTCATTGTTGATAGAAACTGCGATCCTGTTACCAATTTATGGTCTCAGCCGATATTTCAAATCTAGCTGTAGGAGGCTATATCTAAGAGGATGACGAAACTAATTCGAATAGGCACACGACAGAGCCAGTTAGCGTTGTGGCAAGCAGATTATGTACGCGATGCGATACTACAATACCATCCGGATCGACAAATAGAGCTGGTAAAAATCTTGTCCGAAGGAGATCGAACTCTGGATGTCCCATTGTCCCAGGTGGGTGGTAAGGGTTTGTTTCTTAAAGAATTGGAACATGCTTTGGTGAATGGGGAGATTGATCTTGCTGTGCATTCAATGAAGGATGTAACGGTGATGTTGCCTGATGGTTTACATATTCCTGTTTTTTGCCCAAGGGAAGACCCAAGAGATGCGTTTGTTTCGAATAGGTATTCCTCGCTGTCAGATATGCCGGATGATGCGGTGGTTGGGACTTGTAGCCTTCGTCGTCAAAGTCAGATAAAAGCTGCCTATCCGCATTTGACCCTAAAAAACCTGCGAGGTAATGTGAATACTCGGTTAAAACGACTAGATGAGGGCGGTTACGACGCGATTATTTTGGCGGTTTCTGGTTTAAAGCGGCTTGGCTTTCATGATCGTATTACGAACGAGATTGATACAGAGATATGCCTACCTGCGGTTGGGCAAGGAATTGTGGGCATTGAATGTCGCATCGACGATCAGTCTATGAATGATTTATTAAAACCACTGAACTGTGCTAAATCGACGATTCGGATTTCAGCGGAGCGTGCGGCGAACGAGCGCCTCGGTGGTGGGTGTCACGTGCCCATTGCTGTGTACTCAGAGATTCAAAGTGGTGTCCAGGGAAATGAAGATCAACTGTTCGTGCGGGGGTTGGTAGGCGAATTGGATGGCTCCCGCATTCTTCGCAGTGAGGTAATTGGACCTATTGAAATGTCGAGAGAACTAGGGCATCGTATCGCAGAAGACTTGCTTTCTCAGGGAGCGGGTGAGGTTTTGCAGTCTGTATATCAGCAAGATGGATGAATGATAACGATGGTCTAATGCTGCTAAAGAATGTAGGAGTGCTGGTAACACGTCCTCTACCTCAGGGGAACAATATCTTCCGTTTGATTCAAAGTGAAGGAGGGACTCCATTTTCTTTTCCTGTATTGGAAATCCAGCCTCCTGATGATTTTATTGCTTTTGAACATTGTCTAAAAGACCTGAAAGAATATGATATCGTATTGTTAGTCAGCTTGTCTGCTATTAATAGTTTCGCTAATGGATTGCGTCAACTTGGTCTAACACTGACTGAGTCAGTGAAAGTTGGAGTGATGGGAAGACGGTCAGAAGACCAGTGTCGGCAGTACGATATACCTGTTAGCTATATTCCCACTGGCTCAATGGACAGTGAAGGACTCTTGCGCACATTAGAGGGCGTCGATTTATTCAGGAAAAAAGTGTTGATCGTGCGTGGCCAAACCGGGAGGGAGTTGCTAAAAAATGAGTTGTCTGCAAGAGATGCTGTGGTTGAGTATGTCGATGCTTATAAGCGCATAGTTACTAGTAGACCGACGACAGTCTTAATCGATCAGTGGCAGAGTGGTGGGATTGATAGAGTATTAGTCACCAGTAATTCCGTTGTTGATGGTATGTTCGAGCTGCTCGGCCCGAATGCACTTCTTTTTCAAAAAACTCCAATAATCACTATCAGCCACCGTATTTCAGCTTACTGTAGCCATAAAGGGGTTGTTGCGCCTATATATGTTTCCGAAACACCGGCGGACGAAGATGTCTTACGATGTTTGATCACTTCACAAAGCGAGAGTGGTTAAGTTAGTGGCTTAGTTCGTCTCTAGGGGCGTAAGCTATTGTTTTTTAAGGTTGTACTTAGCCTCTAATTAATGGCTTCATTGAGTCGCTATCTCGTTATTCAGTGTTAATTTTCCTTGGGTTGCGGTACGATTGGTCTCTGCATTTCAATTAGATTAGAGGAGCCAAATGGCACAAGATGTTTCTGATACAGGGGCGCAACCCCCTATAAGTTCCAAGAAAAAAGTGAGCAAAAAAAGGTAGTAAAGAAGACCGAAGCTGGTGTTAAGAAGGTGGACGAGAATTCGGTTAGTGACTTATCAGATCTCTCGATTACTAATGGGCAAATTCAAGAAAAAGAAGTGACACAGAGTCAGTCGGGGTTTGAGTCTAGCACTGATTCTCAATCTAAGGATAATGCATCGAAGGACAAAGCAATGAATTCAACCGCATCTTCATACAATACCCCATCCGGAGGTAACATTAAAACATCGAATAGAAACGCAGTGGCGTGGATTGCTGTTTTGTTTGCATTGGTTTCTTTGGCAGTGAGCGGATATGCGTGGTATGCGAATTTCGTTGAGGGCAGACTGCAGACTACTCAGCAAGATAATCGTATCGATGTTCTGAGGTAGTGTACCCTGAGGTCTGTAATTTATTTCTTTAGCGATGTTCGTTTGGCTTAGGCGAAGTGAGCGTAGCGAACGAAGCCAAAGCCGGTTTTTCAGGCTTTAGTATTGAATGTTGAGCCATCAA
>WLWV01000302.1 GCA_012103395.1 Gammaproteobacteria bacterium
CTTGTCAGTGCCATTCTCGTTGAGATTGACGATGAATGGAGCAATGCCGACAAGCGATATATCGTGTGGAACGACAATAATGACTCAAACTAAACCGAAGTTACAGACGTAGGGTTGCACAATCTAGTAACCGGATCGACTTAGGGTCAAAACGAGCTAACTTCATATATACACTGCGATTTGCTTCGAAACTAAATGGCGCTCGTAAAAACCCAATAGCCGAACCAACGCCGGCACCTGGCGGAACCAAAAGACGATCAATTCCCAGTTTTTCACATAATCGTCCTGCATGTAGTGGTGCCGCACCGCCAAAAGCAATCATCGTGTACTCTGATAAGTCCTCACCGTTTTCAACGGCATGAACTCTTGCCGCATTCGCCATGTTTTCATCTACAACTTCACACAAGCCGTAAGCGGCAGTAACCGCACTCATATCTAATTTTTCGCCAATACCAGACAATAGAGCAGATTCAGAATTTTGATTTTTAAGTTTGATCGAACCGCCTGCAAAATTATCTGCATCCAACTTTCCCAACACCAAATCTGCATCCGTTACGGCTGGTCGATCTCCACCACGTCCGTAGCAAGCCGGACCTGGTTCAGAGCCCGCAGACTCCGGACCTACACGTATTTGCCTCATCGAATCAACATGCGCCAATGAGCCGCCACCTGCCCCTATTTCAACCATATCAATGACAGGAATTGAAATGGGCATTCCGGATCCTTTTTTAAACCGATAGGTTCTTGCTACTTCAAACACACGGCTCGTTTTAGGTGTCTGGTTCTTAATAAGACATATTTTTGCTGTTGTTCCTCCCATATCGAAAGACAATACTTTTTCAAGCCCATAACGTGCAGCGATGTGTGCTGCAAATACAGCACCGCCTGCTGGGCCCGATTCAATCAGCCTTACGGGAAACTCAGCGGCACTCTCTATAGAAATAATTCCACCACCGGAATGCATCATAAATACTGGACAATTGACGTCCTCTTTCTTAAGCCGATCTTCCAAGCGTCCTAGGTAGCTTTTCATCATCGGTTTAATGTATGCATTGGCGGCAACTGTATTAAACCGTTCATACTCTCTCATCTGAGGGGATACTTCGCATGAAAGAGAAACTGAAACGTAGGGTAATTTTTCTTTTATTACATCCCGTATCAGCTTCTCGTGCTCGGTGTTTAGGTAGGAATGGATTAGCCCAATAGCTATGCTTTCATATTCATCGGAGGCAATGCGCTCAATTAACTTTTCAACCTCTACTCTTTCGATGGGTATAAGGACATCTCCCTGCGCACTAATGCGTTCGTTAACGCAAAAGCGCTGATTTCTAGGAAGCAGCGGGTCAGGCAATGTCAGATTTAGATCATATTGCTCAAATCGTGACTCGCTGCGCATTTCAATGACATCCCTGAATCCTTTCGTTGTGATTAGCGCTGTTTTTGCGCCTCTTCTTTCAATTAAAGAATTCGTAGCCAGCGTCGTTCCATGAATGATTTGATTTATTGATCCTGGATTGACATCAGCGAGCTTGCAGACTCGATGCAACCCCTCGACAATTGCATCTTCCGGTGCACTGTACGTGGTAAGAATTTTTGCAGAGAATTGCTTCTGTTCAACTTCGATAACAACATCGGTGAAGGTTCCACCAATATCTACTCCTAGACGAACTCGTGCTCTTTGCATCTATTTGACCCATATACGTTCAAATAAGAAAGTATATCGGCAACATTAGAATAACTAAAAATTGTTTATATCAATATATAGAATAAATATTTGTTATCCTATTGCTTGATGTATAAGCAATTAGTCATCATGAATTCCCAGAAATTTTCGAGACGTTTTTCTAGAAATTTCTGAAGCTCTTTTCACTACAAAGCCAGTTTTAGATGCATCGTAACGAGCAAAGAACGAAAGGTCTTTAGGTTGCCAGGAATAATTGACTTTTATTAGCTCCCCTTTAACAAGCATATCCTCAACCATCGCAGCTGGAACAATCGCTACACCGTATCCATCAACTGCCATTTGTATGCATGCGGACAAATTACTCGAAGAGACGTACTGAGGTTTCGATACTTTCTTGCCAGAAAAATGATTGACTACCTGCTCATATGGACGAGTATCACGGGCATGGGTCAATATCGGATAAGCGACAATGCCTTCAACGCTGACGGTCTTTTTAGTTTGAATACCCAAGGAAGGAGACGCGACCCAGATCATTGGATACTGTCCTAATGGCAAACATTCAGAGCTATCTCGACTAAACGGTTCGTTTTGTATTGCGAGGTCAATGCCTTTGTCGAATAGTTCACTTTCAAGGCTCTTTGACAAATCCACCGTAATCTCAACAACGAGATCCGGAAATTCATATTTGAGATTAAGCAGAAATTCCTGTAACCAGGTTTGTACTATCATCTCCGTTACACCTAGCTTCAGAACGTCATTAAATAGTGAATGATCATCCGCTGCTAAAATAAAGTTCTCTGTTTCCCTCAAAATATTCCGAGCCTTGGCCAATAGCTCTACTCCCCGAGTTGTAAGACGTACGGAACCTGCATCCCTCTCCATTAACGTTACGTTCAATAACTTTTCAAGGCGGGAGATCCTAGCAGAGATATTTGGCTGAGTAGTATTCAGTCGGGCTGCGGCCTTGCGGAAGCTGCCTAAGTCAGCAACCCAAATAAAGGCCTCTATTTGTTTTAAATCGATTTTCAAATCTATGAATCGCTTCGGAGTATCTGAGACAGTTTAGTTTGAGCCATGCAGCATTCGCAGACTCGTCTTGTTGATAATACATTAATTCATATTCAGCAAGTGTGTGGAGAACTGGGGTCAGTGTCGTAATGATTCAAAATAATCACCTAACTTTTTGAATCTGTTCGCACTGTTCCTGTCAGCATCGACAATGCATTGATTTCTTTGCCTTCCCTTGGTAGTGAAATCGCTGATCGATTTCGATTTTACGTACTTCTGTTTGCTGATTGTGCAACCCTACGTCTGTAACTTCGGTTTAGTTTGAGTCATTATTGTCGTTCCACACGATATATCGCTTGTCGGCATTGCTCCATTCATCGTCAATCTCAACGAGAATGGCACTGACAA
>WLWV01000078.1 GCA_012103395.1 Gammaproteobacteria bacterium
ACGGCGAACCCGGATTGTACGGGTCTTCCCGAATGAGGCATCTTTACTCAGGCTTGTCAGTGCCATCCTCGTCGAGATTGACGATGAATGGAGCAATGCCGACAAGCGATATATCGTGTGGAACGACAATAATGACTCAACCTAAATCAAAGTTACAGACGTAGGGTTGCACAATCTGCTACACCTCTAACAGAGCATCGCTAACAGGATTTCGGAGTTAAACTCACCATCAGACTAAGTAGATCAATGACAGAATTGATCATCGGGAACCGCCACTCAGCCCTCAAGTAAAAAACAATGCAAACCCACACCAAAATCTCTTCGTCAATCAACGAAAACCTGGATCAATTCACCCTGCCAACTGACTGGGAAACTGACGCCATAGTCAATCGCAGAGAGCAATACTTTGCCGCTTCCCAACGAGCGTTTGTACCATACAGTACACCGTTGATCTTCAAACGGGGACAAGATCAGTATCTCTGGGATGAGAAAGGCAATCAGTATCTCGATTGCTTGAGTCAAAACTTGTGCATCAGTATTGGATACAATAACCCCGCAGTCACCGCCGCAGTGCAAAAACAGGCGGAGCAAATTCAACACTGCACCACCATGTTCTTCCACCCCGTGCCCGCTCATTTCGCTGAGGAACTGACCTCCAAATTTCCAAAAGGCGAGGAATGGGTAGTTCACTTTATGAACAGTGGTGCTGAAGCCATCGATTTTGCCTTGTTATTGGCCCGCGCTCACACTAGAAACAACGACATTGTCTCTCTAACAAATAGCTACCACGGCGCGACCTTTGGGGCTCAATCCGTCACTGGCATTAGTAACTTCAGGCACAATGTGTCATTACTCAATGGCGTTCAATTCGCCGCCAACCCAGACCAGTATCGGGGAATCCATGGTGAAGGAGTAGCACCTTATCTTGATGATCTTGATCGAACCATCCACTTTGGTACACCTGGGAAAATCGCAGCCATGATTGTGGAACCCGTCCAAGGGTACGGCGGCATCATTGAATTACCACAAGGTTATCTTTCAGCGGCTTTTGAACGCACCCGTGCGGCAGGCGGGCTGTGCATTGCGGATGAAGTCCAATCAGGGTTTGGACGCACTGGAGAAGACTATTGGGCGTTCACTAAACATAACGTAGTGCCGGATATCGTTGTTCTCGCGAAGGGAATCGGTAACGGCTACCCACTGGGCGCCGTGGTGGTAAAACGTCATATTGCTGAGGCAATGGCGAAAAAGTTCTATTTCAATACCTACGGTGGTAACCCCGTGTCCTGCTCGGCAGGACGAGCGGTGCTTTCTGTTATTGATCAATGTCAGCTTATTGGCAATGCCAAAACAGTGGGCGCAGAACTCCTAAACGTATTGCGAAACCTAGCAAAAAAGTACGACGTTATTGGCGATGTCAGAGGAACGGGACTGATGATGGCGGCGGAGCTGGTGAAGGATAAAGCCACCAAGGAGCCAGCCACTGAAGAAATGCATCGCTTATTCCAGCTAACCCGGGAACACGGATTGGTTGCCAGCAAATCGGGAGCCTATAAAAATGTACTTCGTATTTGCCCGCCTCTATGTATACAGATGGAAGACGTTGCATTTTTTGAGCAAGCATTGGATGCCAGCTTTGCTCAAATGTAGCGTCAAGATCTTAAGAAGTTTGTGAAGAAGTCTTGGCGAGTCAAGTGAGAGATAAAATTGATCGACTATGACTTGTTCACCGACGCCAAAGTACAGCAACTAACAATAACAAATAGAATGTCCATCGCGGTTAACGAACTTGGAGCCCAACGTGACAGATTTTGAAATCGACAACGAAATTCGCGCCTTCATCGATCGAAGCAATCAATTTTATGAAGACACGCCGGAAACTCATGAAAAGGATCTGGCGCAGATAAGGGAAGATTACGATGGCATGTGCCAAAACTTTCATCAACCGTATCCCCACGGCGTCACGTCTTCAGACTCACACATAGATAACGACGGCTACGCAATACCGGTTCGGTACTACCATCATTCCCATGCGCCCGGCCACACTGCTGTTGTTTACTATCATGGCGGTGGTTTCATTCTTGGTGGGCTTGACAGTCACGATAGTGTTTGTGCGGAAATTTGCGAGCAAAGCGCTTTGACTGTCATTTCCATTGACTACAGATTAGCCCCAGAATACAAACATCCTATTCAATTTGAGGATGCCCTACGCAGTTTTCAGTCCCTATCTGAAAGATTCGATTCTCTGGTTCTCGTTGGAGACTCCGCGGGAGCTAATCTGGCAGCCGCTGTTTGTACAGCAACCCGCACAAGCGATCAAAAACCGTCCGGGCAAGTTCTCATCTATCCTGCATTAGGTGGAGAGGAGCTCAAATTAGCATCCTATATTGAGCGATCTGATGCCCCCATGTTGACCACAGCTGACATTTCATTCTACCGTTCGATGCGATGCCAAGGCGCCCCTCCTATTTGGGACCCCACATTCAATCCGCTAATGGCGGAGGAGTTTACCGGACTACCTCCTTGCCATGCTTTCTCTGCGGATATCGATCCACTTCGAGATGATGCGAAACGATATGCCGCGGAATTGAAAAAAGCGGGAACTAGCGCTAATTACACCAATGAACTGGGGCTAATTCATGGCTATTTACGTGCGCGTCATTGCAGTGAAAAAGCAAAAATCAGCTTTCAGTCTATATGCAAAGCAATTCGGGATCTTGCCTCAACCACCAAATAAGTCCAAGTTCATGAGACGATGCAGCAATCGCGTATATCGGGCATGAGTTTGAAAAAATTGGCCTCGATGAACAGAAGCAGGTGAGGGAACTGACATGTTCTCCCAGTTTTGACCTAAGCCAAAGACGTATATACTACCGATCAGAAACGCAGTAACGCTCAAGCTATTAGTCGCCTCAGACACCAGATACCATCGCAAATACTCCGTTATGGTCGATATCTGATGAGACCTTTTTGCGCTCCTGGCTGCTGGATTTGATTTTCCTTTGCGCTAACCTGACTTTATCTCCGCCCACAAGTTTCCATGACCATAAAATGCCTCACTTTTGATCTCGACGACACGCTATGGGATGTCTACCCTGTCATCATGAAAGCAGAGAAACGTTTTTATGATTGGCTGGTGTCTAATCACCCCACCATTGCTGAACACTTCGACATAGAAACATTGATTAAGCATCGACAGAATTACTTCCAACAATTTGAAGACAAACAGCATGACTTCACTTGGCTCCGAAAGGCCTGGCTACATCACATCGCCCAAGAATACCAATGCCCTCCTCAATTCGAAGAAACTGGCTTTGACACGTTCTGGAAAGCGAGAAATGAAGTCGAGTTATATGATGGTGTGCTGGAAATGCTTAAATACGTTAATCAGCGCTATCAGGTGGTCTCAATCACCAATGGCAATGCTGACATCAACCAGGTTGGCTTGGGAGAATACTTCCATCTTGCGATTACCGCCGCGGAGGTCGGTGCTGCGAAACCAGATCCAATTATTTTCGAAAAGGCCCTATCTTGGGGAAATTTCAAGCCCCATGAGGTCATCCACATTGGGGATGATCCAAGACGAGACGTAAAAGGCGCTGCGGATCTTGGAATGAAGACAATTTGGGTAAATACTCACCACAGTTCTTGGCCTGGTGGCCCAAGGGCAGATGCGGAAGTAAACGAAATTTCGCATCTAGTTGATGCAATAAAATCGTTATAGATCAATAGATTCCACCTAATACATAGTGGTGTTTCTTAACAAAGCTGTTTATACTGGTCTTTGACACTGATTTTCGTCGCCAACGGGGGTTGGCCTAATCGATTCAGGTCGATTGAACAGGACCTATCGAAAAGGAAATACGTGTTACTTCTACCCGGTTTCTGATGAAATCTGGTGAAACTCGGCGATCATCAAAATAAGCTACTAAATAAGCTACTAAATAAGCTATGAATAAAAACCTTTCGTTCGCTCTGCTGATGATTTTCATCTTCGGTTGCGGGTTTTTAATTTGGGATAACTACACTTCCTCGTTTCTGCCTGACGAACTACTCAAACCCATTAAAACCAAGAAAACGAATTCAACACCCATAAAAGAAGAACAACCAGAGACGCAGTTCCCTGTTCCAAAAATACAGGACGTTACCAAACCGAAGTCGGTTCAACCAGAAACAACCGAACAACCCGAAAGTCCTGAGGAAGATCTCCAAGAAGATCCACCACTTCCCGAGTTGGACCAAAGCGACCAACCACTAAAGGACACGCTAAGCGACTTTATCCCAGCCCAACAACTCGCAGAGTTATTTTCATTCGATAACGTCATTCGTCACTTCACCACCACAATCGACGGCGCAACCTCGCCAAAGCTACCACGCAAATTTAGCTTCGCCCATCATCCGGAAGGAAAGTTCCTCACCACAGAGGCCGACACCGATCAACGATATCTTATTGACGAAAAGAACTACGACCGCTATTCAGGCTTTGTCCATTTGATCGAAGATACGGAAGTGAATCACATCGTTTATGTTTACGTTCAATTCTATCCATTGATCCAAAAGGCTTACGAGGAACTCGGTTATCCTAACGACTATTTTAATGACCGTTTGGTTAACATCATCGATCACGTCCTTGCAACGCCTGACGTTCCCGGCAAGATTGAACTCACCAAGCCCAAAGTATTCTATCAATTCGCCGATCCGAATTTGGAGAACCTATCCGCGAGTCAGAAACTACTCCTAAGGATTGGATTTAAAAATGCGGTTAAGGTAAAAAAGAAACTTAAAGAATTAAAACTGGCGTTAACTCACTTACGATAACGAGGCTCAGATGGTAGCTCGAGAGTGTTTTGTTTCATCTTACTTGCAGATCAGACTTTTTGTTTTCCATGATGATGCACCCATGAGAAGCCGCCAGTACTAAGTTGGTATTTGTTTCTCACAGCGAGGAACCCGTCCTTCGAAATAGTCAGTGATACCGTTTAAGATTATCGGCGATGGCTTTTATTTTTATCACCATACTAACTAAACCATTTGATCTCGTTGGCGAAAGGTGCTCTTTTAGTCCTATTCTGTCTATAAAATACAGTTCTGATCGGCTAATTTGTTCCGCTGTTTGATTGGATAAAACTCTGATCAATAATGCAATTATCCCTTTCGTAATCACGGCATCACTGTCCGCCGTAAATTTCACCTGGTCATTTTCCATTTCTGCATGCAACCAAACACGACTCTGGCAACCAGGAATGAGATTGTCATCATGCTTGAATTGGTCATTTAGTGGAGCAAGTTTTTTCCCTAGATCGATAATGTATTCATACTTGTCCATCCATTGATCGAAAAACTCAAATTCTTCAATAATTTCGTTTTGGATATCGTCAATCGTTGACATCACGTTACTCATATTTCATTTTTTGATGGAATGAGATCTCAGCGCAGCGAGCGGAGAAAAGGCTAGGGAAAATAGGAAAAAAACGCAGTTTATACCTAACCTTAAGGAGCATTTTTTAGCCTCTATTTTAACAACACGTCTTTAATGCGTAACAGTTGTGCTGGGATCTCGGGATATTTTGATCCTAAATCGGGAAACTAGAGCAACATATTAGCCGCACGCTTTACACCTGCCACTAGCGCATCAACGTCTGCCCGATTGTTGTATATTGCAAAAGAAGCTCTCACAGTACCAGGAATGCCATAAAAATCCATCAATGGTTGAGTACAATGGTGGCCCGTTCTTACCGCAATCCCTTGCTGATCAAGCAATGTGCCCACATCAAATGGATGAGAGCCCTCTAACAGAAAAGAAACAACGCTGGCTTTTTCTGTAGCAGTCCCAATGAATTTCACTCCCTCTATCTGAGACAATTGATCCGTTGCATACGCCAAAATATCTTGTTCATGGTCAAGGATCTGCTTTTCATCGAATTGATCAAAATAAACCACTGCAGCCCCAAGGCCTATACCACCCACAATATTCGGCGTACCTGCTTCGAACTTATGAGGCAATGAATTATAAGTTGTTTTTTCAAACGTCACTTTCTCAATCATGTCTCCACCGCCTTGATAAGGCGGCATCTGATTCAGTAAATCTTCCTTTCCGTAGAGCACACCAACGCCGGTTGGGCCGAATAGTTTGTGCCCGGAAAACACATAGAAGTCGACGTCCAACGCTTGCATATCGACATGCTTATGCGGCACAGCTTGAGCACCATCGAGAAGAACTGGGACGTTCTTTGCATGGGATAGTTCGATCATCTCTTCAACCGGATTGATTGTTCCCAGCGAATTCGACACATGAGTCACTGACACAAGTCGAGTCCTGTCATTCAGCAACGATTTAAACTCCTCCATGTTCAGTTCACCCGCCTGATTAATCGGAATCACCTTCAAGGACGCCCCTTTTTCTTCACAGATCATCTGCCAAGGCACAATATTCGAATGATGCTCCAACGTAGAGACAATCACTTCATCTCCCTCGTTGATAAATTTACGTCCAAACGATGATGCAACCAGATTGATCCCGTCAGTGGTGCCTTTGGTAAAGAGCACCTCATGGCTATGTTTGGCATTGATATAGCCGCGAATAACTTCTCGGGCTTCTTCATAAGCTTGGGTTGCTTCTTGGCTTAGATGATGTACGCCTCGATGAATATTTGCGTGCTGCTCGCTGTAGTAGCGAGACACCGTATCGATGACTGATTTTGGTTTTTGCGCTGAAGCACCGCTGTCGAGGTAAACCAATGGACTACCATGCACTTTACGTTTCAGAATAGGAAAGTCCTTTCTCACTTCTTCTACATCAAACTGCTTCTTAAGAGAAACATCTTGAGATTCCTTATTTTGCTGATGATTTAACAACGATACTTTTCCGCGATAATGATGGGCTGAATGCTGACTGAGTCCAATCGACTTAGGCAATTTTAAAACCACTGATATCGATTGAATCAATGAATAATACAATATGGCACGAAATGAATTTTTTTCAACCTAATTTTCGATTAATTTGCAAGAAAAATAACCCTTAAAATCAAATGGTTATTTTCGATTTTCTACTAGAAACCCACTTTTACTCAAAACGCTAGAGGTGTCGGCTTTTTATCCCTAAAGGGCTAACAGGTCGCCCCTGAATCCCCAGATGGGCTGCAAAAACACCTATAATTGCAGTTCTATCTCCATTCGGCAAACCTGACCGGCGTGTCGCATCGAGCGCCATCCGCGAATGATCAAATAAAGGGCTGCGGTTTTCAGTCCGTTATTGTTATACACCCAATGAACTCAAACAAAACAGCAACAGTGCATGAACATGGCGACGTCAAGCAGCCTCACATATTATTCATTAGCCCACAGCCCTTTTTCGAATGGAGAGGAAGCTCAATACGCGTAAAGTTCAATGTTATGGCATTGAGCGAAAGTGGATACAACGTGGACTTGTTGACCCTGCCGATTGGCCAGGACGACCCCTCCATTGTTGCCCGAGTTATTCGCGTGTGGAATCCGTTCAATGCAAAAAAAATCGCCATCGGACCATCTCCACTGAAACTCTGGTTTGACTTGTTGTTACTAATTAGAGGTTTCTTTTTAGTCATCGAGAACAAATACACCGTGATACATGGAACCGAGGAGGCCGGGTCAATATGTTATTTGCTGTCGCTCATTTGTCGCGCAAAATCTGTTTACGAAAAGCACTCCGATACCGGTTCTTATAAGAACAGCAAAAGCAAGTTTAAAAATGCATTTCTGGATGTTTATCATTGGATGGAAAAACAGACAATCAGACGCGCATCCATGACCATCGCTACCGGGCCTGGTCTCAGCGAGCAGGCGAAACAAAGCGCACCCAACGCCAACGTAGTTACCATTCCCGACATTCCTTCCTCCACCGTCGAGCCAGATGTCCACGCTGTCAATGCTGCTAGAGAAAAAATCACAAATAGAAAAAATCAGATCGTTGTGACCTATGTCGGTTCGTTTGCAAGCTACCAAGGAATCGATATTATTTTTGACTGCATACCCGATGTCCTCAAAAAAAACACCAACGTCAAGTTCTTGATAATCGGCGGTGACCAAACCGAAATCAGCTATTATCAAAACAGCCTAAATCAACTGGATATATCGACCAGCGGTGAAAATCAACAAGTTATGTTTGCGGGGAAAATCGCACCTGATCTGCTTCCCGCTTATCTGGTAGCATCAGACATCTTACTTGCCCCAAGAAAATCCGGGATTAATTCACCCTTGAAAATCCTCGATTACTTCAAGGCAGGATCAGCAATTGTCGCAACCAACACCGTGGCGAATCAACGCCTTCTGAACGAAGGCACTGCCGTATTGTGCGAATTTGAAGCCACATCGTTCGCAGAAAGTATCCTGTCTTTAGCCAATGATTCTTCGCGCAGAACCTTGCTCGGGCAAAATGGATATAAGGAGTATCAGAAAAAATACAACTTTTCGGTATTCAAACAACAACTAGGCATGGCCTATCAAACCATATTAGGAAACCTCTGAAGAAGTTTGAGTGAGTCAAGTTGAGAGAGAAAATGATCAAGATCGATGCACGCACCTCAGGTAATAGCAAGGCTATTGCAGCATTTCGTCATGGAGGAATGTTCATTTTAGGCTCCAATTGGTCGCTCCTAGCTTGTTCAGAGACTTCTTAGATAAGCCACCCTAATCCGAGCAAATGCTCTCACGTAAAAGGGATAATCGTTATAAAGTGAAACTAATCGTCGATACACACCTACATATTTACCCGCTGTATGATGTACCCACGGCATTGAATGAGATGATAACTAATTTACACCGCTTGGGCCCTGACGCAATCAAAGTTGCTTGCCTCACGGAGCGCAGTGATTGTTATATCTTTAATGAGTTGCGCGACAATCCTTCATCCGATGTGGTGAACCAATTTAATATAACAACCAATGACGACGACAGTTTGAGTATTTCGTTCAAAGATTCCGACGCAAAAGGCGACCATGCTACGAATGAGAATCAACAAGTTCATTTACTTCCCGGGCAACAAATAATCACCAGCGAGAGAATCGAAGTGCTTGCTTTGAACACCACGGTTAGAGTGGAAGAAGGTCTGTCTGCCAAAGACACCGTAACTGCCGTATTGAAATCTGGTGGTATTCCTGTTGTCGCTTGGTCCCCCGGAAAATGGTTCGGGAAACGGGGAAAGATCGTTGGAGAGCTGATTGACCATTTCGCGCCAGAACAAATGGCACTAGGCGACACCACCTTGCGACCCTATTTTTGGTTAACTCCTTTGCTGATGCGAAAAGCAAAACATAAGGGATTCAAGGTGTTATGTGGGTCAGACCCCTTGCCCTTCCAAGGGGAAGAAAACAAACCCGGCAGCTACGCCTCTATCATCAGCCAACAACAACCACGGTCCCCGTCTCAAGTGATCAGGAGTCTGTTAAATTCCGACATCGACATCTCTGCCATGGGAAAAAGGGGGTCGTTTATGCAGGTAATCGCAAGAGTACTTAGCAACGAGCGAGTCAGACAGAAATAGCCGCTCGAAGCCATAAAATACAAAGACATAGAATCATCAAGCCACAGATGCCACGCACTATTTAATATAAAAACATGACCTATTCACTGGAAGCTTATCGCGGTAAAACTGTTTTGGTTACTGGAGCCACCGGATTTACGGGGCAGGTACTAGCCAAAAAGCTGGTAGCGGCCGGAGCGAATGTCCGTGCAATTGCCCGAAAAAGCTCTGTATTGGGAGATTTGGAGCCATTAGACATTCAATGGTACCGCGGTGACGTCTTCGACCCCGGCATCATTGATCAAGCAGTGGATGGCGTACATTACATTTTTCATCTTGCTGCCGCATTCCGAGAAGTTAAGTCTTCTACCGAAGGTTATCGGCTGGTGCACGTTACTAGCACAGAATTACTTGCAAAAGCCGTCATTGGAAAACAGGAATTTGAATGCTTTGTTCACGTATCAACAGTGGGTGTTCACGGGCACATCGAAGTTGACCGAGCTGATGAGGATTACCGCTTTGCTCCTGGAGACGATTACCAAAACACCAAACTGGAAGGAGAGTTGTGGCTAAGAGACTTTGCCAAAGAAAACAACATTCCCTTTAGCGTCGTGCGACCCGCACCTATCATGGGTCCCGGAGACATGAGGCTTCTAAAAATGTTTAGAATGGTGAATAAGGGTTTCTTTTTGATGCTTGGAGGAGGCAAAGGGATGTATCACCTGGTGCATGTGGACGATTTGACCAATGTGATGCTTTTATCTGGCATTACGCCCGAGGCTCGATCAGAAGTCTTTATTGCCGCCGGTGATGAACCCTTAGGCATGGTAGAAATTGCGAAAATCATCGCCGAAAAAATCGGTAAGAAAGTTCGTATCATTCGATTGCCCATTACACCATTTTACGCCGCAGCCTACCTGTGCGAACGCATTCTTCCTCCTTTGGGAATTCAGCCGCCCATCTATCGACGCCGGGTGGACTTTTACACAAAGGACAGACAATTCGACAACTCAAAATCACGAAAACTTCTCAATTATGAGTTTAAATACACCAATGAGCTGGGCATCGAAGAGACCGCCAATTGGTATAAAAAGAATGGCCTACTCGATTAACCCCCGTCAATCTGGCTTATGAATAACCTGCGCCATGAATGAGTAGCAAACTCCATCCATCAAATCGATCAAAACTCCCAATGAATAAACAGCGCAGCGGTGGTCAGATATTAATCGACGGACTGATAAAACGAGGAGTCGACACCGCTTTTTGCGTTCCAGGAGAAAGTTACCTTGGTGCACTGGATGCGCTTTATGACCAGCAGAACCAGATTCAATTGATCACTTGCCGCCAGGAAGGTGGAGCATCCTATATGGCCGAAGCCTATGGAAAGTTAACGGGTAAACCTGGCGTGTGTTTTGTTTCCCGAGGACCGGGAGCATCGAATGCCATGATCGGCATTCACACTGCTTTTCAGGATTCCACGCCAGTTTTATTGTTCGTCGGTCAAATATCCAGAAAAGACTCGGATCGAGAAGCTTTTCAGGAATTGAATTTTCGAAGCGTCTATGGGGACGTAGCTAAAAAAGTCATTCGTTTTGACTCAGCTGAGCGCATTCCAGAACAATTACAAAAAGCTTGGAATATCACCATTGCCGGAAGACCTGGGCCTGTGGTGGTAGAACTACCCGAAGACATGTTAGTCGAAACTTCCGCGGTACAAGATCTTGAGCCAAAAATGCTAAGTTTCCCTGCTCCAGATCCCCACAGCATTTCGCAAGTATTAAACTGGATCGATCACGCCAGAAAACCCATGATCATTTGCGGCGGTGCTGGCTGGACAGAACACTGTAATGCACTGCTAGAAGATTTTTCCGAACGCACACAAGTTCCGGTTGCTACCTCTTTTCGCCGATCCGACACATTCAACAACCGGCACCCAAACTATGTGGGAGAACTCGGTCTAGCGCCAAACCCTGAACTCGTGACCGCCACTCGGGAATCAGATTTGTTAATCATCATTGGCCCCAGGTTAGGTGATATTACAACCAATGGTTATCAGCTTCTTGATCTTCCCGGCTATGGCTCTGGAAAAAGTGAGCAAAAACTGGTTCACGTGCACATATCTCCCGAAGAAATAAACACCGTATTTCAGGCCGATTCCGGCATTTCCAGCCATCCAGAATCCATGCTACGCGCACTCTGCGATAGCACCGTCAACCTGACAAAGTCCCAAAAGAAGGATAGGAGCGCAAACATCGCTGTACTACACCAATCCTATCTGAGTTTTATCTCTGCTCCCCGTTTTGTTAATGCTGACCTGCGGATGGACAAAGTCGCCGCCAAATTGAGGCAACGTCTGCCCGATGACGCAATCATCACCAATGGTGCGGGAAACTACACGACCTGGGCACAACGTCACTATCAATTTCGCCAATTTCGCACCCAATTAGCCTTCAACCAATGGTTCCATGGGATACGGAGTTCCTGCAGCAGTTGCTGCGAAAGTCGTCCACCCTAATCGCATAGTCATCTCTTTTTCTGGAGATGGCTGCTTTATGATGAATGGTCAGGAGCTTGCGACTGCGGTTCAATATGGTCTGAATATCATTTTTCTGGTGATAAATAACAACACTTACGGCACAATTCAGATGCATCAACAACGGCATTATCCGAACCGACAAGTGGGAACAGCACTACATAATCCAGACTTTTCAGCCCTCGCTAATGCCTACGGTGCCCTAGGGATTACAGTCAGGCGGGCCGATGAATTTGACACTGCTTTTGATGAAGCGCTAGCTTGTGGCAGACCCGCGTTGATTGAACTACAGACCGATTACTATTAAATTCCAGCACGACTTTCACTCTAAGGAACTTCACCATAACTCTTATCCGTATAAAAAGTACGGCAACTCAATGTAATTAGATGGGAAGAGACAAGCGTTGAGAAGTAACCTTTAGGCAAAAAAACAATATTAACCAACAGAACGAGACCCATCATGCTAAACAATAAAGTTGCGATTATCACCGGAGCTTCCCGAGGTATTGGCTTCGCCTGTGCCGAACGTTTCATTCAGGAAGGTGCCAAAGTAGTGTTATCTGACGTGAATGACGATGTGGGGGAAGCTGCAGCTAAAAGCCTAAGGGACAACGGAGGTGAAGCCACTTATCAGCATTGCGATGTGAGTTCCAAACAGGAAATTCAGGCATTATTCGATGACAGCGTGGCACTTCATGGCAGAGTTGACATTGCGGTAGCAAACGCAGGGATTGTGCATGCTGCGGATATATTGGACTTGGAAGAAGAAGATTTTGATCGCGTCATCAATATTAACCTGAAGGGTGTTTTTCTGACTGGCCAAATTGCTGCCAAGCAAATGATCAAACAGCCCCCGGATGAAGATGGGTTTCGTGGCAGTATCATTAACATGTCATCCGTCAATGGAGTCCTGGCGATTCCAGCCATCACCCCTTACGTCATCGCCAAAGGTGGCGTCAATCAATGGACAAAATGCCTTGGTATTCGTATGGCGAACGAGGGAGTTCGAGTTAATGGCATTGGCCCAGGTTCAATTAACACCGAGATGTTTCAGAAGGTCGCCGACAATCCTCAGAAGATGCAAGAGGTGATGTCACGAACACCAATGCAGCGACCCGGTGAGCCTGATGAAGTCGCAAAAATCGCGGTCTTCCTTGCTAGCCACTATTCCAGCTATATCACAGGCCAAACAGTCTACCCTGACGGCGGCCGAATGGGATTAAACTATGTGGTGCCCGTAGCTGAATAATAGAGACACAAGTAGCGCATGGTGACACAGAAGTGACGCCATGAGCCGGGTTTAAACATTCAATTGTAGAAGTTCAGACTTGAGCTGACAGTTACCCGTTTATCAGTAGCTGTCTGTCAGATAGAGTTTAGTTTACAAACTTTTCTTTCCAGATCGCTTTACCGTCGATGAGTGTTTCCATCGGCG
>WLWV01000079.1 GCA_012103395.1 Gammaproteobacteria bacterium
CGCCGATGGAAACACTCATCGACGGTAAAGCGATCTGGAAAGAAAAGTTTGTAAACTAAACTCTATCTGACAGACAGCTACTGATAAACGGGTAACTGTCAGCTCAAGTCTGAACTTCTACACTTTATACTATCGTCTAGCACTTCCTGAAATAGCGTTTTGGCATTTTGGTATTCTCCTAATAGCCTGAAAGCTGCCGCCAATCTATGTTTGGACGAGAGTTCCGCTTCGACCTGTTCCGACCTTCTGGCCACTACAATAAGTCGTCTCGCAATCATTTCGCATAGAAAATACTCCCCTTGTTCCCATGCCTCAGAGTATCGTTGAGAGAGTGCTCCGTAGTTAGCCAGCGAATAGGTTCCTTCGAGTTCTGAATGGGCATCTAATAGCTCAGCCCCTTCTTTTATGCGCCAATCTTTTTTTAGTGAAACAGCAAAACGAACCAGGGATTCGCTCAGTTCTCTGCGCTTTTTTCTTTCTTTGTCGTCGAAAGAGACCAGTTCTGCGAGCTGATTGAATAGTACTGCTTTTCGTAAGTCGCGATCTCCATCGGCATATTTTCCCGCGTAAAATGATGCTGTAAAAAGAATGATGGTTTCGAAATGAAGGCTAAAATAAAAAAACTGCTCTACGGTTTTCTCTACTGCTCGTTCAATATTGTGGTCTTCTATGTCTTTGTTAACTTGTAGCGAAATGTACTCCATTGAGTGTTCATTGAGTTGCTTCTTTAGGCTTTCGTTTTTATTTTCGAGTTCTTTGTTGGAAGATCGATAGGATTGAATGGATTTTTCAAGGTGAGATATTTTGTCGTTCTGTTTTTTAATCGAACCAATGGCTGTTTTTCTGATCCAAGCAAATAACATGACAGCGATACCGACCATTCCAATCGCTAAACCAATTTGAGTGCCGGCAGATTCGCCGCCGACTTCAATTAAAACCATTCCCCAGCTTTGTAATAAATTACCAAAGTATTGAAACATTCAATCTTCCCTCTTTGAAGTGGTTAAGTAGTAATGCTGGTGCAGTATATGGGTTTAACTTGGTCCAACGGTTTCCCGTTGGGTGAAAATCGTCACCCTATGAGGCATTACACATTAGTTGATTTTTTTAGCTATTTGTTTCAAGAGGGCGACTATTGGATTCTGCCGCTACCTAGGTGCTCATGAAATCCCTGTTGCGCTTCGTTGGTGAAGACTCGTAGCTGGGTTTCAGGAATTAGGGTCACTGTCATTCGATGCCTTTTTGCTTCTTTTGTGAAAGTATCGGCAGGCTGGTTGGTGGGGATCATTACTTTTCGTGGATACTGTTTTTTGTGGGCATATCCGTCCTTCAATAATCGCTTAGATTCTAACGTCGACAACTCAAAGGCGTCGATATGGACAAACGCTGTTCCCAAGAGGAAACAACTGGCGGCGTCCATTAGACCAAACACATTAAAATCCCCCTCAAGACTAGTCGATAGAGGGATCGTATTGAGCTTAAATAGGATCCACGCTTCATTGACTTCGAATTGATCTGGAGAAAGCATTGCCATTTCCGCTCTGGAGTTTCAATAGAGGCTGTATTATTTCTGAAATAGTCCCGCATTAATAGCTCCTCTCGCGAGAGGCTTGTCGCGGGGCTTCTCGATTCGATCGATAAGCCGTGATTATACTGACGTTGAACTGCCCAATCATGCCGGCAATGAAAGGATAGTTTTCAGTATCCTAGGGTAACGCGTCCGTCTGGTTGATTGTGGTCATCCATGATCCTTGATCTGCAGCTTACGTCATTTTCTCTCTCTCGTTTATTGGCTTCCAGACCGACAAGAGCTTTTCCTGCTTGGTCTAACGACCCTGTTGAGCCGAAGTTAATCAACTCAACGATCAGGACTTTTGCAACTATTTCAGTTTCCCTTGGCGCTTTCTCGTCGGAACTCTGACCATAACGTAAACGAATGTGTGTCGTATTTTGTTTCCGGGGTTGCTTGAATGGAAGGAGAAACTAAAGGTGTATACTGTGAGATGGAGCATAAGTTGAAAGATCAATCGCAACTGCATAAGCACAACTCCATAAGGTATTGGGGTCGTTAGCTAAGAGCGATCCGTTTTATTTCGACCGTGAATTTAAGGAGATGATTTCGTATGGTTATTCAAATTTTCCGTGGAGTGATGTTGGGTGTTTTTCTGTCCGGTTGTGCCACGACTCCAATACCTAGTGGTGACATATTCGATCGATCTGGCATACGAAATAATATCCCGATGGGGTTTCCTTTTCCTCCTGAGAGACTCTATCAAGCCGCCATTAGTCTGGCTCGAAATCGGGCTGAGTCTCAGCCTCCTCGAAACCACACCGCATTGGTGATTTCTCGTAAGGTTCCTGGACGTTTATGGTATGGGTGGCAATACAATTCTGCGGCGGAAGCAGAGAGATCACTTCTGAGGATGTGTAATAGGAAATTCGGTGATTGTTTTCCCTATGTGAGAGATAACATCATTGTTTTCGATAAAACCGCTTGGGATGCGACATGGACTTTTGTTGAGTAAAGGACAAGGACGTCAAGTGCGGTAAATGGCATTATCAAAAATACCGCCGATCTATCACTCTCTCCAACGGTTTCCGTGGGCCGAAATGAATTGATTCCGCCACACCAAATAATCATCTGGTGACGAGGAGGTTGTCACAATTGATGTCGACCAAGCCCCCGTCGTTTTATTTTTCACGATCAGAGAACCCCGCGATCCGCTAATGAAACATATTCGCCGTCTCCGATGATTAGGTGGTCGAGGAGTTTGACGTCCACGAGTTCTAGGGCTTTGACGAGTTTTTGAGTGATGGTATTGTCGGCGTGGCTGGGTTCTGAGACACCGGAAGGGTGGTTGTGGGCGATGATGATGGCGGCGGCGTTGTGGTGGAGGACGCTTTTTACGACTTCACGGGGATAAACGGTGGCGCCGTTGATGGTGCCGAAAA
The DNA here is from genome assembly GCA_012103395.1 of Gammaproteobacteria bacterium. GTDB lineage: Bacteria > Pseudomonadota > Gammaproteobacteria > Arenicellales > Poriferihabitantaceae > WLWV01. Next base: position 2,953 of record WLWV01000079.1, read on the forward strand.
ATAATTCGTCGTAGTGAATTACCTGATGGCGATTGTCTAGGTAGACGATGGCGAAGACTTCTCGTTGTTGGTCTCTGAGTTTGTGAGTGAGGAAGTCGACGGCCTGTTTTGCGCTGCTGAGCGTGCCTTGGTGTTTGAGTTTTTGATCGAGATAACGTTTCCCAATTTCAAGTGCGGCCTGGATCAGGGCGTATTTGGCGGGGCCTAAACCATTGTTGCTACAGAGTGATTGTTGATCGGAGATCAAAACTTGTCTCAGGCTCCCAAACCGACTAATCAAATCCCGGCCGATATCCACGGCGGTTTTACCTTGAACCCCGGTGCGAATGAAAATCGCTAGTAGTTCGGCGTCAGATAAGGAATCCGCTCCGCTGGTCAGGAGTTTTTCTCTCGGTCTTTCGGCGGATGGCCAATGGGAAATAGCGCGGCTTCGGGTTGACTCTGGTTGTTTTGGCATTTGGCAGTTCCTTCTGCGATGATAAAAGTGCTGTTGCTCATACAGCGGTTCTTAATCTCTTGTTACGGTCTGCACAATTTCCTTTGGCTAGATTTGAGAGTAAACTCTAACCCATGGTAAAGCACAAAAACAAGCGTATTCTCATCGGTGTGACCGGCGGTATTGCGGCCTATAAGGTGCCTGAGTTGGTGCGGCGATTGAAGGATCGAGGCGCTGATGTTCGCGTGGTAATGTCTGCGGCCGCAAGAGCGTTTGTGACGCCGTTGACATTGCAGGCCGTCAGTGGATCCCCGGTGTCATTTGATTTGCTCGATGCTGAAGCTGAGTCTGGCATGGGACACATTGAGCTAGCCCGGTGGGCAGATACCGTTCTGGTTGCCCCTGCGACGGCGAACTTTATGGCGAAAATGGCCCATGGCTTTGCGGACGATTTACTTTCTACCTTGCTTCTGGCGACGGATGCCGAGACGGTCATTGCGCCTGCGATGAATCAACAAATGTGGCAGCACCCAGCGACGGCGGAAAATTTATCTGTGTTACGGGCTAGGGGCGTGACCGTATTAGGCCCCGCTGAGGGTGTTCAGGCCTGTGGTGAGGTTGGGGCTGGAAGGATGATGGAGCCGGAGGCAATGGCCCGTGGGATCATGGACGATTCGTACCACGATTTACTCTCAGGTCTTAATGTGGTGATCACAGCGGGCCCTACCTGGGAGGCCATAGATCCAGTGAGAGGAATTACGAATCACAGTTCTGGGAAAATGGGGTATGCGCTTGCTGCGGCTGCTGGTCGTTGTGGTGCAAAGGTGACATTGGTCAGTGGACCCGTACACTTACCAACCCCCTCAGGCGCTGAAAAAATTGCAGTCTCTTCGGCGGAGCAAATGCTGGAAGCTGTTATGAGTCGTGTGTCCGATATGGACATTTTTATCGGTGTTGCGGCGGTGGCGGATTATCGCCCGTCTCGTGTAATGGACCAAAAAATAAAAAAGAGCGACGACACGATGACCATTGAATTGGTTAAAAACCCGGATATTCTCGCAAGTGTAGGAGCTAGCTCCGTAAAACCGTTTACCGTGGGCTTTGCGGCTGAAACCGAAAAGATGCTGGAACATGCTAGGAAAAAGCGAAAAGCGAAGAATGTCGACATGATCGCGGCAAATAACGTAGCAGGATCCGACGGCGCATTTGGTCACCAACAAAATGCGGTGACGCTAATCACGGAGGACGCTGAGATTGAAATTGAGCAAATGGACAAATACGATTTGGCGATGGAGATGATCAAGTGTATTAAACAGGAGTTCGAGAAAACGCGAGTGTGTTGATCATTTTCGAATGACCTGTATTATCGGCGAGCGAATTTTGCAGATTGTGAACAGTCACTCGAATGGCGAGGCCCAGCTAGTCAGCCTAGAAAGTCGGCCCGTGAAAGAGCATGTATAGGTAGCTAGGGGTTCAACTATTTGGGGTTTTAACAGTGAAAGCCGTGATTGGTGGTGAACCCGTCGCCGAATATAGACCGGCGACCAGCCAATTCCATTAGCTTTGGCTCATTGACCACTATTTAGGACCACCATTTAGGCCCGTCGAACTATCGCTCAACCCCATGCACTGCGGGCGAATAGGATAGTGATTAGAGCGGTTTACCGTTTGAATTTATAACCCAATTTATTTTTCTTAATTGAAACGACCATGAAAACTGCTGTTAACTTGAAAATTCTCGATTCCCGTATTCAGGGAGAGTTTGGTTTGCCGGATTACGCGACGGAAGGATCTGCCGGATTGGATCTCAGGGCTTGTGTTGACGGCGAATTGACGCTGCAACCCGGGCAAACGGAGCTGATCCCTACGGGCATTGCGATCCACATTGGGGATTCGGGGTTGGCGGCGGTTCTGCTTCCCCGGTCTGGTATGGGACATAAACACGGTATCGTGCTTGGGAATCTGACTGGATTGATTGATTCGGACTATCAAGGGCAGATTTTTGTCTCCTGCTGGAACCGTAGCCAAACAGCATTCGTGATTCAGCCGGGTGACCGAATTGCACAAATGGTATTGATCCCAGTGGTGCAGGCAGATTTCAATTTAGTGGATTCTTTTGAGCAAACTGACAGAGCTGAGGGCGGTTTTGGCTCAACGGGTGGAAATTAGACAGCTCGGCTTAAACCGTGGTGTCAGTCAGGAAACCGGGGGTGGAATCAAAACGAAGTTTCCAAAGTGGGTTTTCTTCAGGAACTCGCTTTGTGCGTGGGCAATGTCAGATAAGGGAAACTGTCCCGCAACCAATGGCTTAATCTCCCCGTTCTCAATGTAGGAAACGAGGTTGGGGAAAACGGGCTCCTCCCAAGCGGTAGAACCGATAATGGTGATGTCTTTCAGATACAAGTCGCGCATGTCCAGCGATACAACAGGGCCGGCGATCGCACCAGAAGAGACATACTGGCCGCCGCGTTTTATAGATTTGAGTATGTCCGGGAATCCTTCTCCGGCGACGTTATCGATAGCCACGTCAATGGGCTCATTTTCCAGCGCTTGCCCAATATTCTGACCGCGTTCAATGACTCGGTCTGCTCCCAACATTTTTACTTCGTGGGCTTTGGCTGCTCCGGCAATGGCAATGACTCTGGCTTTTCGTCTTTTTGCTAATTGAACTGCAGCGGAGCCCACTCCTCCCGACGCACCGGTTATCAATACAGTGGTATTCTCTGTGACATTAGTTCGTTCAATCATGCTTTCCGCGGTGCCATAAGCGCAAGGTATGGTGGCGAGTTCGGCGTCGCTCCACTCACTGTCGACCACAAAAACTTCACTCCCGGGTACTTTGACGTATTGTGCGAAAGCGCCGTCGAAGTCCGACGCCATCCAACTATTTTCTAATGAGGAAAAACCGTGTTTTCGCATACAGGCACGGATGATGACTCGTTTGCCGACGAGGTGTTGATCTTCTCGATTGACGGCGCCCACCACCGTTCCGCAACAGTCAGTGCCTTGTATAAACGGGAAAGGGGTTGCCTCATTCCAGCCGCCATCACTTTTGTGAATTGCTTCGGTGGACTGTGCGTCAGAAAAAGCGTCGGTGCTTTGGGACACGGATTGTGAATACCAGCCCAGCCTTGTATTGATTTCGGTGTTATTGACACCCGCAGCCAGAACATTAATCAAAACTTCCCCTGGATCCAAAGTGGGTATCGGAACCTCGAGGTATCGAAGCTTATCGTATCCGCCGTTCCCCGTTGTTACCACGGCGAACATGGATTGATCGGTGTCCCGGATATTGTATTTTTGCTCTAACGTGACTGTCATTCGATAACCTTCGATTATGCGAAAATGGGTAAACCATCGCGGCTAGTAATCATGTTTTAGTCATGACGCGGTAGTCTTGGTTTGATATGGCTGTCTTAAAAGGGGTGAGTTAAGCCGCTTGGGCTTACCAATCATTCCTCAGCTCTCGCAGCTTCAGAAACACTGACTTGGCGTCCGGTTTTGAGCCAAGTTGCGGAAACTGAACTAATAGCCGATCGATCACTTCTGGGTTCTGTAGCCTGAAAAAAGTGTTGATTTCTTTTTCATTCGCGATCGTCGTTACCAAGGCCTCCTCGGGGTTTTGGTTTTGGGTATTTTCTAACAGGGCTTTGGCTGCCTTATTTCCGGGTTCCCGGTCCAACGTGAATTCGAGGTTATTGTTTAAGTAATCGTGGCCAGGGTAAATTAAAGTGTTATCTGGTAAACGGGATAATTGATTGGCAAAAGTGTCGTATAACTCTGCAGGGTGTCCTCCCCCATGACAGTTTCCTGCTCCGGCATTGAACAGGGTATCTCCACAAAAAAGTGCAGGGGTTTGGGTTTTCGAGAGTAGGCAGACGTGGCTCATGGTGTGTCCCGGTGTGTCCAGTGCTTCAAGTTCCACGGTTCTACCCACTTTAACAATATCTCCGGCTTTCAGGCCAACATCTATTCCGGGTATGATGTCCCCAGCGGCATTATGAGCCAGCAGTTTTGCCCCAGTCGCTTTCACCATTTTGTTGTTTCCACCGGTGTGGTCATGATGATCATGGGTATTCAGGATTTGCGTGATCTGCCAACCTTGCGCTTGGGCATAAGAAAGGCAACGTCGGTGATCCAAGGGATCAATGGCCATGGCTTCACCGGTCTCCGGGCATGCAATAAGGTAGTTGAAGTTTCGATATGCGTTTCCAGTCCAGATTTGTTTGACGATCATGATATTAAGAAATTATGAATTGGAAGGTTTATAGCGGATATGCACTAATGCGTCCAGTGTGGTTTAATCTAGCGCCAATGTGCGACGGGGTTTTGGCTGTTTAGGGCGGAGAAATGGCGTTCCGAGACGATGCAATCGAAATAGAAACGTCCGACTAGAACACCGTATAAGAAAAACATAAAACGATCAGCATGAGCACTATCGATATACAAGCGTTTGATCAATCCCAGCTAAAACAGGTGATCGAATTGTGGCGACGTTGTGAGCTGATTATGCCTTGGAACGACCCGATTCATGACATCCAATTCTGTTTATTGTCAACGGATTCTGAATTACTGGTGCTGAAACGAGAAGAGAAGGTCATCGGAACTGTGATGGTGGGCCATGATGGGCACCGTGGATGGATTTATTATCTTGCAGTTAGTCCAGTGTTTCAGCGTTCTGGGTATGGTGGCTTCTTGGTGGAGACCGCAGAAAACTGGCTAAAGGAAAAGAACGTTCCTAAGTTGAATTTGATGATCCGCAGTGGCAACAAAAAGGCCATCGCATTTTATCGGCGCTTGGGGTTCGAGGATGACAACGTCGTGGTTATGGGAAAACGCTATTTTGACCCTAGAGGTGGATAGTGTCGCTCGTTGACTTGATTGGATGAGTTTCGGTTAAGTCATCAGTTTTTGGATCTAGGTTTCGTTATCGCGGGTTGTTTATACCACTTGTTGTTTATATCGTTTCGTTGCCGATCTGGCTTGTCATGCCTGCGTGGGAAGGGAATGAACGAAACTGGAAGGGAATTCGACCCTCAATGCGATCCTTTCCGGGTGTGATGTTGAAGTGGCTTTTATAGGCGCGTGAGAATTGCTCCGACGTGCCAAAACCGCAGGCGTTCGCCACCTCTGCGATCAACATATCTGTTTGTGTGATTAAACCCCTCGCGCGGTCCAGTCGAAGATTAATGTAATAGCGAATGGGGGTGATTCCGATGTGTTGCTTGAAAATACGCGCAAGCTGCCTCTGAGAATAATGGGTTAGCGCTGCGATCTCTGATGTGCTGAGTGGCTCTTCTAGATTTTGTTCCATGAGTACGATGGCTTCCCGCAGTTTTTGTGGCATGGGATAGCCAATGAGCTCCGGATTATGTTCAGCCTGAATCTCATTGCCCACTCTATGCCGGTCTTTCAAAATGTACTTCGCCACCGAGTTAGTGAGCTCTAGCCCTTGGTGATTCTGTATTAAACGAAGGGCCATGTCTGCCGTAGCAAGACCACCACCACAACTTAGCCTATCTCGATCAATCACATAAAGAACATCCTCTAGTTGTGTGTCTGGAAATAGCTCGGAAAACGCAGTGGTATGTTCATAATGTACCGTCGCGCAATAGTGTTTGAGTAACCCCGAATACGCCAACACAAAGGCCCCCGTGTCGATCGCTGCCAATGTTGCCCCGGCTTTGCTCGAAGCGTGTAACCATCTTTTTAGCTTTCCACTTTGGAATCGTTCTGGTGCCCAACTGGCATTGACCACGATAAGGTCGTAGTGTTTTTGTCCAGATGAAATCGTATGGGTGGCAGATATCGTGGACTCGTTGCTGGCATTGACCTCGCCACCTTTGAGGGAAAGAAAATCCCAATGGTATGGTTTTTGGTTCTGGATGTAGTTGGCTGCACGAAAGGGATCGAGAAAGGTAAAAGCCGATGCGCTATTGAACCCCGGCAGCAATAACATGCCAATGGAATAGCGAAACTGTGAATGAGACGATACGAGCGCCATTTTTATTGTGTCATTTAGATCATAAATATGTCGAATAATATCACTCTCGGAATTCTTTTAGCTTATATATTTCAGTCATCGCCAGTTCGTTGTCTGCCATACTTGCATAGCTTGTATGAGGGGGCGCCACTTGAGAATCAATGTCAATGAAACACCAATTAACTAAAAATCAGTTTTGTCTAGCTGGGAAAGGTTACGAAGCTACCCCAGCGAAGTCGAGCTCGATCAATAAAATTTGCTACACAGATCCAGATTTTCTCGCCGTTGAAAAACAGGAAGTTTTCGAAAAAACATGGCAGTTTGTGTGTCACAAAGAAAAGCTGGCGGAAGTTGGCAGTTATGTCACCGCGGAAATTCAGGGGCAAAGTATTTTCGTGACGCGAGCTGACGACGGCGAGTTAAAGGCGTTTTATAACGTCTGTAAACATCGTGCCCATGAGTTGTTAAGCGGAGAGGGCAAAACCAAATTGATCACCTGTCCCTACCACGCTTGGGTTTACAAACTCGACGGGTCGCTATTTCAGGTTAGGCGGAGCGAATACATCGAAAATTTTGAACAGTCGAAAATTTGCCTAACGGGAATCAAACTGGAAACTTTTTGTCACTTTGTTTTTGTGAATCTTGATCCAGAAGCGGAATCGCTGGCGTCGCAGTCGGGAAACTTGGCGAAGGAAATAGAGCAGTATGCCCCGGATATCGAAAATTTAACCTTTGCCAAACGCCTTACTTATCGCATCGATGCGAATTGGAAAGCGGTAGTTGATAACTTTTTGGAATGTTATCACTGTCCCGTCGCCCACACGGACTTTTGCTCACTCATTGACATGGACACTTACAAAGTCAAGACCCAAGGGATTTATTCAAGCCACATGGCGAAGGCAAAAGTGACCGATAACAGTGCTTATAGCATTGAAGGCGCGAGTGTGACGGATCATGCAGTATGGTTTCTTTGGCCAAACATGACCTTGATGAGGTATCCGGGGAGGGGGAACTTCATGGTCTGGCGGTTTTATCCGGTGAGTGAAACGCAGACCCATGAAGTGTTTGATTTCTTTTTTGAGTCCGATGAACCTAATGACAGTGAACAGGAAGCCATCCAATTTATTGATGATGTGTTGCAACCTGAAGATATCGCCCTCGTAGAGAGTGTGCAGCGGGGAATGCGGACCCCGGCTTTCGAACAAGGCAGGTTTATGGTCGATCCAGAGGGCAGTGGAATGAGCGAACATGCTCTCCATCATTTTCATGGATTAATTCTGGATGCGTATAAGAAGGCGGTGGAAAATTGAAAATGAATGATCACAACGAAAAGCCCATTGCGGTGCTGGGAGCGGGTGTCATTGGCGCTAGCTGGACGTCATTGTTTCTGGCCGCTGGATATCATGTCAAGGTGTATGACCCCAGTGATGGCATCCAAACGGCAGTTGCTGACTCCATTAATGATGCGTGGCCGACGCTTGAAGCGCTCAATCTGACGAAAAATGGCGATCCGAGAAACTATTCATTTCACGATACCCCGCAGAGTGCCGTCGAAGGCGCACTATTTGTCAAGGAAAACGTCCCTGAGCGAATTGAAGTTAAGCATGATCTCTACCGGAAAATTGAAAGTTCACTGCTGCCAGAGGCTGTGGTGGCGTCCTCCGCTTCTGGCTTGATGGTGAAAGAAATGCAAAAGGGATGGTCGGATCCATCGCGGTTTATTCTCGGACATCCTTTTAACCCCCCTCATCTCATTCCGTTAGTTGAACTGGTGGCAAATGATCTCACTGCCCCTGGGGTACTTGAACTGGCCGAATCTTTCTATGAAAGTGTTGGGAAAGTGACTATTCGGGTGAATCGAGAGGTCCCGGCCCATGTTGCTAATCGATTACAGGCGGCACTCTGGAAAGAGGCGATTTATTTGGTTCAATCTGGAGTGGCCTCGGTGGAGGATGTGGATAAAGCTGTTTGGGCGGGCCCTGGATTGAGGTGGGCTGCCATGGGGCCTCACATGTTGTTTAACTTAGGCGCTGGCGAGGGTGGTATGCAGGAATTCTGTGCACGCTACGCAGATAGTTTTCATCGTTGGTGGGATGATTTGGGGGATGTTGAGATTACGTTGGAAACTATCACTCAATTAGTCAAGGGAATCGAGGAAGAAGCCAAGGGGGAAAGCCTTAAACCCCTTGCGGACCAAAGGGATAAACTAATTGTTGAGTTTCTAATAAGGAAGGGCGATGGTGAATAAGGATCAGGAATAGAAAAGGCCAATGTTAAAAAAGGCCGATGTTAATATGGGTTAGTTTAAGGAATATCTGAACAAATCATGACGGATCAATTTGAGTCCAAAATAGGCGGCCTCATTGTTGCCCTAGACTGATGCAGAGTTTCCCTACATGAAGTCAGTGTTCAACAAGAATTGAGCGAAATTAACGAATGATTAGAAGATAAGAGTGAGCAGATGGCAGATATTTTGACAGGAAAAACCGCCGTGGTGACCGGAGGTGAAGGTGGTATCGGTGCGGCAATATGTCGACGCTTTGCCGCAGAGGGGGCGCAAGTGATCTCTGCAGACCTTGGACAAAACAGTGATGCACCGGAGGGTGTCGAATTTCAACGATACGATGTCACAAGTGAAGAGAATGTCCAATTTCTGTTTCAGAACTTAATGGAAAAATGGGGAAAACTCGATATTCTGGTCAATGCCGCAGGAATAGAAATAGAGCGCACCATTGAGGAGACCACGTTGTATGAATGGAATCGGATTTTCGCCATCAATGTCACTGGAACATTCCTGACGTCAAAATATGCGCTTCCACTGATGCGAAACTCAGAAGGCGCCAGCATCATCAACTTTGGGTCATACGATGGGTTTATCGCTGATCCCAGCCTGGCTGCTTACTGCGCAACCAAGGGAGCGGTGCATGCACTAACCCGAGCAATGGCATGTGATCATGGTCCAGAGGGGATACGGGTAAATGCAGTTTGTCCGGGGTTTGTGGATACGCCCATGTTGCAAAGCTTCTTTGGTAGCTCAGGTGATATTGATTCACTAAAGCAAGCGGTTAGAGATGTTCATCCGACTCGGACCTATGGACAGCCAGAAGACATTGCAAACCTAGTAAATTGGCTTGCGTCAGATGAAGCGAGGTATGCATCTGGCCAACTTTGGGTTATGGACGGTGGTCTGACTGCGCAAGTCCAGCAAATGCGACTCTAGAGAACCAGAACGTTACCACAACACTAAGCCATCACTGCACTAAGGAAACCACGATATGCAAAAGAGCGTTATTATTACTTGTGCCGCAACGGGGGGGATCCACACCCCAACCATGTCGCCTTACCTTCCAATTACCCCTAAGGAAATTGCGAATGCAGCGCTTGGGGCAGCAGAAGCGGGAGCGGCAATTATCCATTTGCACGCCAGAGACCCGGAAACTGGCCGACCGGATTATCGAACCGAAACGTTCATGGAGTTCCTGCCTGTCATTAAAGAAGGGTGCGATGCCGTTATTAACGTATCTACCGGCGACGGGCTAGGAATGTCCATTGATGAGAGATTGGCGGCTTCGCTCCACACTAGCCCAGAAATGTCTTCTTTGAATATGGGTTCGATAAATTTCGGTATCTTTCCTCTGGCGCAGAAATACACCGAATGGAAGCATGACTGGGAAAAACCATTTCTTGAAATGACCAAAGACTTTATTTTTCCAAATACGTTTAAAACCATCGAATATGCATTAAAAGAACTGGGCGAGGGGCATGGCACGGTAGTGTACCCTGAGGTCTGTAATTTATTTCTTTAGCGATGTTCGTTTGGCTTAGGCGAAGTGAGCGTAGCGAACGAAGCCAAAGCCGGTTTTTCTGGATTAGGTGTTGAATGTTGAGCCATCA
>WLWV01000080.1 GCA_012103395.1 Gammaproteobacteria bacterium
GCTTGTCAGTGCCATTCTCGTTGAGATTGACGATGAATGGAGCAATGCCGACAAGCGATATATCGTGTGGAACGACAATAATGACTCAAACTAAACCGAAGTTACAGACGTAGGGTTGCACAATCGGGTGAGGAAAGCCGGAATTTATACCTTGTATATCGATTTATAGGCATGTACGTAACCCATGCCATGTTCTTGAGGAGCCGTGACTACTTGCTGCCGATATGTATCGTAGTAATCTTCAATAATTTGTTTTCGTTCTGGTAATGGTCTGGAGGAATCGAGACCTGCCAAAAAGATGCTTTCGTTCCAGCTACGTATCGTGGGTATTAGTCCATTGGCGAATTTCTGCACGTCATTGTGCTGTTTGAATTCCTCGGCAAAAGGACAAGGGACGACTCGAGTCTCGATATTCTCCAGTCTCAAACCTGCTTGATAACAATCACTGGACTTGTTGGTTAACGGATCGCTGAACTCTTCGACAGTGTTGTAGTACTGCGGCAGTGTCATGTTTTCATATTCAGTGTCATTGATGATTCCTTGAGAGAGAAACTCTTTCCAGTTTTCATTAAAGTTATCGAACATATTCACACCGCCAGTGTTGCCAAGATATTGGCCTTGGGAGTCCCGGCAGAAATTGATGAGAACTAATCGGCCGCCGCTTGTCAGCTCTCTGGCACGACAAGCTAATATTGTTTCCCAGTCTTTTTTCGCTTGATTGGAAAACGCTCTCAGTTCTTCGCCACTTGCACCAACCATATGGACATGGTTGGTGATATTGGCCGGCTTCGTGCTTAGCCAGTGCATCGCGGTGGCGGAAAAACCAAGATGTAAGGTGTTATCGGGAACCGCTTGTAAGTAAAACGAAGATCCTGAAAACAGAGGATAAACGCGATCGATTCGTTTCACATAACTGTCGAAATCCGTTAAGTCGTGAACAATGCTGACCAGTGCATTAAAGTCATTACGAGGCTGATCTGAATAGACCACGCTGATATCGGCATGCTCGGCGTGTTGACGCACCTGGTTCAATGCTGCTTCCACCATGGATAATGAGGTGCCACCATCGGCACAGCCCATATCGCTCATTTTAAATTCAGTTAGACTGCTGTCGAGGTTCAACGCGTTAATGGCATCAACTACCAAAGGAGTTGCATGGTCAATAACGTCCTTAGCCCCTTTGGTTGCCAGCGAGTACAGACCACCACCGGACATGGTGATATCGTCTGCTTGGGCATGTTGTTCAGATGAGTTGGTTTCGTTCTTATCGGTCATGATTGATTTATCCAATTTTATCTAATTGTTGGGCTACACGTTATCTCAAAGAGTGGCAGAAAATAGAAGCAGATAAACACAAATAGGAATGTGTCAGTGAGCTTAGCGAATAAGAAATCAGCCAAACGTGGTTCTTTGAACTTACTGATGGTTTTGGGAATTTCCCCGTGCAGTTAATTCAGTTAATTCAGTTTTTCTGTTTTGACTTTCTTGTGAAGCCTTCGTCTCACTGACAGTGATAATGCTTCCATTTCCATTTATGCAACACTGGTGATCAAGAATAAAATAAACAGAACGACGCCTGCGATGGGTATCAATAAACCTTTCCAATCTTTCTCTGCCTTTTCGGCTTTCTCCATTGCCGGCTTAATACCGGGGAAAACCCAAAAGATAATTAGTAGTGCAGCTGCGCCTAAAGCGAGTGATTCCCAAGTTCCCATGTCGATAATGAATCTCAAATAGTTAATGCAGCTGACTACATGCTTGTCTGATGGTTAAACCAGAGATTAGAGCAACAAAAAAAGCAGGCTAATAGCGCCAGTGGACCCTTTGTCGCATCAAGTAGTGATGTAGAGTACGAGTTATACGGTTGATGTATTTTCGGAAAGTGTGATTTCGTTTATTTTTTGGTCCATTGCCCATTAACCATCACGAAGTTTCCGGAAAGTGTTTTTTTAATGGCAGTCTCCCCAGCCATCCTTTCGATAGCCTCCAGTGATGCGCCATTCTTGGTTGCGATTTTCTGGTAGTGGGATTGGCGTTTTGCATTGATGTCATCGACTAATGTCTTGATTTCCCCCGATGGCGCCACGGTCACAGTAGCAAGATAACCTGTTGTTGTCTCGCCGATGAGTCCATTTGCTTTCGCCTCAGTGAGATCAGTGGCCCAAGTGTTTGTGACGAAAAGTACACAAAGTAAATAGAAAGAAAGTATGACTTTTTTCATAATGTTTTTTGGATCGGATAATTGGTCTTATGGTTAATCGTTAGATTAATCGTTCTATGTATATGTGATGACTTGATTAACTAGAACAGTCCGCTGTCTTCGCTGAGTATGTCTTCGAGTTCTTTTTCAACTTTAACTCGGATTTCATGCTCAATTTTTACATTGAGATTGATGGTAATTGGTTTATCTGAAGCGGTTACCTCTACCTTAGGAGTGCAACCCATTGCCAATAATGACAGTAGCGTGGCAGTGAGAATTAAGGGTCGGGAGATGAATCGTTTTATAGCCTGCCAAAGATGAGTGCTACTTTTTTTCATGGGGTCGATCCACTTACTAATTACTAGGTTAGTCGTTAATTTAGCTGCCAATCAATCATCGAAATTAATTGGGTTGCCGTACTTTCGATAAATCAATCCTGGTTGTCAAATCGATTTTCCACGGACCGGTTTAGCTGGTTGGCATATTGCAGACTTTGTAACAAAGATAACACATTTTGTTCACTGTTGATGTTGAAATGCACTGGGCGGTGGGTAGAAAGATGGGGGCTTTTTCCTCTTATATGAAAGTTAATGTACAACTGACCATCAGGTTGATAGTTAACGTCAGCCGTCATGACACTGTAGTGAAATTCCTCCAATGCCTTGATTACCGTCTCTGTCAATGCACTGGACAGCCCCGCCGCCTTGGCTGAGTCGATGTGATACTGAATCAAACCACCTCTATTCAATTGGTTTTCAAACCGCCCTTGGATGACATGAATACCGTGTTTGTCCATGGTGATTGGTAGAGCTCCGTTGAGCTTTCCGGTTACGATCAGCCCTTCCACCTTTTGCAATTCAAGGATTTGAGCAATGTCTAAATCGAAAGTAGAGAATAAAATTTCATGGGCATCTGTTTTCGAATCAAAGGTGAAAGGATGAATTGAAAACCTGCCACCGAACACCTCGCCAGAGAGGTGTTCGACCTCAAGTTCTGGGATTTTTCGCGACTCTCGCCGCTTTCGCAATCGAATTTGCGTATTGATGTTAGTGAGTAGGATGCCGGCATCAAGCTCATCGAGTTGAATGTTAATGACATCTTCCTCATTTTCTGGTGGATATGAGGTGTCTACTGTTACATTGAGTCCATTAAATAGCTGTTGTTTGTATTGCCCCTGAAGGCTTTCGAGAACACCGGTAAGGCGGATCTTATGTTCACTTTTCTTGTCCCAAGTTCCAGAGATCTTGAAGTTGCCGTGACCTCCCGTTAATGTTGCCTGTGGTCCCCAGATCTCTAGCCAATTGTTGATGTATGGTGCGTTTTCCTTGAGATCGACCCGTCCCTTGTTAGCAACGCGATAGCGAAGTCGTCCTGAGCGTTTTGTGTACCGCGCATTCAAATCAATTCTGTTTCGCAATTCTTTTGGTTTCAAAGATACCCACGTGGATATTCCCTTGGGATCGACGTTAATTTGAGCATTAATGTAATCGAAGCGATGTGAACGACTAGGGTGTTGGTGTTGGCTCGTCGCCCCAAATCGCCCTGATTTATTGATGTTTGTGCTTGAGTTTGTCTGAGTATCTGTCTGCGTTCTTGCCTCTGAAACGCTTGCTTTTAATGATCCAACGAGAATCCGAAGATCAGCGGAGTTCCTTCCAATGTGCTGAATATTGGCAGTTATTTTACGTGAATCCAAGGTGATGTCGGGATGGAAGAAATGCAGATTGGGTTGTTCCAACATCCATTTACCATTTAGCAATTGCCACTCTTGATCTGCATCCATATTGAGCTCGGTTGCTTCCAGTATTGTCCCCTGGAGCCGGGGTGTTTCCAGAAGGCCTGTCTTTACGGATGACAAATCAATCTTAAAGCCTGGTTCGAGCCGAACCTTTGATTCAGATGGCATTCGGGTAAATGTTAAGCGTGGTGCCAATGATAGGGTACTAATTTGAAGAAGGGATTCGTCGCCTGACCGCTCGCTGGAAATGTTTAACTGCGCCATCTTCACCGCACTTTTTTCGTTAAGCATCAGCGCCGTCATCTCTGAAGCGATTGAAACTTCTCCTTGGGGGGTGATTTGTAGTTGTTCGATGGATAAGTGGTCTTTTAATAGGTTGTCAATGTAGAGTGAAGTGCCCGATTTGATTGCAATGGAATAGGGGCCCTGCGAGGGGAGCTCATCGGGTAAATTCAAATAGAAGATAGCTGCTATTGAGCCAGACATGTCTGAAACAGTGCCCCGGGTCTTTGGAAGTTTTAGAACGGTTTGCCATTTTCCTTGCTCGAGCTTTGCACTGAGTTCTACCGTGAAATTGTCGTCAAGATGAGTTTCTAAAGCAGACTGCAAAATAGGATGTGATCCATCAAGGCGTGGAGCGTAAGCTGACCACCAGCTTTTGGCTTTCGCCAGATTTAGCTCTCCGATTGCATTCACCGCCTTCTCATCCAATGAAGCCTTCAACGAAAAAAAAGATTGCTTAGCGGCCTCAGTTTTTGAAGGTAAGGCTGTTATGTGTTCGACTTCGGTGAGTGAGGCGTCAATCGTTCTGTGATGTTCGTTACCGTGGACACGTGCGCGAAACAAAGAGTGATGATCTGACAATTGGACGGAGACCAGATGTCCATCCGCGTTAGCGGATAAGTGGAAAGGCAAAGTGATGATTGGGTGGTGATAATTTACCTCGTTAATGTTGAGACGATCAAAGGGTAGGGGTGTTTGGGAAAAAGTAGCGATGGTGGTGAATAAATCATGGATGAAAATGGTTGGTGGGGGGGCTGTAGCAAGAACAGGGCGTTCAGTGTCTTGTGGTGTGAGGTCTAAGGAATCAGCAGACAGGCTCTTGACTGTAAAACCCGTGTCCAATGATAGGGAGTAAGAAACCGTTAACTGATTGGCGTCTATGGAATATCGTTTTGCGGTGACATTTTCTTCTAATCGAATCGACTTTATCTTTGCTTCCGAAAGCGTGATAGTGTCCCAGGTCAAATGAGTTATTTTGACTTCGGCGTTTTCGGCAAGTCGGGTGACTATGTGGGTTAACAAGGGTAAGCGAAATGGCCATGCTACGAGCAGCAGCACGAGGAGTGCTCCCAAGGTCCATAAAACCAAGGTCCATAAAAAAGTGCTAGGTTTTTTTTTCATGGCTTGTTGGCAAAAATTCGCTGCATATGTCGTGACCGATCATTTCGAGTCTAGGAGAAACGAGCGCTTTTTAACAGAGCCCGTTTTTACTATTGTGCGCTTTGAACGCCGAGTGTGCTATTTGGGCTCTTAACCAATGTAGGTTGAGCTTACTCTGTGGGCTATTTGGGGATTTATAAAGAATCTGAGTGAATAAGTCAGTGCCCTTCGTGAGCATCAGATGGTTGGAACGTAGCGGATTTGGTTGAGGTTGATACCAAGCTCAATGTCCTGTTTTAGTGTGAATAGTCGCTGAGCGAGGAGGGCATCTTCTTTGCCACTATAGAGTTTACTACCCAATTTCCCAGGAATATTTTCAGAGGCCTCCAATACATTTTCCAGCGTACCGTGATCATTAAGTAGCTTGGCTGCGGTGCGTTTTCCCACTGACTGTATGCCTGGAATAGACAGCCCCCCGTCTCCTGCGAGCGCGAGTAGATCAGGAAGTTGGTGAGGAAAAATTTGAAATCGATCGTGGATCATCTTCGCGTCCAAAAAACGTTGCCCAAAATGATCATATACCTGAATATGGTCATCAAGCAGTTGGCAATAGTTTCTGTCAGTAGAAAGAATTGTTACCTGCCCCTGATGTTTTGAAATTTTGCTTGCCATTGTCGCGATCACATCATCAGCCTCGTAACCGATGAGCGAAAAACTGGTGATCCCGATGTTTTGGAGAGCGTGATCAAACCGAGAGATCAGGGCCTGCAGATCAGAGGGGACTGGGGGGCGTTTTTTTTTGTAGTCTGGAAATAAACGATGACGCCAGTTTTTCCCACTGTGCTCGAATACGACGAGACAGTGACTCGGAGTATGGCGTTTTAACGCTCTTTGCAGTGAGCCGATGCTGGACCTCACCATGCCGTCGATGTCTGCAGCGTTATGAGTCGATTCGGTTTCTACAGGATTATTTGTAGAATGATGATCCACGTTTTCGTTTCTTTTGGGTACGGCTGCATGAATTCGTCTGACTAAGTTTAAACCATCTACCAGTAACGCTTTCATTTATTGCGCTCCTGGTAGCATGTCAAATAACGTCTGCTAGCTCGCCGCCAGAGTCAGAAACTCGGCGCGGGTGCGATGATCCGTGCGAAACGTGCCTAACATCATGGATGTTTTCATGATGGAATTTTGTTTCTCGACGCCGCGCATCATCATACAAAAGTGTTTGGCTTCGACAATCACTCCGACACCTCGGGCCCCGGTCACTGCCTCGATGGCATTCGCAATTTGAGCCGTGAGATTTTCCTGAATCTGCAATCGCCTTGCATACATGTCCGCAATTCGAGCTAATTTTGACAAACCAATTACTTTTTTCTCGGGGAGATAGGCAATGTGGCAGGTTCCAACGAAAGGTAGCAAATGATGCTCGCACATTGAATAAAGTTCGATGCCCTTAACAATCACCATTTGATCATTTGTTGATTCGAAAATTGCTCCGTTGACGACTTCATCAAGGTTTTGGTCGTAGCCCCGTGTTAGATACCCGAGGGCTTTAGCTGCTCGTTTAGGGGTGTCCAGTAAACCATCCCGACTAGGGTCCTCTCCTACCAGTTTTAAAATAGAGTGATAGTGATCGGCGATTGCAGTGGTATCTGGTGATTTGTTATCTGGCATCAGATTATTGATATCGTTGACTTGTTTGAATAAAACTTGAGTTTATATTGTATCATCGCTCTTAACAGA
The DNA here is from genome assembly GCA_012103395.1 of Gammaproteobacteria bacterium. Lineage (GTDB taxonomy): Bacteria > Pseudomonadota > Gammaproteobacteria > Arenicellales > Poriferihabitantaceae > WLWV01. Next base: position 7,068 of record WLWV01000080.1, read on the forward strand.
TAGGTTATTGTCAGTTGCGGGGCTTTTGTGATCTTACGACTTTTCCACAAGATTTAAGAATCTCGAACCGAAACCTTATGACCATGGCTTTAACACACAATTCAACACGCAGTTCAACACAATAGGATGGATTGAAGTTCAGTATGACACAACCGAAAACGTTGCTCGTGGGTGGGCAAAACCAGAAGAAGATCCTGATGGATGAGTATGGCTAATCGTCATGGAATGATCGCAGGCGCAACCGGAACAGGAAAAACGATCACCATGCAAATCATGGCGGAAGAGTTTTCCCGAATTGGTGTGCCGGTGCTGATGGCGGATGTAAAAGGTGACGTATCTGGTTTAGCTCGTGCAGCAACACCCCATCCAAAAATTGATGAACGCATCGCCGAAATCGGTATTGAAGACTATCAAATGCAGGGCAACCCGGTTGTTTTCTGGGATCTATACGGAAAACTTGGGCATCCGGTTCGGGCTAGCGTGGCAGAGCTTGGCCCTTTACTATTAGCAAACCTCCTAGGCTTAAACGATACTCAGGAAGGCGTTTTATATGCGGCATTCAAAATCGCGGATGACAACGGACTACTTTTGTTGGACCTTGAAGACTTACAGTCACTGTTGAGTTGGATGTCCAATAATGCCAAGGAGTTAAAGGGTGAATATGGCAACTTCACGTCTGCGAGTATTGGCGCAATTCAACGGGATTTACTCGTGTTAGAAGAGCAGGACGCAGAAATATTTCTCGGTGAGCCTGTGTTGGAACTCGATGACTTGATGCGGTTGGATTTTTCGGGACAAGGCATTATCAATATTCTCGATGTGACCAAAGTGATCTCGCGCGGACCTAGGATGTATGCCACATTTTTGCTTTGGCTAATGTCTGAACTGTTTGAAAACCTTCCTGAAGTGGGTGACGCTGATCGACCAAAATTTGTAATGTTTTTTGATGAAGCGCATTTGTTGTTCGATGATGCCCCTAAAGCCCTCGTTGATAAAATTGAGCAAGTGGTTCGACTCATTCGCTCGAAAGGAGTGGGCATCTATTTTGTCAGCCAAAGTCCCATGGATATTCCTGAAGATGTGTTAGGCCAGCTTGGCCTCAAGATCCAACATGCCCTCAGAGCATTTACGCCCAAGGAAAAGAAGGCAGTTAGCATCGTTGCGGAAAACTTCAGGCAAAATCCGGATATTGATACTCAAACTGCCATTACAGAGCTTGGTATTGGTGAAGCGTTGGTGTCGACATTGGATTCAGAGGGTACTCCGACACAAGTAGAAAGGGTGTTAGTTCGGCCACCGCAGTCTAGGATTGGCCCGATTAGCGAAGAAGAGCGAATTGATCAGATGAAGCGTTCCCCAATCGGCACTAAATACGATGAAGGGGAAAATCGGGAATCTGCCATGGAAAAACTCAAACAGAGAGTAGAGAAGAAGCTCCAGTGGGAGGAGGCGGAAGCTGAGCGGGAAGCAGAAGAAAAACTGGCTGATAAAGAAGCTAAACAAGCGGCTCGTAGCCAGAGAAGTGGTAGGCGTGGTCGAGAAACTGCCAGTGAGGCGTTGCTAAAAAGTTTGGCACGCTCAGCCGGTAGCCAAATTGGTCGACGTGTTATCCGCGGCGTGTTGGGCTCTCTATTCGGAAAGGGTTAGTTATTTCGCCGCTTGACGGATATGAAGGAGCACTTCACCCCATTGGTCAAACATTAATTTAGAGCATTAGCTATTCAATGTCGCAAAGCAACCTCGCCGGAATCATTCGCAAGATGCGGGTGACACTCACAAAGCCCATTACTTATGAGCTTCCTGTGGGAGATGATCTGTTTCAAATCGACGATTATATTGGGCAATCACTGACGCTCACCCACAGCGGCAATATTTTCTGCCTCTCCTGTGGTCGAAAAACAAACAAGAGCTTTTCCCAAGGACATTGCTTTCCGTGTTTTAAGAGTTTGCCACAATGTGATATGTGCATTATGAAACCGGAAACCTGCCACTATCATCTGGGTACTTGCCGAGATAGTGAGTGGGGCGAAGCGAATTGTATGCAGGACCATTATGTCTATCTGGCCAATTCGTCTGGATTGAAAGTGGGCATTACCCGAGGCACCCAGATACCCATTCGGTGGATAGACCAAGGAGCGTCACAAGCTGTTCCCATTTTTCGAGTTAAAACTCGATTGCATTCCGGGTTGATCGAGTCAGCGTTAAAACAACATATTAATGATCGAACAGATTGGCGAAAAATGCTTAAAGGTGATGCTGAACCGATGGATATGATCGCGAAAAAAGCCGAAGTAATGGACATGGTTAAAGATGATCTTACGGAACTGAGCAAACAACATCCTGACCTTAAGTGGGAAGCGCTTGATGACGATATTGTTGAGCTGGATTTCCCAGTAAACGAATACCCCACCAAAGTTGCCAGTCTGAATTTTGACAAAACCCCCTTGATCTCTGGTGTCCTTAATGGCATTAAAGGACAGTATTTGATATTGGATACTGGTGTTCTGAATATCAGGAAGTTTGGTGGGTATGAGATCAGTATCAAGACGAGATAGCTGAAGTGATGTCAATGGGTTGATAGTATCTCCAACGATCCTGTTATTTTTTTGTTTTTGTCACGTTCTGTTTCCTAAATATCCCCAAACTAAACAAATTATGTTTGCTATGAATTTACTTCACAATCGTCTTTGGTTGTTTGTCTGTATGACAATAGGCTTGTGGTTAGGGCAAGCAAACCCTGTTTGGTCTCAGACGTTCGTACCAACGTTGCCTAACGATGATGCAGCGGTAAGCGTTGACGTGGCAGATCCCGAAAGCAAAGAAGCGGTGAGGGAGATGATTTCCCGACTGAGCGACGCCGAGGTCAGGTCTTTGTTAATCCAGCGACTGGATGCTGTGGCCGAAGAGAAAGAACAGAAAGCGTTGGAGAATAATGGCGCAATCGGGGTGATTCAGACAGGTTTTGAAAATTATTGGAAAAACGCGAAAGCAGCCATTATGACGATGTACCTGATTCCAGCGACCATTTTTGAAACCAAAAACCGTATCGTAAAGGCAGCGGAACCAAAAGGAATTGGATATTGGAGCCTTATTGTGCTGACAGCGATTGTCGTTGGAATCATTGCAGAGCGACTGGTTGTATTGTTTTTCCGAAAGCAAAAGCAGAAGCTGATCAATTCTTTTTCAACCACGCTGTGGGGGATTCTCAAGATTATCTACACTCGGCTGTCTTTGGACGTATTGGGTGTTTTAGTTTTTTACGCTGGTAGCTATCTCGTGGTGATTTCGGTGTATCCCCATGACTCGCTAATTTCTCTTGCTGCTGACACGGTCATAGCGACCATCGTTGGCGCTTGGATGGGTTATGTTGTCTGTCGGTTTTTCTTTGCACCTAAGAGACCGGATCTGCGCATTTGTAAGACATCCGATGAAAAAGCATCCCAGTTGACCATTAGTTTTGCAATTCTGTCGGGCTTTATCGTTTTCATTCACAATGCTTTTTTCGTTCTAATTCGAATTGCTGAAGAGAGTCTTGGAGACTGGGTATACATGGGGCCGGTGGCTTTTTTGATGAACCTGTCAATGTATGTCGCATCCATTTGGGTGATTCTATATAACAGAGAAGCACTGACAGAAATCCTAGTGGAAAACAAAAAGCGTGTGTCGTTAACCATAGGAGAGGATATTCCTGAGGACATTAGTTGGTTTGCTGTTCATTGGCCGAAAATCGCGGTGGTATTACTCATTGCGAAATATCTCTTGGTTGAGACAGTAGTAAATTCAGCAGGAGCGGGGGTGTATTCTCCGAGCGCTGTCTACATTACGTTTGTGGTGATTTTTCTGTGGCCGGGAATTGATGCCAATGTGTCATTGTTCGTGGGCAAAGGTATTAAAGTGCCGGAAGATGAATCAGATGGTGCTAGTAAGGCACGCAGAGGTATGCAACAGGGGCTATTACGAGTGGGAAGAATTCTGGTAGTCGGTGCGGTGTTCTACTCTCTTGCGTGGCTTTGGGGTGTCAATATTCTAGGACTTGCTGAGGCAGGATTGGGCGCCCAGGCCGCTGGACGATTGGTGGAACTATTGCTGCTTAGTTTATTGGCTTATATGGCTTGGGAAATGGTTTCCATTGTGATCGGTCGATGGATGGCATTGGAAGGTGGGCATCCCGACGATCATGGAGGCCAAGATGCGGGAGGTGGCGACATTGGTGGTGTGGGGCTTTCTCGGATTGCGACGCTGCTACCTATCATCCGGAAGTCTGCTCAATTCCTCATTATTGTCGTGTCCGTCATCATGGTGTTGGATAACTGGGGAGTTAATATTGGCCCCATTCTGGCAGGTGCAGGTGTGGTGGGCTTGGCCATTGGTTTTGGTGCTCAGACGCTAGTAAAAGACATTGTATCCGGTCTCTTTTTCCTTGCGGATGATGCGTTTAGGGTAGGGGAATACATTGATGTTGGCGGTACGATGGGTAACGTTGAAAAGATTTCCCTGCGTTCTCTACGACTCCGACATCACCGTGGTTTGGTGCACACCATTCCTTACGGTGAGATTCCCAAACTATCGAACTTTAGCCGCGATTGGGTAATCATGAAATTACGTTTTCGTGTCCCGTTTGACACGGACGTTAACAAAGTTAAGAAGATTTTCAAAAACATCGGTAAGGACTTGCTGCAAGATCCGATTTTAGGTGAAGATTTTCTTCAGCCGTTTAAATCCCAGGGCGTGGCCGAAGTCGATGACAACGGCATTATCGTACGTGGAAAATTCATGGCGAAACCTGGTAAGCAATTCATGATCCGTAAGGAAGTCTATGTTCGAGTCCAAAAAGCTTTCGACGAAGCAAACATCCCGTTTGCCCGCAAGCAGGTGATGGTCCATATCCCAGGTTTTAAGGAGGGGGAAGCATTGGGAGAAGATGAGTTAAAAGCGATTGGTGCCGCCGCCGCTGATAGTGTAGAAGAGCTTGTCGAAACGAATGAGTCTGACAAGAAAGACAAATCCGGGTCTTGAGAACACTTTTTTCCGCCAACTGTCTGTGGGAGGCTTCAGCACAGCTGCTACGCGTTGAAAATATTCATTTGATGAAAGCGGCTTGATATAGAGGCAAAGAATTTGATTGGAGTGAAATATCGCAAATAGATGAAGTTAAAACGAACACAGTGTTTCATGAAAAACTGTTTTTTTTAGAGATGACAGTCGTGTTTGATTGGCTGGGCCGCAACGTATTGTCCTAATTTAGGAGTCTACTTCTGTGGTGGTGAAGTCACTGCCATGAGATAAAAGTGACGACTGGAAATGAAGGTTGTTTTTATTTGTCGATGCTAGCTTGATTTGGGAATGTTGTTAACTGAGGGAATTTACAAATAACCCGAGTGCCTTCCTCTTCTTTACTCTCGATATTTAGGGTGCCGCCGTGCGCCTGGAGAATCATTCGACATAGATAAAGACCGAGTCCATATCCTCCTGTTTTTCGTTGTCTGGACGGGTCTGCGCGATAAAATGGCTCAGTCAAAAAAGGGATGTGCTCTTTGGCGATGCCTTTCCCAAAATCTTCCACGGTTATTTGAAATCCCTGTTTTCCGGAAGAAGAGTCCGATGTAAGGTAGATGCCGGGAGGTGGTTGGTTTTTCCCATTGTGTATGATGGCATTTTGTAAAAGATTGCTGATGAGTAGTTTGAGCCGAGCAATGTCGACCGAAGCCTCTATCCGTTCAAGTTTTTGGGTTATTGATGACGTGTCGAAGTTTTTTTCTATCAAACCTGAGATTAACTGCTCCAGATCAGTTGTTTCAGGTTGTAAGGTTGCGTGTTGGGAATTTAACCGTTCACTTTCCAATAGCTCGGTAATGAGCTGTTCCATCATCTCAATGTCTTTAGCGATCTCTAGATGTGCCGAAGATTCTGGTAACAGAGCAAGGTGGACTTTGCTACGAGTTAACGGCGAACGGAGTTCGTGACTGATCCCAAGTAAGAGTTGTCGTTTGGCCTCAAGCATATTGTCGATGTCTTCTGCCATTTTGTTGACATTCTCGGTAGTGTACCCTGAGGTCTGTAATTTATTTCTTTAGCGATGTTCGTTTGGCTTAGGCGAAGTGAGCGTAGCGAACGAAGCCAAAGCCGGTTTTTCAGGCTTTAGTATTGAATGTTGAGCCATC
>WLWV01000081.1 GCA_012103395.1 Gammaproteobacteria bacterium
GCTCAACATTCAACACCTAATCCAGAAAAACCGGCTTTGGCTTCGTTCGCTACGCTCACTTCGCCTAAGCCAAACGAACATCGCTAAAGAAATAAATTACAGACCTCAGGGTACACTACCCAAAAAATTGGAAGATGAAAGTTTAGGCTATAATCCCGCGCTTCTAAGTCAGTCAAATAAATAGCGTGGAACAAATCCAAAACCAGCAAGACAACCAGGACGCATTAAGAAGCGATGTTCGATTACTAGGTGACATTCTTGGTGAAACCATTAAAACCCAACACAGTAGTTCACTTTATGATCTCGTAGAGGAAGTCAGGGAAATTTCCAAAGGCGCCCGCACTGGAGAGTCAAAGACAACCAAAGAATTAGTTGAAAAACTCTCAAAGCTCGATTCTGACAAACTATTCAATCTCGCTCGTTCGTTCACACTTTTTCTCAATCTTGCGAATATTGCTGAGCAACAACATCAAGTCCGACAACGACGATTAAGCTTCGTTTCCAACACATCTGAAGGCACCGACTGTGTCGACGGATTCATTGAGTCAGAGCTTAGTAAGATAGTGAAATCTGGTATCGGCCAAGAAGCGATTCATCAGCATATCTGCAAACTCAACATCAATCTTGTCTTAACTGCTCACCCCACCGAAGTTCTACGTCGCAGTGTCTCATCTAAATTCCTAAGAATCTCTCGACTATTAGAAGAACAAGATCGTCACGACTTGTCCGACCTTGAGAGCTTTGAAATAAAGCAGTCGTTAAAGCGGGCTATTACGGAAGTGTGGGAAACCGATGAAATACGGCGTTTGCGGCCGACCCCAGTGGACGAAGCAAAAACCGGATTGGTTAATGTCGAGCACTCTTTGTGGCACGTTATTCCCACAGTACTTAGGGAGCTCGATCAAGCAACTCAGCGGATCACAGGCAATCGATTACCACTCGACGCCACACCGATCACATTTGGTTCTTGGATGGGAGGTGATCGAGACGGCAATCCTAATGTCACACCCGCCGTCACCAAACAGGTTTGTGCTTTATCAAGGATGAGAGCCGCTGAATTATTCTGGCAGGAGGTTGATGATCTTAGACGTGATCTTTCAATGGTCAAATGTGATTCTCATGTCCGGGCCGTGGTAGGAGACGAAGCGCCGGAGCCTTATCGTGCACTATTGCAAATAGTATTAGGGAAGCTACGCGCCACCATTAGTTATTATGAAGAGCAGTTTGCAGCGGATTTCACTGACCCCAATGTGCTACGCAAACATCCTCCGCGTACCATCTATCGTTACAAGTCGGAGCTACGGGGCCAATTGATGTTGTGCTATCAGTCACTGGTCAGCACGGGCGCGCAAACCATCGCTGAAGGTCGACTCACGGATATACTTCGACGATTGGACGCATTCGGCTTGACATTGTTGAAGCTCGATATTCGCCAGGAAGCAGACAAGCACACTCAAGCCATTGATACCATTACCCAATATCTAGAAATTGGTAGCTACCTCGAATGGAATGAGGAAGAAAGGCAGGCGTTCTTGGTACAAGAACTAACTAATAAACGCCCCTTGATTGACTCAACCTTTCCCACAGCAGGCCAAGCCAGTTCCGAGGTTATCGACGTTTTGAACACATTTAGAATGATCGCCCACGAGAATAGCGAGTCTTTTGGTGCCTATGTCATCTCAATGGCCTCGAATCCTTCGGATGTATTGGCCGTTGAGTTATTACAGCGAGAATGCCGTATTCTCGAACCACTAAGAGTAGTGCCGCTTTTCGAGCGCCTTGACGACCTGAATGGAGCTCGTCAATGCATGGACAGGCTATTTTCCATTGACTGGTATAAAGAACGAATACAGGGCCGCCAAGAAGTTATGATTGGCTATTCTGACTCAGCTAAAGATGCAGGAAAGCTCGCTGCTTCCTGGGGGCTTTATCAGACCCAGGAAGAGCTGGTCGAGGTTTTCACGAAGCACAATGTTGATATCACCTTGTTTCACGGTAGAGGTGGCACTGTAGCAAGGGGCGGTGGCCCAGCACACGAGGCTATTCGGTCTCAACCTCCCGGCTCTGTGAACTGTTCAATGCGGGTAACTGAGCAAGGTGAAGTCATTCAAGCAAAGTACGGCTTGCCTGGCATGGCCACGGAAACACTGCAGGTTTATATTGGTGCTGTACTCGAAACAACGCTCTTACCTCCTCCAAAACCCGCAACGCATTGGCGACAACAAGTATCAAAGCTTGCAACCCGATCTCTTGAAGAATTCCATGATATCGTCCGACACCATCCGCAATTCATTGAATATTTTCAGCTTGCCACGCCAGAGCAAGAACTATCCAACCTTAAAATTGGCAGCCGCCCAGCGAGGCGACGAAAAGGTGGGGGGATTCAATATTTACGCGCCATTCCTTGGATCTTTGCTTGGACCCAAACCCGCTTGATGTTACCCGCTTGGTTGGGTGTGGGTAGTGCATTACAGGAAGCATTCGACAACGGAGAAAAGGAATTACTCATCGAAATGCAAAAAAATTGGCCTTTTTTTACGGCGACAATGAGTTCCATTGAAATGGTTTTCTCTAAGGCAAACCCAAAAATATCATCCATTTATGATGACCGGTTGGTCCCCATATCACTCCAACCCTTTGGCGAAACTCTTAGAGATAAATACAAGCAAACCGTTGACCTCGTACTCAATGTTACCGAGCACGCCATCCCCCTCGAAAACGAACCAGTGGTTCGGCAATCCGTCAATGTGCGAAACACTTATGTAATTCCATTAAATATTCTACAAGTGGAATTATTGTCCCGGGTACGCCACGAGAAAGATGATATTGTACTAGATGCGCTGCTAGTCGCTATCAATGGCATCGCAGCTGGCATGAGAAACACAGGGTAAATCACTTAGCCCCATTCCTAGGCACCATATTCTATCGGAATCGAGACAAAATGATCGATAGAGTTTGGATGCCTAGTTGATGAAGTATGAGGCTATAATGCCGAAGTTCTTATCAAACTGATCCACCCACACACCAAGTTCACAACATCCATAAATCAATAAGAAACGCTAGGGAGACACTTGAATTGACGATCACCCACTCACCCAAACGACCAGTACAAGCAACTGAAAAACAGCCATTAGAAGACGTTACTGCGGTGATCCTAGCTGGCGGAATGGCAAGACGTATGAATGGCCAAGATAAAGGACTCATCGAATATCATGGAACCCCCATGGTGAATGGTATTAGTAATGCGCTGGAGAATCAGTGTAAGAATATCATGATAAATGCCAACCGAAACATTGAGCGATACAAGGCCTTGGGATTCGACGTTTTCTCAGACGAACTGAAAGACTACCAAGGTCCGTTATCAGGAATGTACACAGCTCTTGAGAAGCTAAAAACCAACTGGCTTGTCACCGTGCCTTGCGACGGCCCGTTCATCGATGCGCACTATGTCCACAGAATGTGCCAAGCAGTAGCGCAGGATCGCCGTCAGTTAGCGGTGGCCTCTTTTGATAATCGATTACAACCGGTCTACGCACTCATCCACAAAGATCTCAGACCCAGCCTCGGTGCATTTCTTGAAACTGGAGAGCGAAAAATTGATCGTTGGTATCGCCAACACAGCTTTAGTGTGGTTCATTTTAATGACTCCCAAAAAATGTTCATTAACATCAACACACCAGAACAACTCACTGATGTTGAAACTAAATATTCCAAAGAATGACAAAAGTTGAACTCAATTTGTACGGACTGAACAACATGACTTAAAATCAAACTAGGCAAGAAATCAACATTTCACTTTCTTCATCTCTGGGTCAAATAATACTTTCTTTTCCAACCGACAAGGAATAACTTCACAGGCGACCTCCAAAGCATAGTCACCTTCCGTTAAGAACGTTTGGGTCACTCCCTGTTCATTTCTGACATATCCATAAGCGATATTGCTATTAACGGAATATCCCCAGCCGGCTGAAGAGACGTAGCCCACGGCAATTCCGTTTCGAAGAATGGTTTCACGACCATTCAAAACAATATTTGGATTATCCAGTGTGAAACAACATAATAATTTTGACAACGGTTGACTTATCTGGGCTTCCAATGCCTTGCGACCATTGAAAGGAATGCCAGAACGCATTTTTACCGCCCAAAGCAAACCAGCTTGAATCGGAGTATCTGATGGCGTGATATCCGAGCTCCACGCGCGATAACCTTTTTCAAGCCTCAAAGAATCGATTGCTCGATATCCCGCATTTATTAATCCATGAGCCTGACCCGCCTGCCAAAGCGCGTCATAAACCCCGAGGGCAGATTCAACAGGAACGTGCAGCTCCCATCCCAACTCTCCCACATAGGTGATTCGAATAGCGCGTACCTTGTACCCTGCTATTGTGATTTCCTTTGCGCTGGCAAAGGGAAAAGATTCATTATCCAAATTTTCTTTGCTCACATCCCAAAGAATGCTCCTAGAATTCGGTCCCATGAGAGACAATGTGGCCCATTTTTCAGTGACATCCTTAAGTTCTGCGTCACAATGCGGTGGCGTATTGTTGATAATCCAGTGCCCATCATGGGTTCGAAACCCGGTTCCCGTTACAATATAATAGGCATCCTCAGCGATCCGGGTCAGCGTAATATCGCCCTCAATCCCGCCACGAGAGTTCAGCATTTGGGTATAGATCAACTTACCCACGGGGATATCGACGTTGTTCGCACAAATCCAATTCAGCGCCTCACAAGCGTCCTTACCTCGAAATTCAAATTTGGCAAAAGAACTTTGATCGAACAGCACCGCACTATTTCGACACGCCGCGTGTTCTTCCCCAACATGTGGAAACCAATTTGGTCGTTGGAAAGAATAAATGTCCACAGGCTTAACTCCGACTGGTGCAAACCAATTGGGTCGTTCCCAGCCAAGCTTACTGCCAAAACAGGCGTTGTGAGCTAGCATCCGAGAATACAGTGGAGATGTCAAAAGCGGACGCGCGCTATCATATTCTTCACTAGGCCAAGCCATCGTATAGTGCTTAGAACAAGCTTCAATGGTTCTAACTTTCACCCATTCTTCGTCTCTATGGATATTTGAAAACCGCTGTATATCCACAGTCCAGAGATCCATGGGCTGCTCACCGGTAGCAACCCAGCTGGCCAACGCCATCCCAGCACCGCCCGCAGAGGCAATTCCAAACGCATTAAAGCCAGTACCAACAAAGTAGTTTTTGAGTGCTGGTGCTTCGCCAAGAATAAAGTTTCCATCCATCGTGAATGATTCCGGGCCGTTCACGAGCGTTTTGATTCCCACATCCTTAAGCCCCGGCACACGAACCAAGGCTTGGGTCATTAATTGCTCAAAATGATCCCAATCCGAATCTAATAGTGAAAAAGTAAAATCTTCGGGTATTGGATTCGGATTCCAAGGTTGTGGGTTTGGTTCATATCCCCCCATAACCAAACCGCCCACCTCTTCCTTAAAATAGATTAACCTGTCCGGGTCCCTCAAAGTTGGTAAGTCTGCGGTGACACCTTCCATGGCTTCAGTAACCATATATTGATGCTGCATTGACTGCAACGGAACACAAATGCCGTTCTTCCGCCCAAGTTGCTTACTCCATTGTCCCGCGCAATTCACCACCTTTTCACATTGAATTCGGCCTCGACTGGTGTTCACCGCAACAACCGCACCATTTTCAACTTCAACATCAGACACACTGGTATTTTCAACGATCTGTACACCGTGAATCTGCGCACCCCTAGCCAAAGAGTGAGTGATATCAGAGGGATTAGCCTGGCCATCAGCCGGCATAAACGCCGCGCCGACTAAATCACCTAGATCCATTAAAGGCCAAAGATCACTGGCCTCCGACGGCGTCAACAACTCCATTTCAAGCCCGAATGAACGAGCTGTGGTCGCCTGTCGCTTAATCTCGATCCATCGATCTTGATTATTTGCTAATCGCAGCCCGCCATTCCGTTTCCATCCTGACGCAAGCCCTGTCTCACTTTCCAGATTATCATAAAGCTCAACACTGTATTTCAGCAATTGAGTAATCGAAGCGCTGGAGCGTAACTGACCGACCAAACCCGCGGCATGAAACGTCGTGCCACACGTTAGTTGGCCACGCTCAAGCAATAAAACATTAGCATTGTGGCTTTTAGCCAAGTGATAGGCTGTAGAACATCCAATAATACCGCCGCCAATGACAATGATCTCGGCTTGAGCTGGGAGCGATTCGCTCATGATGTTAGAAACTCCTGTTTGAACGGTAAGTATATCCGCTCAAAGCGCGCCATATTATCTTTTGTATAACTGGGAAAGTCGAAATCAAGGGAGGAAATACTCTCGGATACCATAGACCAAATAGTTTCACGTAGGAGAGAGGCACATTTCATAGCATTATAACTCTGCCATCGCTGGTCATCCAACGGAGCTAGATAATATGTCTCTAACATCCAACGCTCCTGTGCTTGGGACAGTCCGTTATTAGAAGCGAGATTAGAAAGATCGAACAGTGGACTATTGAAACCCGCATAATCAAAATCAATTAGCCAAAGCTTCTGGCCGTCATCGATAAAATTTGCAGCCAATAGGTCGTTATGCCCAAAAACTAGCTCAACGGGACCCACTATTTTCTCTAAGTCATTGGCAATAGTAACTAGATCAGGAATCACATTAAGATAGTGACTATCATGTTGAATCAACACATTGCGATAGTGACGGATCACTTGAAAAACCCAAAACATGATGGGAAATCCAGAAAACTGTCTCAGCATCTCATCGTGAAAGTGCTTTATTAGCGTAATAACCCGAGGAAGCATATCCTCATCACAGATCCGTTGCTCGTCACAAACCTCACCTTCAATATAACGTATTACGAGAATACCCTTTTCTGAGTGAATCACTTCTGGAGAGGAGCCAATGCTATGAGCTGCTCTTCCTGAGGCAACTTCATTGGAGCGGAGAATCAGGTGCTCCGGAGAATCATCACCAACCCGAACCACATATTTTCCAGATTGATCGACAACCAAATAGTTTTCGTTGGTCATTCCACCACTTAGTGGCGCAATCTTCAGCGGCCCTTGCCAACATGGCAACCTCACTATTCGTTCTTCATGTTTCATTACCATTTCTCCCAACTCCTCAGAAGTACCTCATATCTAATCCTGACACATAGTACCTAAACAGCGATAGTAAAAAAAGTAAACAGAGAAAATCTAGAAACAGCCTATCTTTCTGGCTACGTTAGACCCAGCTAGGCAAACTCCACTGTGATTCGACGATTTTGTTTCCCTTTCTTTTTGATACTGAGCACACGCACCGGTCCAATTTCTGCCGTTGATGCGACATGTGTGCCGCCACAGGGCTGTAAATCTGCTATTCCAAATTTCACCAGTCTGACTCTTCCACTTCCAGTGGGGGGAGCCACTGACATGGTACGCACTAACTCCTGCTGTTCAGCCATCTCTTCGTCGGTGATCCAACTCAAGCTCATTGAATGATCTTCAAGCACGAGTCGATTAAGTGTAGCCTCGATATCTTCTTTATCAGGCGGATTCGGCAGATCAAAATCCAATCGACCACTGCCATCGCGAATCGATCCGCCAGTTACGGGGGCGGGCACAGCAACGCATAACATATGCAAGCAACTGTGCATCCTCATCAGGCGATGGCGACGGTCCCAATTAAGAACTAGCGCAACTTTTTCTCCGACATTCGGTAATTTAACACCTTACTTCACAAACGTGTAAATGTCCACTATCTGGATCTTTGAAGCTATCGACAATATTCGAAATAGCTCCATTTTCTCTTTGGAATTGTCCTGTGTCTCCCGGTTGTCCACCACCCACGGGGTAGAAAACAGTTTGGTCAACACAAAAAGTACCCTCAGCGACGGAGGTCACTACAGCATCACAGCGCTTGAGGTAGCCGTCCTCTCGAAATAACTCTCTTGTCATGATCTATCGGTAAATAGTGTTGGGTAATATGTCTATCGATGCAATTTTGTCGTACCAGAAGGAGCTAGCACGAAAGACTGAAGTAAAAAGGTAGGTTCTTCTTTGGAAGTTCGAGAGTAACGCTAGATTAGCACTATCTCTGTGTGCGTATTCAAATCCATCTCGCCACAGCATCACATGGAACTGGCTATTTTCTGCCTAACCATTTCAGCCACCTGGACTGCAACCAGCCCATGCTGCCCCGTCACTAGCGGTGTGGTATTGTTTTCAACACATTGGATGAAGTGATCAAGTTCAGCATCCAATGGCAACTGGGGTTCAACGTGAATTTTTCGATTAATCAATTCAGGAAAACGGCCGCCAGGCTTCACTTCACCTGGCAACACTTCTTCAAGCTGTTGGTCTGCAAAATTGAGTCCGAGGTAATGCTGTTTCGAAAATACTCGAATACGCCTAAATTGGCTGCGAGAAACACGACTTGCAGTCACATTAGCCACCGCACCACTGTCAAATTCGAGGCGGGCATTTGCGATGTCCACATGATCCGTCACCACACTTGTCCCGGTGGCAGAAATATGACGAATGGGGGAGTCAACAAGGGATAACACGATATCGATATCATGAATCATTAAGTCGGTCACCACATCCACGTCGGTTGCTCTTTCAACAAATGTTCCAAGCCGATGAATTTCGATAAAACGGGGATTAGCTGCCAGTTCAGCGAGTTTCATAACGCCGGCATTAAATCGTTCAAGGTGGCCGATTTGCAAAATAGCACCACTTTCTTCTGCCATGTCGACAATTTTTTGGCTCTCTACCACTGATGGGGCGATGGGTTTCTCCAGCATCGTATGAATCTTTCTTCGTAAGAAGAACTCTGACACTGGCAAATGCAAACTGGTAGGAACAACAATACTCACAGCATCGATATCTCTCGGTAAATCTTCCACATTAGTGAAGCCCTGGCAACCAAATTGTTCACAAACGGCATTAACTGCGGAGGAGCTGGTATCAACCACTGCGACCAAATCAACGTTTGGCATACCTTGATAAATTTTGGCATGTATCTTACCGAGGTAGCCCACACCGATAACAGCGACCTTTATCTTTCTATTTTTCACTTCATCCATTTTGCCGTCTACCACTGTTTCCACCACTTCACTCGTTGTTCTCCACTTGTATATTTACTCATTTAAAGCGTATCTGAATTGTGTAAAAATGGCGAATTAACAAATCGTAATGATTCCATATTGGTAACTGGCACTTGACGATGGAGCGCATCTCTCAGGAGAGTCTCCAACTTAAATTAAACAAAAAGCCCTTAAGGAAACCTGAGTGAATCTATTCACTCATCGTGACACAGCACATCGGGCATCCCAATACGGCATTTGACAATGCAGAGATCGCCTGCTCACGAGGATATCCTTTGCGCCAAGCCAATACCACTTCTCGATAGGGCTGCTTATTCGAAAACCGTTTTATCGATAATAGCCGGCGGGAGTACTCCTCTGCTCCCGCAGCACTGCAAGGCAAAACTGTCACTCCCACACCACTTGCCACCATGTGACGAATTGTCTCAATGGAGCCACTTTCCAATGTTCGTTGCAGATCATCCTGACCACCTCCGTGCAGACAAGAAGGGCATGCTGCTAACACCTGATCGCGAAAACAGTGTCCCTTGCCAAGAAGCAATACCGTTTCCTCTGACAGCTCATCCGTACGGATCGCATCTCGCGCCGTCCAGGGATGGGATATGGGAACCACCACCACAAAAGGCTCCTTATAAAGTGCCCGGGTTTGAATCCCAGACTCAGAAAACGGCTTGGCGAGAATAATTGCATCCAGATTTCCTTGCTTTAAACGGGCAGAAAGATCGACGGTAAATCCCTCTTCTACAATGATCGGCATATCCGGCACTTGGTCCTAGAGGCTCGGAATCAAATGCGGCAAAAGATATGGCCCTATAGTGTAGATCACACCAATGCGTAAGGGTTCAATCAGAGGGTCTCCGCCGCCCGCCGCAATTTTCTTCACTCTTTCAGCGGATTCCAATACCTGCTGCGCCTGTCTAACAACTAATTTTCCCACTGGAGTCAGCACAACTTCAGTTGGGCCTCGCTCAAATAGCGTCACAGCTAATTCTTCTTCCAGCTTTTTTACCGCCACACTGAGTGTGGGTTGACTCACATAGCAAGCCTTGGCAGCCCGACCGAAATGCCGTTCCCTAGCCACCGCAACAATGTATTTCAGCTCACTTAATGTCATATCCGATATCAGTCATGCTTCACCGGACAAAGTTACCTGAACAACAATACTTGTTAGGAATTCTTCCCGACGTTTAGGCATTGACAGAGATCGATTGACGATGGAAAAGCATAATGACTCGCGTTAATGGTGCATCTGTAAATCAGCACAAAGGGATGCCCTAATATTCTCTGGCAATGCACCGGTAACATGCTGATAGTTCTCGTGATCCACTCCCATCGTAATAGGATCACCCGATTTAGCGGATTGAATCATTGCAGCAGTGAATTCAAAACGTAAAAAATGCACCGCCGAAGTCTTATCCTCGGTTTCACGCTCAAGATCTTCGTTTGCGATGGGACATACTTTCTCATGGTCTCCAACCGACACCCATAGCGTTTTCTCGATACCGATCATCTTTGCCAGTGCCGCTTTTCGCTCAGACTCCTCTGCGAACTCAATCATAAACGTCGCTTTCCAGTTACTGCCATCGGGAATTAGTGGGTTGTATGCTTCCAACTCCTCTTCAATGGCTGCCGCTTCAAACACTTTTTCAATACGCAGAATTTCCTGAACCTGATACTGCATCGTTAGCCGATCTTCAAAGTACAACGTAGCATTGGGCCCCACTGCCACTCGACGATTTTTTTTATGAGACATGACGTGAGTGCGGTACTCCGATCGCTGTTCGGAATATTGTTCCAGACTCATTAAATCTGATCGGGATAAGTGATTCATATTTTCACCAAATTATTCGAAATTGTGTAAATGGCAGATTAATAACCATTGATTGCTAAATACCGTAGGCTTTTCTAATCAAAGAAATCGGATGCTCTGTGGATGATCCATCCCCTAACGCATGCTCGATAAATCGACCTGCCATGGGACAATCGCTCCCATAGTGATCAGCTTTGGCCTGCTTCACCCGCTTTACCACAGGTTTCACTATTTTCATTGCACTATCGTAATACTTAGTCTTTACTCCATAGGTGCCGTCGTGGCCAGAGCAACGTTCGATCATCTTGACTTCAGTATCCGGCACCAACTGCAAGCAGTCCCGGGTTTTAGCCCCAATCTTTTGCACCCTCTGGTGACAAGCAACATGGTAAGACACCGTGCCCAGGGATTCAGTAAATGACGTTTTCAATAATCCGCCTTTATGGCGGAGCATCAGATACTCGAAAGGATCAAAGATCGCATTACCGACCTTTTGCACATCCTCATCATCTGGAAACATTAAAGGGAGCTCCTGCCGAAACATCAACACACAGGAAGGGACTGGTGCCATGATATCCCAACCTTCATCGACCAACTTGACTAGATGGGGGATATTTACCTCTTTCGCTTTTGCCACGGACGCGAGATCGCCAAGTTCCAACTTAGGCATGCCACAGCATTGTTCTTTATCCACTAATCTCACCGGAATATCATTGTGTCTTAGAACTTTAACCAAGTCTTCCCCTAGATCAGGCTCATTATAGTTCCCAAAACAGGTTGCAAAAATTGCAACACGTCCATTGGTCTCGTCCGTTGCCTCTACTTCGCTATTCGTTTCTCCCTGAGACTCGTCCGATTTAAAGCGTTTTCGTAATGTGTCGCTGCGATAACTTGGAATTCCCGCGTCTGGATGCACACCCAGCGCCTTATCCAACAATTTTCGAATTGTTTTAGTTTTATTGCTCGCATTAACAGCATGCACAACAACGGGAATGCTCGCCAACTTTCCTACTGCATCGGTGGATGAGAGTATTTTTTCACTGGTGGTAACACCACCTTTTTGGTACTTCACCGCTTTTGCTCTTAACATCAGGTGGGGAAAATCGATATTCCATTCATGAGGTGGGGTATAGGGGCACTTGGTCTGATAGCACAGGTCACATAAATAGCAGTGATCTACCACATTCCAATAGTCTTTTTTATCCACACCGTCAACTTCCATAGTTGAGGATTCATCCACCAAATCAAACAGTGTCGGAAAGGAATTGCAAAGGCTGACACATCGCCGACAACCATGACAAAGATCATACACGCGCTCTAATTCAGCAAACAGTGACTTTTCATTGTAGAACTCCGGATTCTGCCAATCAATGGGATGCCTTATCGGAGCTTCCAAACTACCTTCTCTAAAGGCATTTTTCTTGGTGGAAGTGTTCTTAACTGGGTTTACAGGGGTTTTGTTATCGTTAACTGAAGACATAGGAAAAACCGGATAGACGTTAAACTTCTTTATACATCAGAGAATAGCGAGCTAAGCGGCATATCGAGAACCGGTTTCCCGATATGCCTGAGCGAAAAACAATCACCCTTTTACATCTTGTAATTCAAAGCTTTAAAACATTGATGATGAAATTATTATTCCATTTCATCCAGCGCTTTTTGAAAACGGTTAGCGTGAGAACGCTCGGCCTTGCCAAGAGTTTCAAACCAGTCAGCGATCTCATCAAAACCTTCTTCACGAGCGGTTTTTGCCATACCTGGATACATGTCAGTGTACTCATGGGTTTCACCAGCAACCGCTGCTTTCAGATTGTCAGAAGTTGCTCCAATTGGTAGTCCAGTTGCCGGATCACCGCATTCTTCTAAATATTCCAAATGACCGTGCGCATGCCCAGTTTCACCTTCCGCAGTTGAGCGGAAAACAGCGGCAACGTCGTTGTAGCCTTCAATGTCGGCTTTTGCTGCGAAATAAAGGTATCGGCGATTAGCCTGAGATTCGCCTGCAAACGCATCTTTCAGGTTCTGTTCTGTTTTTGAATCTTTTAAACTCATTATAATTAACTCCAGGTTAAAAGTTTTTAGTACTAAAAAAGCATGCCTGATTACAGACATCTGTGAATTTTAGTGCAATCATCACGATTAATCTAATTGATTGTTTCAACTAGGACCATAGTGATTCGATTGTGCAACCCTACGTCTGTAACTTCGGTTTAGTTTGAGTCATTATTGTCGTTCCACACGATATATCGCTTGTCGGCATTGCTCCATTCATCGTCAATCTCAACGAGAATGGCACTGACAAGC
>WLWV01000082.1 GCA_012103395.1 Gammaproteobacteria bacterium
AGAGTTACCTCGTTGTGTTTTGATATTGTTTGGTAACTACATCAAAACGGGTAACTCTCATTAAATCAACCCTCGCTTCGCTCGGATTGATTTAATACGGTGTCAGATTTGGTCTAAACTTCTACATCTGAATGCTAAATCAGGATGCCGCTTTCCCTGCAATTTCGAACAGACAATCCCCCCTTTCTACACGAGCTGGGACGCGCCTAGCGACAACTTTGCCTTCGCCTCTAAAATACAACTGATCAGGTTCTTTCCAAGGTGTCTCAGGGTCATGAATGAATCCAGCTGGTTGACCCTCTACCACCTGATCCCCTAAATCTACCAAAGGCTCGAACAGCCCTGAGCCATAAGCATAGCAGTAGGACGCCTCTGTGCTGATGGATAGGAACTCGGTTTCGCCGTTGCCCTCGATATCTTGGTTTTCGATGGCGTTTGGTGTGTGTGTGAAAGTTCCTGTTGTAATGGCAGACTTGATCGTTGATTCTTCTGTGTGTGTTGGGTCCTTATCTAAGCCTTCGTCTTCAGACAATGCGATATTGATACCGATATGAGTAAGGTAACGAGATAATCCCCGATGAAGCAGCTTGAGCGCAGCTTGGTCAATACTTCCCCCTCCTGCTACTTCCAATGTGATTGCGACACAATCATTTCGGTGGGCAGCGGATGATGAGTAGTATTCCATGCCGGATTGCTCGAATAGCAGTGCTTGTGGAAAACCAATGGAGCGAACAAGTGCAAGATTCGCTTGGTGTTGGGAAGGATCGGAGTCGATGGTTAACAACGCTGACGGTATATACAGCAGCGAACTCCCACCTGAATGAATATCTAGTAAATAATCTGCTCTTTTTACTAGCTCAGATTCGATAAAATGAGCAATGATTTGAGTTGGTGTACCCATGGGGTTCCCGGGGAAACTACGATTCAAATTTCCATCATCCAGAGGGGAAGTTCTCATTCCTGCTTTGGCAGCAGGAAAATTTGCCATGGGCAATAGGATGATTTGTCCGTTGATGTCTTGCTGTGCAATTTCCTTGCTTAGGGAACATAAGGCGATTTGGCCCTCGTATTCATCGCCATGATTACCGGCCATAAGCAAGACAACGGGGCCCTCACCGTTTTTTATGGAGGTGATCGGGATCGGTATCCAACCGTAAGCGGAGCGATGGACAGAGTGAGGCAGGCGTAGGTATCCGTGATGTTTGCCTTCAGCATCAAGGTCGATTTCACAAAAAACTGGAGACTGATTAGTCGACATATTACTATTTTGAATTCTTGAGAACTGCTCTGGAAAGCGTCGATTTAACTTTTCTAAAAGCAGCACCCACACTGCTTCTTGAATAGTGATAGAGTTTACTCGGTTTTGAGGTTGTTGCGATTCGACTTTGGGCTAAATTTGAGTCAAAAGCGACACTAAGAAACAATGATTGTTCTTTGAACATCGAAGCGCTAGTGATAGTTGCCCAAATCTGTGTTCCACTAACTTAGAAAACATATGCGGCATCGATTGAGGTAAAATTACGCACCAATCGGAAGCCTTTATGCAAATATCTCTCAGCCCTCGCCCAACCCCCTTGAATCAGTATCCTGTCTATTGGGCAGAATGTTATGGACGAGCACCTTTTTTACCGGTTTCACGAGCCGAAATGGACGCACTCGGATGGGATAGCTGTGATGTTATTCTGGTTACCGGTGATGCCTACGTGGATCATCCGAGTTTTGGTATGGCGATTATTGGGCGGTTGCTTGAGGCGCAAGGGTTTCGTGTTGGGATTATTAGTCAACCGAATTGGAATAGCGCAGCATCATTTAAATCATTAGGAGAGCCTAATTTATTTTTCGGTGTTACCGCTGGAAACATGGATTCCATGATTAATCGTTATACTGCGGATCGCAAAATTCGCTCTGATGATGCATATTCGCCGGACGATATCGGCGGTAAACGCCCTGACCGATGTTCCATTGTTTATGCTCAACGTTGTCGAGAAGCCTACAAGGATACACCGATTGTTATTGGTGGGATTGAAGCATCGTTACGACGAATTGCACACTATGACTACTGGCAGGACAAAGTGCGTAGATCTATTTTGGCGGATGCTAAAGCGGATTTGCTTATTTATGGAAACGGCGAGAGAGCGATTGTTGAAGTGGCTCATCGGTTGTCACTTGGGCATGGGATAGAGGATGTTAATGATGTGAGAGGAACCGCGTTCTTTATCAAGGATTTGCCAGCCGATTGGCAAGTGATGGATTCAACGAACGTGGACAAACCGGGTCGAATCGAACAACCCATCAATCCCTACGACACCGTTGAGCCAGTGTGCGATAGCGGGGAAGATAGTGGCGGTGAAACAGAAAAGTCAGATACCAAGAACAGCGTTAAAGTCACGTTTGCTGATAAGAACGAAAGGGTGCAATACAAACTAGGGCAGAGACTAAAGACGGTAATTCGCCTGCCTTCATTTAATGACGTTGATCGTGACCCAGTATTGTACGCACATGCCAGCCGTGTGTTGCATTTGGAAACTAACCCAGGTAACGCTAGGGCTTTAGTGCAAAATCAGGGGGGGCAAAAAATATGGATCAACCCACCTCCTATTCCCCTGTCCACGGAAGAAATGGACTTTGTGTTTGATCTCGAATACGCCCGTGTACCCCATCCCGTTTATGGTGGTGCTCGAATTCCGGCTTATGAAATGATTCGCTTTTCGGTGAATATTATGCGTGGCTGCTTCGGCGGTTGTACCTTTTGTTCCATCACCGAACACGAAGGGCGCATTATTCAAAACCGCTCTGAGGATTCGATTATTCGGGAGATCGAAGAAATTAGAGACAAAGTTCCGGGTTTTACTGGGGTGATATCTGACCTTGGCGGCCCCACGGCTAACATGTATCGCATTGCCTGTAAATCTACCAAGATCGAAGTGCCTGTCGGCGACCATCGTGCGTCTATCCCGGTATCTGTGAAAACCTCGATACTGATCACTCTTCTCTCATATCCTTATACCGTCGAGCACGAAAACTCAAAGGTGTGAAAAAAGTACTGGTCAGCTCTGGTCTACGATACGATCTGGCCATCGAGTCCCCTGAGTATGTCAAAGAGCTCGTTACCCATCATGTTGGTGGCTATCTGAAAATTGCCCCGGAGCACACTGAAAATGGGCCTCTGTCGAAAATGATGAAACCCGGAATGGGAACCTATGATCGTTTTAAGGAACTATTCGAAAAGTTTTCGAAGAAAGCCGGAAAAGAACAATACTTGATTCCTTACTTCATTGCTGCCCATCCGGGTACGACTAATGAGGACATGATGAATCTGGCTATTTGGCTGAAGTCCAACAACTTTCGCGCAGACCAAGTGCAGAATTTCTATCCTTCACCCATGGCCACAGCAACAACTATGTACCATAGTGGGAAAAACCCTTTAAAGCGTGTTAAGAAAGATAGTGAAGAGGTGAGCATCCCTAAAGGCGATAAGCAGAGAAGGTTACATAAAGCATTTCTGAGATACCATGATCCAGCAAACTGGCCGATGTTACGTGAGGCGCTCATTGATATGGGCAGGGCTGAGCTAATCGGTAACACTCGGGAGCATTTGATTCCTGAACATCAACCAGCAGGTTCTAAGCAGTATAAAAGCCCAAGAAGAAAGAACAGCTATTCTAAAAAACACGGCCATGGTACTCAACCTGGAAAAGGTCAGATTCTGACCCAGCACACGGGATTGCCTCCTAGAAAATCAAGGTAAATTTGTGTGATTGAGTAATGGAGATAATTGCTGTCTCTAGTTATCGATAGCGTTATAGTTGAGTGAGTTTCGAAGTAAACTAAGGAATGGACGACTTGGTAACGCATTTTAAAACCTAGGATTAAGTCACGCTTTTATTACAGGATATGGCTAGTCGGACTGGCTGCCACACTGATGTATGACGTACTTTTTGGCTTGCTGGGGAGTATGAAATTTTCATCAGTGTCGTTTTTGTATTGTTTGTACGATATCTCATGTCCTTATGAAAGACCGATACTGCGGCCGACTTATCCTAACCGTGATGTAGGCCTAGGCATCAATATGTTCTCCTCAACGTTAAGCGCCTCTTAGTTGCCCCTTGGTTTATAGTGATCAAGTAGGGGATGCGACACTGGTATCAACGCGATTCGTTATTGAGAGCAGGGAGTTTCCCCCGCCCGTTTGAAGCTGTATTAAATAATTTTAATCTTTTGGTAATCTGCCGTTAATGTTGTTGTATTTGTTTCATGATTGAATGCAAATTCGCAAGGCTTGCTTGAATCAGAAAAGGGTTAGCCGATACAACATTGAAAAAATGCCTTATTGGGTTTAGGGAAATCAGCGATGCCACAAAAAAAGAATATCTTGATTCTTGGCGTAAACGATCAGTTTGGAGATCAGATCGTGGAGGGATTAAGCGCGGAGGAAAACTCGCTCATACTATGTGGTGGTGATGATCAACAGCAACTGTCGTTGGCAAGTCGATACCCCCGCCATGTGAAGTCTTGTACTGATAGTGTTGGTTTGAATCACAGTCATCAGCGGGTTCAGTCGATGATTGAGGAAACTGGCAGCTTGGATGTTTTCATTTACCTTGTTGATACCTCCCCCTCCCATCAATTTTTGAACCAATCCCATCAGCAGATTGCACAAACACTCAATACGTCGCTTGTCACTCCGATTTGCATCTTGCAGTCGATTTTTCCGTATCTTAGAAAAGCCTCAAATAGCAAGGTGATGTTTGTTGATACCAGTATTTTCTCCGAGAAACATAATTTCAGTCCAATCACAGTTGGTGGCAATTACGGTCTTTGGGGTTTCTGTGAAGGAATTAAGGCCGAATTCCACAGTATAGGCATTGATGTACAAAACATTTCTTATCCCAACTTTTGCTATTCTCAAGAAAAACGGGGAACTAATGGCTGGGGTGTAACACTCTATGAGCGCTATAAGAAAGTCATCAAACGAATACTGGAGTTTATTCGTTCGGCGGGTGCAACAGGAATCTCACAAATCCCCCATGTACAAGCGGAGGCAACGCTGGGTACATTCTGGGAGTACGGCATCGAAGCAGAATAAGCCCGTTATCGGCGCACACTATTCCTCAAAGCCTCAAGCTGGATAGGCTTTTGGAAGCCTAATTTGTGGGTGTTGGGCCTGAATTAAGAAGAATCAAGCAGGGATTCTCGTTTTTATTTTTCTGCCAAAAACACCAAAATAACGCCAGACTTTTGTGGGTATTACTTAGTAGAATGTATATTACTAAGTTTATTTGCAACCCGGTTATTTATCATGGCAGTGACTCCCTCTCAGGCGTTAGCAACGTTTGCATCCCAACTGTGTTTCGAGGACATTCCGCACAACGTGGTTCGTGGGACCGAAGACTTGTTTCTCGATTGGTATGCTTCTGCCGTTGCTGGAAGCACTGCGCCTCAAGTGCAGATACTGAAATCATTCGTAGCGCAAATGGGACCTGCTCAGGGAAAGTGTCGTATATTTGGCTCAAAGAAAACGACCAGCCCTTTTTTTGCCGCCATGGTTAATGCGGCCGCTTCCCATGTTGTGGAACAGGATGATTTGCACAATCAATCCATTTCCCACCCCGCAACGGTGGTTTTTCCTCCCCTCTTTGCCATCGCCCAGTCGGACCCGACAATCTCCGGAAAGGAGTTTATCGCAGCAGCAGTTGCAGGCTACGAGTGTTGTATTCGCGTGGGTCAATATCTTGGCCGCTCTCACTATCGTGTGTTTCACATGACGGCGACTGCGGGAACCGTTGGTGCTGCTATGGCAGTGTGCAATCTGTTAAAAATGGATGAAGAACAAACCCTAAATGCGCTGGGGTCAGCGGGAACTCAAGCTGGCGGATTATGGGAATTTCTAAAGGATGCAGCCGATTCGAAGCAGCTTCATACTGCAAAGGCATCGATGAATGGCCTTCAGGCAGCTTATATCGCAAGAGATGGTTTCACCGGCGCTAAGCAGATCCTCGAAGGTGAAAAGGGAATGTGTGCTGGCATGTTAGGAGAAGGTAATGTGTCTTGGATCACTAATCAGTTGGGTTCCCGTTGGGCGATTATCGAAACATCTTTTAAATTTCATGCGTCCTGTCGTCATACCCACCCCGCCGCGGACGGGTTGTTAGCACTGCGCAATGAATACGGTATTGACCATGCAAACATCGTGAGTATCAAAGCCCATGTCTATCAAGCCGCAATGGATGTGTTGGGTGCGGTAAAAGACCCAACTACCATTCACCAGTCGAAGTTCTCTATGGGGTTTGTTTTGGCTTTAATCGCAAGATACGGGCGTGCGGGTGTCAATGATTTTACGGATGCGGCATTGGACGATCCGATTAATCGACAATTGCATGATCGAGTTGAGATGATTATGGATGAGGCGATTGATAGTGCTTATCCAGAAAAGTGGTCGTCCAAAGTGGTTGTGGCTTTGCAGGATGGCAGTGTCTACGAAACCCTGATTGATGTCCCCAAAGGTGATCCTGGAAATTCTTTGTCCCGAGAAGAGTTGGCGAAAAAAGCCATTATGTTGGGTGAGTACAGCCAAGTTATGAATAAATCAGAGATGACTGAAGTGGTGAACAGTATTTGGAAGCTCACCGAAATCAAAAGCTTCAGCGACGAATTTATTTAGGAGGTTCACTTGCCGAAAGGTGGGGTAGCGACGTTGTTAAAGTTAGAGAGTATGAAGATAGACCCTCTGAGAATTTAGCTTCTTGGAGAGTTTGGCCTCTGTGTGATTATGATGGCTTAAGCTAGTCTTGTTAACATTTTTTCCACTAATTCAATATGAAATTTTCCAGCTTGACAGAGCGTATTGCAGGAGAAGGTTCCACTTCTTGGGATGTCCATTACGAGGGCCTCGCGAGAAAGGCAGCGGGGGAAGACATTATTATCCTCAGTGTGGGCGAGGAGACGGATCAACGTACGCCAGATAACGTTGTGAATGTCGCGATTGAGAGTTTGAAAAACGGACGACATCATTATACCCCGGTGAATGGTATTTTACCTTTGCGGGAGGCCATCGCCCGACGATATGAGGCTAGGAGTGGGCAGCAGGTAACAGCAGATAATTGTGCGGTCTTTGCTGGGGCGCAGAACGCATTGTATGCGGTGGGGCAATGTTTGCTGGAACACGGCGATGAAGTGATCTTGATTGAGCCTTATTACACCACTTATCCAGCGGCTTTTACCGCCACTGGTGCTACTTTGGTGAGTGTTCCGGTTAAGCCTGAAAATGACTTCCAAATCGACACTAATGATGTCATCAGCCGTATTACTGAGCGCACTAGGGTGATTGTCTTAAATTCCCCAAACAATCCTTTAGGTGCAATTTACACTCTTGAGCAGTTCAAACCTCTGGTTGATGTTTGTGTGGAAAGAGAGATTTGGTTAGTTAGTGATGAAGTCTATCTGGAAATCTTGCCACCCGAAGAACAATACACTCCGGCAAGCTTACCGGGAGCTGATAAGGTCTGTGTTTCTATTTCAAGCCTGTCCAAGTCTCATCGGATGACGGGTTGGCGGTTGGGTTGGGTGGTTGCTCCTGAAAGTTTGACGAAGAATCTTAAAAATCTATCCATGTGCATGTGTTACGGCTTACCCCCTTTTATTATGGATGCTGGAGTGGAAGCTTTGAATTCGGGTAACGAAGTGGCTCAGGGAGTCTGTGGCACTTTGACTAATCGCCGACGTATTTTTCTTGAAGAAATGAAGGGCGCAAAAGGGATTCAGATACACAGTGCTGTGGGCGGAATGTTTGTGATACTCGACGTGCGTTCTTTTGATGTGTCTGGGCAGGAATTCGCTTGGGGGCTTCTTGAACGCCACAATATTTCGATCTTGCCCTGCGATGGTTTTGGTGGCACAGGGGAGGGGTTGCTTAGGGTCAGTTTGTGCGTTAGAGATGAGCAGATAGTCGTTGCTTGTCGACGAATCGTCGAATTCGTAGAATTTCTTCACAGCAACAGTAGCGCAGAATAGCTCACCTAAAGAGCCCGACTCAGCGCGGAATCTTCCATCCTAAATTTATTTCTTTTTTATTTTTCTTATGAAAACACATGCACAGGTGGTAGTTATCGGAGGCGGCCTTGTGGGCTGCAGTATTCTCTACCATTTGACTAAGCTGGGATGGACTGATGTCGTGTTATTGGAGCGGGATGAGTTGACCTCCGGTTCAACTTGGCATGCCGCGGCGGGAATCCATGGGCTTCATGACAATAACAACATCTCCCGCCTACAGTACTACACCATGAAGCTCTACAATGATCTTGAGAAAGAGACTGGGCAATCCTGCGGTGTGCATCAACCCGGATCAATATACCTCGCATGTACCCAAGACCGGGTCCATCAACTGAGAATGCAGTCCGCAAAAGCGCAGGCTTTTGATGCAGATTTCTACGAATTGTCCCCCAATGAGATTCTAGACTTGCATCCGCTATTGAACATTGATGATGTGAAATGTGCGATGTATGAGCCGTTGGGTGGGCATGTTGATCCATCCGGGGTAACTCATGCTTATGCTAACGGGGCGAGGCAAAATGGCGCG
The DNA here is from genome assembly GCA_012103395.1 of Gammaproteobacteria bacterium. Classification (GTDB taxonomy): domain Bacteria; phylum Pseudomonadota; class Gammaproteobacteria; order Arenicellales; family Poriferihabitantaceae; genus WLWV01. The sequence goes on from WLWV01000082.1 coordinate 8,576, forward strand.
GAAATCTATCGTTTTACGCCAGTGGTGGAAACTAATCAACGAGCCGATGGAGGGTGGGACGTGGTCACACCCAATGGCAATATTCATGCTGAATACGTGGTGAATGCTGCTGGTTTGTGGGGGCGGGAAGTGGCGAAGCTGGCTGGATTTGAATTGCCTCTAATGACCATGGAACACCAGTATTTCGTGACCGAAGAAATAGCGGAGATTGCGGCACTGGATCAAGAGTTACCTTCTGTCGCTGATCGGGATAAGGAGTATTACATGAGGCAGGAAGGAAAAGGGTTATTGGTGGGTGCTTACGAAAAAGACGGACGGTTCTGGGCTGAAAATGGCACTCCCTTAGATTTTGGTCATGAGCTATTACAGGAAGACATGGACCGTATTATGGATAATGTGATGCGGGCCTGTGATCGAGTTCCTGCCCTAAGCGACGCCGGGGTTAAGCGTGTTATTAATGGCCCCATGATTTGGTCGCCAGATTCGTCTGCTCTGCTTGGTCCAATCCGGGGGTTGAAAAACTATTTTGTCTGTAATGGCATCATTCCTGGTTTTAGCCAAAGTGCGGGTCTAGGATTAACGTTGGCGCAATGGATTGTTGAAGGCGAGCCCGAGTTGGACATGTTTCCCTGGGATGTAGCGAGATTTGGCAATTGGGCAACAAAGGCTTATACCAAAGCTCGAGCTTTGGATAGTTATAGCTCACGTTTTCGTATTCATTTTCCGAATGAAGAGCGAGAATCTGGGAGGCCCCTCAAAACCCGCCCGGTCTATGAAATGCAAAAGTCCATGGGCGGGGTGTTCGGTCTTTCCTATGGCTGGGAACACCCGCATTGGTATGCGAAGCAGGGGGTTGAGCAAAAAGATGGTTTCAGTTTTGAGAGACCTGCTTGGTTTAACATTATGGGAGAAGAAGCAATCGCATTGCGTGAGTCTGTGGGCGTTGTGGACACTTCAAATTTTGCGAAATACGAGATCACTGGCGCTGGCGCTGGGGCATGGCTGGACAAACTTGTGGCAAATCACGTACCCAAAGAAAATGGGCGTACCTGCCTCACGCCGCTTTTAAGTTTGCGAGGAGGGATAGCTGGCGATTTTACTATTGCTCGACTGGCAGAAGACCGCTTTTTTATGATTGGGGGGGGGGGGGAACCGCAGAAGAATATCACTGCCGCCTTTTTGAGCAGTTTTTGCCCTCAGAAGGTGTGGAGTTTAAATCGGTAGCTGAGCAATGGGGTGGCTTCAACGTGGCAGGGCCCCATGCAAGAGCCGTGATGGAAAAGCTGACTGGGGTCTCTTTTGCGAATGACGATTTTCGTTTTATGAGAAATAGGGTAATCAATATTGACGGTTATGAAGCCATTTTACTAAGAGTTTCGTTTACCGGTGATCTCGGATATGAAATCTATATCAAAGAAGAAAATCAGCTCGCGCTATATCAATCCATCTTCGAGCACGGGAAGGAGTTTGGTATCCGGCCCATTGGCTCCAGAGCGCTTGGATCCATGAGAATTGAAAAGGGATATGGGAGTTGGGGGCGAGAGTATTCACCAGAATGGTATCCAACAGAGTCCGGGATGGCAGGCCTTGTGAAAACCGACAAGCCAATGTTTCTCGGTAAAGAAGCCTATATGAAACTCAAAGATCAACCTGCTCGACAGATGTTATGTCAGTTCACTATCGAAACGGAACAAGGTGACCAGGGTGCAGATGCGTGGGGTGGAGAACCCATTTTTAAAGATGGGAAATATGTGGGTAGGATTACCTCTGGGTCTTACAGTTTTATGTTCAATACGTCGGTGGCGCTGGGGTACGTGGACACCGAATTTGCTATTGCAGGTGATGACTTCAAAATTGCTATTTTGGGATTGCCACGCAAAGCAAAATTGCTCGCTGAGCCATTATTCGATCCTAAAGGTACAAAACTGAGAGCTTAATATCGAGGTGATCATACGATGGGGAATCGGCTCTCGATAGAGAATTGATTCACCGTCTTTGCTATTGCTTCACGAGCTCTGCTGTTATCGACATCACTGGTTGTTGGGGGAAATCAGTGTGTAAAGAGATCGGTTTTCGAGTCTTGGCTAGGTCGAGATCTGCCATCGATTGATTTGATTATATATTACTGATGGGTTATACATTGGTTTATTGATACTCTTAAAGACGAACAGGAATATCCGTAAATGACGAACTTATCTCAAGTGGTTAATTTTGATCTGTATCCCATCAATGACTTGGATTCGTCTGAGGGGCTGAATTTTCTCAATCGGATTAAAGACGAATTAGATTGCCAAGGCTCCTGCTTACTCCCTGACTTCGTTACCGAAACGGCACTGTCGACTTTGGCTGAAGAAGCCACAAAACTTACGCATCTCGGCTATCAAGGGCCAACGATGGTGAGCTCCTATTTTTTCAATTATCACATTGGTGATGGACTGGACACCGATGAAAACCATCCAGTAAACCGTAGAGGGAAGCGAAATCTCAAGCAGATCGCCACGGATTTGATTCCCAAAGAACATTTGTTATCCAAACTCTATCATTCTGAGATGATGACCTATTTCATCGGTCGCGTATTGGGGACAGAGGCATATTGCAATGAAGACCCATATCAATCGCTGAATATTTCGGTCATGGAGGAAGGTGGTTGCCAACAATGGCATTTCGATAGCAGCCCCCTTGTCACCACATTACTGCTCCAAGAACCGGATGTCGGCGGCATTTTTGAATATGTGCCGAGTATTCGCTCAGATGAAGACGAGAACTTTGACGCGGTGAGAAAGGTGTTAGATGGAGAAAGGGGTGACGTTAAACAACTACATTTAAAACAAGGAGGCCTAAGTCTGTTTCGGGGGCATTATTCCTTGCATCAAGTCACCGAAGTCACCGGCTCTACTCAGCGCCTGCAAGCCATTCTTGGGTACACCACGGACCCCAATTACCATGGCAATGTGGAGTCCAGTGTCTTACATTCTGGACCTCGCATTGCTACCCTAGAGTCGTCAATGTTATAGCGGGTTTCGCTAGGAATCGGCCAGAGCTAAAGAGGGCAGTTTGTCCTTGGGTTATGATTTGGTTTCATTGTTGAAACTATGGTGCTTTTTCGATCAAACCAGCCTGTTAGTCTTTGATTCTGATTTTTTCAGGCTGCCGCCAAGACCCTATCTATCGCAGATGAATACCGCCAAATATATAAGTCAGAGCAATTGCGGCTGTGGTGATAGTAGGTAGGATGCTCAATAGAACGGCGATTCGAGTTCGCCCTTTTCTCATCAATGCGATGCTAAAAAAGATGCACAGAACGAGGATGAAGGTATAGCTAACCATGAGTGTCTGCAGAAGGTATTCATGGAAATAGCCCGAAATGGAACCCTCGTTATGGATCAAAATAAAGGTGAAGGGTGCCAGAGGGACGAGAATGATGGAAGGGATAATGGCGAGGATGTTAAACAGGGTAACGAGTCTTTTCATTGAGGCTTTTTGTGTCGAAATCAGGGTTAGGAAATGTTAATGGGTCTCTGCATAAATCTGGGTAAATCAAGTTGATTGGCGTTGATTGGCCTTGTGTTCGCTTATAAGATTTATTGAGTTTAAGAATTATAGCTGAGCGGACTGCGCCATGTTGTTGATCAATTGATCGGGTTTGTCATGGGTGATGAGTAGGGACCGATGATGAGGTTTGATGAAAGCCTGATTAACGGCTTTGTCCAAGAAATCGCAGAGTGCGTCATAGTAATGATTAATGTTGAGTAATCCGCAAGGTTTGTTGTGAATATCCAATTGGTTCCAAGTTAGCGCTTCGAAAAGTTCTTCTAGCGTACCAAAACCGCCAGGTAAGGCGATGAATCCGTCTGATAGTTTAGCCATCATCTCTTTGCGTTCATGCATACTGTTGACAGTCTTTAACTCGGTTAAGCCTTCGTGCGCGATTTCACGGTCTTGTAATGAACGTGGAATGACACCGATAGCTTCACCGCCATTTTCAAGTATAGCGTCCGCTACTTTCCCCATCAGTCCAATGCTGGCACCGCCGTAAACCAAACCGATATTTTTTTCCGCTAACGTCTCGCCCAATGCTTGTGCGGATTGTAGATAGTCAGGCTCCCTGCCGGGGCGTGAGCCGCAATAAACACAAATTCTATTCATCGTATTAGAGTATTGTCATTGGATCGTTTTGAGATAGTGTTTAGCATTCGTGAACTTGAAAAACGTTTTGTTGCAGCCAAGTGATAAAAGTAGTGTACTATCTTGGTCGCCTCGTGATGAGGCTCATTAAGGGAGTTCTTGAATAAGCCATGACGTATTTGAGATATCCGAATCTAAGATATTCGACGAGTCATTGTTGGGTATCGAGTGGACATTATATCCCAATATGAATAAATAGCTTTATAGGGAAATGTGATTTTCCATTGTAAGACGAAATCCGTTAACCCAATCTTCAAATTAGACTAGAGAAAAGAAAATGTGATTGTGCAACCCTACGTCTGTAACTTCGGTTTAGTTTGAGTCATTATTGTCGTTCCACACGATATATCGCTTGTCGGCATTGCTCCATTCATCGTCAATCTCAACGAGAATGGCACTGACAAGC
>WLWV01000303.1 GCA_012103395.1 Gammaproteobacteria bacterium
TTGTCAGTGCCATCCTCGTCGAGATTGACGATGAATGGAGCAATGCCGACAAGCGATATATCGTGTGGAACGACGATAATGACTCAACCTAAATCAAAGTTACAGACGTAGGGTTGCACAATCCTTAATCATTGTGCTCCCTCAAGAAGAGTAGCCCACTTTGATTTTTCATATCACTTTATGCCGACGATTGCGGGTGACTATTTTGGAACAGGGCGTTTGAGGAGGGCCGCGCTAATCGCCAACCTTCCCACGAGAATCGGATTTCTCCGGCGGTCACTTCTCTCGTTTCTAGTGCGTTTGGGTGATGCATCTAATTGGTTGAGATGCATTATTTTGCTTTATTGTTTGTTTGCTTTTCATTATTAAAACTTATCAATATCATAAATATTTACTGATTTTAGTTTTGCTAAGTATGATCTAATTGTGTTTCCTTTTTTAACTTTGAAATAATCTGGTTTTTAAGTCTTCTCGATCTGAAGTTAATGATGCTATGAGCCAACTTTGTTGGCACTAAATGATGTTGAATTCATCGTTTGGCAAGCTGTTTAGATTGAAATTGTGTCGGGAATGTGACGCTCGCGAACGCTGATATGTCGTTTGTGATTTTTAGAAGCCGAAACGTTATTTCTTTAATTTCATTTTTTGAGAGCTTAGCCGTGGTAAACGACAGCGTTGATAGATATTTAGAAGCATATGTAAGAGACCAGAGTTTGGCGGAGAAAATGATTCCTACAGTGGGAACCATGTACCGCGATAAAGGTGTGGTGATCACCGTTTTTGGGCGTAAACTAATGAATGCGTCCACAATAGATGTCATTAAAGCTCATCGATTGGGTCGCAGCATGATTGGAAAACCCATGCCATTAACACAGACCACCGAAGTGCTGGATGTGATGATGAAGATGGATTTGGGTAATTCTCGAATTGATATTGGAAAGCTGGCATACCAGTTTGAAGCCTATTCCAATGAAGATCTCAGTTCCTTCCTCGAGGAGTCATTATCAGGTGCGATTCGTGACCAAAGTCAGAGTATCAAGAAATCACAGGATGTGGTGCTTTATGGATTCGGTCGAATTGGGAGAATTTTAGCTCGGTTGATGATTGAAAGAACGACCTCCAGTAATAAATTGAGCCTAAGAGCGATCGTGGTACGCGGTGGTCGTGATGGTGATCTGGAAAAAAGGGCAAGCCTTTTACGTCGTGATTCGGTACATGGGCCATTCAACGGTTCGATTATCGTTGATCAAGAGAATAGTGCAATTATTGCAAATGGCAATTATATCAAGGTCATTTATGCTGACCAACCTGAAGATATTGATTACACTGAATATGGCATTAGCAACGCTTTAGTTGTAGACAATACAGGTGTCTTTAAGGACGAAGCTGGATTATCTCGCCACTTGACTCCCCAAGGTGCTTCAAAGGTCTTATTGACTGCTCCAGCGGGCGGAAATATCAAGAATATTGTTTTTGGTGTCAACGATCATATGATGGATAAGGATGACAATATTATATGCGCTGCGTCCTGCACAACTAATGCAATCACACCAGTGCTTAAAGTGATGAATGATCTTTATGGTATTGAAAATGGGCATGTTGAAACCGTCCATTCATACACTAATGACCAGAATCTGATTGACAATTATCATACTGCTGATCGGCGGGGCCGAAGTGCACCGTTAAACATGGTGTTAACCTCAACAGGGGCAGCGAAAGCCGTTTCAAAAGCATTGCCTGAGTTGAAAGGGAAGTTGACGGGTAATGCTATTCGAGTTCCGACGCCAAATGTATCAATGGCGGTCATTAATTTAAATCTGTCCAAGCCAACAACGCGGGATGAATTGAATGATCAAGTTCGCCAGATATCATTGGATTCGCCGATGAGCGAACAAATTGATTACTCATCTTCTAATGAAGTTGTATCATCAGATTTTGTTGGCACCCCGGAACCAGCAATCTTTGATTCGGTTGCAACTATTGTTGAGGGTAGGAGCTGTGTGTTGTATGTTTGGTACGACAATGAGTTTGGTTACTCAACTCAGGTTATGCGAGTGATGCGGCAGATGGTGGGGCTCCATATTCCACGATTTCCAAAATAGCTGGTGATAACCGGGTCTTTAATTTCCCGTCTAATTGATGTGTGATGTTTCTAGTGCCGCCTAAGGGCATCGATATTCTGCGTGTTACCCATTATTGATGCCTGTATGTTTCAAGATAGCTGGAGTTACCGTGTGTTGGGGTTTAAGAGTTTGGGGTCCGATTCAAGGTTAGAGGAATAGGCTAAGTGGACACTGGACTACTTTCACTCTTCTTTGGGTCGTTTCTCGCGTCCACGATTATTCCCGGTGGCGTAGAAGGCTTGCTCTATTGGCTCGTGAAAACGAGAGAGTATTCATTTGCGGAATTATTGGTCACTGCAACATTGGGTAATACACTTGGTGGCATCACTACATTTTACATGGGGGGGCTTCTACGACGTGGCGTGACACGCTTAGCTGAAAATTCGAACCGGCAAGAGGCACTTGATCCACCTTGGCCAAGTCGTGTGGTCCGTTTATTTCAGCTTAAGGAGAGTTCCGTAGAGCGAGTCAGAAAATGGGGAGTACCTGTCTTATTTTTTAGTTGGTTGCCAGTGGTTGGCGATCCTCTGTGTATTGCCGCTGGTTATTTGAAGCTTCCGGTTTGGTCTAGCATCACTTTTATTGCTGTCGGAAAATTTTGCCGTTATCTAGTTTTACTATGGGTGATTCTATAGTGGAGGGTGCTTTCAGCAGGGTAAAGTGGATACTTATGAGCAATGTCGTTTGATCACAATCAGGAATGCATCGCCATGTCTGTAGAAGTTCAGACTTGAGCTGACAGTTACCCGTTTATCAGTAGCTGTCTGTCAGATAGAGTTTAGTTTACAAACTTTTCTTTCCAGATCGCTTTACCGTCGATGAGTGTTTCCATCGGCGTTC
>WLWV01000304.1 GCA_012103395.1 Gammaproteobacteria bacterium
ATGGCTCAACATTCAATACTAAAGCCTGAAAAACCGGCTTTGGCTTCGCTCTCTACGTTCACTCCGCCAAAGCCAATAGCGAAGCTGCAATAGAAAGCTAAATTACAGACCTCAGATTACACTACCGAAAATGTCGGATTATCCAACCTTAAATGAAATGGGAATTCTAAACCCATTAGAGATTGATCGATATTCACTGCAAACAGTGAACAACATTGACATTTTGCGTGTCGTTTACCGTCGTAAGAAGGGGTCAGTTTTACCTGCGAGCAAACGTTTCCGGTTTCCTCGAACCGAAAAAATGAGCCTTGGCCACGGTGATGCGCGTTCCACTCAGGTTTTTTATGAAATTTCTCCTGTGGTACACAAAGCGATGGTTGAACTTGATCGGATCGTTCGGGCGAGAAAAGATAGGAATCAGCAGATGGAGGTTATACGAGAGGAAATGCAAAGGCTTCAGGAGGAAACGAGTACGCGTATTGATTACATTAATTCACTCATTGAAGATCTTTCTTGAAGGAAACTAAATGATGGAATAGTCATTTTGAGCAGAGCCACTTAAGAACCTATTTATTGAGAGCATGACCATTGAGAGTATGGTCATAATAGTTAAATAATGTAAAAACCATGGGCACGATGAACTTAAAAACCATTGAATTTGCGAGTGGTCTCGATGTAATCACCCAAGCTATCAATACCTTCGGTGCAGTTATCGTGCCGGACCTGGTGGAGATAACGTCGATCGATAGGGTATACAACGAGCTCAGACCCCATTTCGATCAGTTCGGGAGCATCCAGCAGAACGATTTTAATGGGCATCAAACTCAGCGCCTTTCTAAGATTTTGGAGCGTTCTCATGGATCTGAAGCGTTGATAGGAAGTGAACGGCTTCTTAAAATTATTGATCAAATTCTCCTACCATTTTGTGTTAACTACCAAATAGGAAGTACGACGGGCATTGAAATCCATCCCGGCGAAAAAGAACAAGTGCTCCACACCGATGATGCGATTTATCCTGTTAGCTTGCCGGGAATGGAACTTCAGCTTAGCGTTATGTGGGCATTGGATGATTTTACCAAGTTGAATGGTGCAACCAGAGTCGTATTAGGTAGTCATCGATGGATGGAGCCTAAGATGATTGACAAAGTAAAGGACGAAGACATTGTTCAAGCGGTGATGCCAAGGGGGGCTGCGTTAATTTACCTCGGCTCAGTTTGGCACGGCGGCGGAGCAAATCGCTCGGATAGGGCGCGAATGGGAATGGTGAATACCTACAGCTTAGGTTGGCTTAGGCAAGAAGTGAATCAATACTTAACGGTGTCAAAAAAAGTGGTAATGAACTGCAGTGAGACTGTTCAGCGGCTAATGGGCTATCAGGGCCATGGGCATTATCTGGGAAGGTATGAAACCGACCCTGACGGTTATTGGTTTTCTAAGCATCAGTAAATTCGTGAGTTGGATGAAGCGATCAATTTTATTGTTATTGACGAGAATGTTTTTGTGCCTTTAGGAGTAAGGCGTTATCGGCCTTGGGGGTTGAGAAGTTTTCTGTGGTTGCGTGAAAATCTAATTGATTCATTTCACGGTTTTGTGAATAATTCCAGTGGTTTTGAGGTGATACTCCCTGATTCGATAATATCGCTCGGCATCCTCAAACTAACTGACACAGAATCAAATTTGTTTTGGCCTTTATTCGCTGTGGTTTTTAATGCCAAAGACAAGTTTCCTAATAATAATCAGTACTAAACTGACATAGCATCGGAGTAGAGATAATGACAAAAGTCGGATTTATCGGCCTGGGGAATGTGGGCGGAAAGCTAGCGGGTAGTTTGTTGAGAAACGGAGTGGATCTCACTGTGCGGGATCTGGATAAGACGGTGGCGCAACCCTTTTTGGAAGGTGGGGCGAAATGGGGGAATAGCCCTAAGCAGATGGCCCAAGATGTGGATATTTTCATCACCTGCTTACCGAGTCCGGCGGCGAGTGCGGCAGTGATGGAAGCGGAGGATGGGGCACTAGCTGGTTTAAGTGAAGGTAAGGTTTGGGCAGAGATGAGCACAACGGATGAAGCTGAGGTTAAGCGCCTTGGAGCGTTGGTGAAGGCCGTGGGTGCAGAACCGGTAGATTGTCCAGTGTCCGGCGGTTGCCATCGTGCAGCGACGGGAAACATTGCAATTTTCGCAGGATGTGAACGTGTCACTTTTGAGCATATCTTACCGGTGCTGACCACTATGGGGCGCCGGATTTTACACACAGGGCCTCTTGGAACGGCGTCGATACTCAAGGTGGTTACTAACTATTTGGCGACTGCCAATTTGTTGTCTCTGGCAGAAGCGTTAGTAACCTCAAAAGTGGCGGGGATGGATTTGAATACGACTTATGAGGCGATTCGAATCTCTTCTGGAAACTCGTTTGTGCATGAAACAGAGAGCCAGGTGACACTTAACGGGAGTCGTGATATCAGTTTCACTATGGACCTTGTGTGCAAGGACATTGGGCTGTTTAGTGAAGTGGCTAAACGGGGAAATGTACCGTTGGAACTCGCGCCGGTTATGGTAGATATTTTTAAAGATGGACAAGAGAGATATGGCCCAAGAGAGTTATCGCCCAACATTATTAAACGATTAGAAGAGGCCGCTGGAGTCGATATTTTGGCCCCGGGTTTTCCTCCTGAGATGGTTGACGATGAGCCTGAAGAAGCAGGCTATGAGGTGAAGGTTAAAGGGCGAGATGCCTAAAAACGTTAGGTTTTAGACTAATACAGCCGTTCCCTTTTTGTGTATGTTGGCTGCATTGCAACCGATACGACAAGCAAATAGATTGTGCAACCCTACGTCTGTAACTTCGGTTTAGTTTGAGTCATTATTGTCGTTCCACACGATATATCGCTTGTCGGCATTGCTCCATTCATCGTCAATCTCAACGAGAATGGCACTGACAAG
>WLWV01000305.1 GCA_012103395.1 Gammaproteobacteria bacterium
TGATGGCTCAACATTCAACACCTAATCCAGAAAAACCGGCTTTGGCTTCGTTCGCTACGCTCACTTCGCCTAAGCCAAACGAACATCGCTAAAGAAATAAATTACAGACCTCAGGGTACACTACCATTGGTTCCATTACTAACACTCAGTATTCCAGGTAGCCCAACTGCTGCCGTGTTGCTGGGAGGACTTCTTATTCATGGACTATTCCCGGGTCCGGATTTGTTTACCGTCCATGCTGAGGTTACTTGGACATTTATCAACTCGTTGCTGGTAGCACAGGTTTTGATGTTGGGGTTTGGTTTGATTCTGAGCCAACACAGTGGCTGGATCATGAAGGTTCCAGGACACTATATGGCCGCGGTAATCTTCATCCTTGCCTCATTCGGAACCTATAGTATTCAATCGAGCTATTCAGATGTACTCATCATGACGTCCCTTGGTTTGATGATGTATTTCGCTAGTAAGTTTGGATTCAGTGCGGCACCGCTTGTGCTTGGGATTATTTTGGGCCCTATTGCCGAAGACAACTTTATGCAAGGAACATTGATTGGAGCAAGTCGCGACGGTGTTTTTGCCTATTTCACCTCGGGTCTGATTAACCTAACGCTAATTACTCTGTGTGTGGGGTCAATTGCTTACAGTATATATTCAGAGGCTAAAACAAATCGAAACAAAGCAGCGCAGGCGGCGGGATAAACTCATGAATCAAAATACCAGTAATCACCCGTCTAAAGGTTGGAACAGAGAATGGGGTGCATCTGTTTGTGCATTGCTTATGTCGGCTCTTTTTGCCTTCTTTGCTTTTTATGACACGGACCCAGAGGTTTATCAATTTCCCCGGATTATCGCAATCGTTCTTGTGTTACTAGCACTGATCCAAAGTTTGAGCGCGTTTCGTAATAGCAGACTTACTGATCAGAAAACGATTTCCATTGATTGGATGGCGTTATTGCCCGGTTTGATCGTGGGGTTTCTGTTTGTGATGTCTTTAGAGGTGGTCGGCTTTTACACTTGTGCGTTTCTGTCTTTTCTTGCGCTTGTCTCTCTGTACGGTAAGCGGCGAATACTAGACCCTAAAGCATTGGTATATAAGCTAATGATAGGTGGTATTTTTATATTAATCCTATACGGCATGTTCTGGAAGCTATTGTATGTGAGGACGCCAACCGGTTGGTTTTTCTAGAAAAAGTTAAAATTGGAAAAGTAGAGCGAAAATACCCGACTCTTTGTTAACTGGTTGGTTATTACTCGTGTGTTTACAGCATTTGGAAAGTGGTAATAGAATAAATTGTATAAAAACAATGGTACTGTGAAGTTGGTGATACCCCTTTTATCGAGAGACTTTGATATATAGGGAAAAATAATATCCTTTGGAGGAAAATAATGAAAACAACATTTAGACATTCACTTAAGTTAGCCGTTGGGATTGCCTCAAGTGCGATTCTCTTCGGTGCAGCAACGCTGGCTACAGCAGATACGTATCCAGATCGCCCAATCGGCGTAATGGTGGCGTATAACCCGGGTGGAGCAACCGACTTTCAAGCTCGAATTGCCACACTGGCTTCCGCCAAAATGAAAGATGACGCACCCATTTCTATTGGACAGCCTATTTATGTTACTAATAAACCAGGTGCCGGTGGCCGGAAAGGTTGGAACTGGTTTGCTGAAAAAGCACCTAAAGATGGGTACATGATGGCGGCATACAATGTGCCACATTTTATTGCTCAGTCTATTGTCTTTGATACTAAGTACAGCATAGAAAACCTTGAACCCGTGGGCAACTGGGGTGCTGATCCAGCGGTATTAATCGTTGGCAAAGACAGTGAATTCAATACCGCTAATGAGTTGGTTGACTATGCAAAGGCCAATCCGGGTAAAGTAACAGTCAGTGGGGCAGGTAAGTTCGTAGGACACCATATCGCGCACTTGCAATTGGCTAAAGCAACCGGTGCTGCTCTCACATATGTTCCCGGCAAAGGTGGTGTCGGTGCAATGAAACTTGTTAAAGGTGGCCAAGTTATTGCCGGTTTTAACAACCTTTCTGACGCTGCCCGATCTGCCGCCGACATCAAAATCTTGGCTGTTGCGGACTTAGAGCGCCACGAATTTCTACCCGATGTTCCAACACTTCAAGAGTTGGGCATTGAAGTTGATAACTCCAGCGTAAACTTCCGTGGACTCATGGTGCCTAAAGGAACCGATCAGGCGGTCATTGATTTTCTGGCTGAGAACGTGCCAACGATGTTTAGCGACAAAAAGACCTTAGGGAAAATGAAGCAAACTAATTCTCCTGTCCGGTTAATGACTCGTGATGAAGTGCTTGCTATGTGGAAAGAGCGTCAAAGTTCATTGACGGAGCTTTTGTCTGAATTAAAAGAATAGAGAGCGCGCCTTTCTTTTTCGCTGTGGTTGGTTAGCAACCACAGCGAATCCCTCTTTCATAGCCTCTTTATTGCATGTGTTTGTTTATAGGTAATCTTAGTGCATCGCAATACGCAACATTGAATTTCTGTAGGAAAAATCTTTAGTATGGTGTCCACAAACTCAGATATCCAATTTACCTCGCTAGGATTTAGACACAGAGGATAGCGCTGGTGATTTTAGGTCAGATTATCGGCCAATTTGTAAACCTCTTTGAAGCAAACTTTCTTATTCTACGGGAAAACTAGGGGATCAAAATCAAGAAGTCCCAAAGTTCAGTTACTGACACAATCCAATTACATTTTACCAACGTCGGATCTTTAATGAGCGCAAATAAACTAAGCGGTAGCAATCGTGCCAACCAAAGTCAAGAAACACGATCCGCAGAGATCGATGATTGTGCAACCCTACGTCTGTAACTTCGGTTTAGTTTGAGTCATTATTGTCGTTCCACACGATATATCGCTTGTCGGCATTGCTCCATTCATCGTCAATCTCAACGAGAATGGCACTGACAA
>WLWV01000083.1 GCA_012103395.1 Gammaproteobacteria bacterium
CTTGTCAGTGCCATTCTCGTTGAGATTGACGATGAATGGAGCAATGCCGACAAGCGATATATCGTGTGGAACGACAATAATGACTCAAACTAAACCGAAGTTACAGACGTAGGGTTGCACAATCAAAAAAAGGCGAGGATTTCCAATTTGGTTTCAATGAGCGCGGGATGGGAAGGCAGTGAACGAGATACGTTACGGTTTTGTCAGTCCCGATTCATTGAAAGTGGTGGGCCAGGTGATCTGCATTAATCAACCCTATCACTCAAGACAAAAACGTAGTGAACAATTTGGGATCAACACGTTCAGTAACAAGGGAGTTTTCGATGTATTCAGGGTCTGCGTAACCTAGAGCCATCCCGCATACCACTGTTTCTTCGTTGCTAAGAGGGAGTGCGTCGCGGATTACTCGATGGTAGTCTGCCCAGGCGGCTTGGGGGCAAGTGTGTAGACCGGCTTCCCGAGCTAGTAACATGATGTTTTGAAGAAACATACCATAGTCCAACCAACTACCGGTTTCCAAGTCTCGGTGAATAGTGAAAAGTAATCCCACTGGGGCATCGAAGAATTGAAAGTTACGGCGGTGTTGCTTTTTCATTTTTGTTTTGTCGCCTTTTTCGATCCCCAATAAGCCATATAAATCCCAGCCCACTTTTCTCCGTCTGGAAACGAAGGGTTCAAACCACTGTTTTGGATAGTAGCGTTTTTCACTGCTATGTTTCTCTGGCTCATGATCGAAGGTGTGGCAGACTGAGTTGCAAACGCGTTTTCGGGATTCCCCCTTCAGTACATATACTTGCCAGGGTTGCATGTTCGTTCCACTTGGGGCTCTGGCTGCTTTTTGTAAAATGGATTTTATCAAGGAATCCTCGATCGGTTTTGATAAGAAAGCGCGTAGTGATCGTCTAGTTTCGATTGCATTGGTGACATCAGTGGATGTGGCGTAATTGATGTGTTTACTATTGGACATAATTTTTCTTTGTAAATTCAAGGAGTTTTATGCAATTTTATATATGTTTTAACCCAAATCCCCCCGTTACGCGATCCAACAAGTTTGATTCGTCTAGGTCACTGCTCTATCGGGTATATCGACATGGTTAAGATTCAGAACTTGGTGTCATTGCGATATTGCGAACAGCGTCATCGCAAATGATGCACTTCATCGAGTCCGTAAACGACAGTTTTAATCCCTTCCATACGGGCTTTTAGCTGTAATGCCAGGTATTGGGAATAGTGTCTTGCTTGCTGCAGGTTACCACCATGGAACCAGAGGTTTGGTTGTTGGGTAGGTTTCCACATGTTTCGAAGTTCCCCTACCCAAGGGCCGGGATCGCGATAAGTATTTGAACCTAATCCCCAGCATTTGCCGACTCGATCAGCCACTTCAGGTGAAATAATTTTTGCTGCCCAATCATTCATGGAGGTGTAACCCGTAGCGCAAACGATGAGGTCTGCATCGAGTTCGCTACCATCGCTAAGTATCACTGAATGGGGTTTGACCGCGGTGATCGTAACATTAGTCTTGATGCCAATTTCGCCATCAATGATCAGTTGCGAAGCGCCAACATCGATATAGTAGCCGGCCCCGTAGCGTAGATACTTTGCGTAAAGCCCACTGCCATCTTCCCCGAAATCCAATTTAAATCCAGTGCGTTCGAGGTCAGTGTAAAACTGATTGTCTTGTCTGCGAATACCCTGATACTCCGTGATTTGACTGGCGCACATAGATTCGTAAGGATGGGATGCCAGTGTTAGATCGGCCATCTCAGTGGTTAGCCCCGAGCGTACGGCTTCGTCTGAGAAAAGCTTTCTCACGGCGCCCTTCGCCAAGGTTTCGACTTTTACTACCAAAGAGGAGGAGCGTTGCAGCATGGTGACACTCGCGCTGTTTTCCCAAAGATCGGTGCAAATATCATGGGCTGAGTTGTTAGACCCAAGCACTACGCAGTTTTTTCCGCGATAGGCAGCGCCATCTTTGTACTCGCTAGAATGAACGATATCACCAGAGAATGAATTAGCTTCGGGTAATTGGGGCATATTGGGAAACCCCGACATGCCGGTTGCGAGAATCAGCTGGGTGGGACGAAGTGAAATGGATTTGCCATCCCGTTTGACATCCACGCTCCATTGCGCTTTGTTCTGATCGTAACTCGCGTTGACGCATTCGGTGGAGCTCCAGTAGTTCACCTGCATCACTCGAGTGTACATCTCAAGCCAATCGCCAAGTTGATCTTTGGGTGTGTAGATCGGCCAATGGTCTGGAAAAGGCAGATAGGGCATGTGGTCGTACCACACAGGATCATGGAGACAAAGTGATCGGTATCGATTGCGCCAGGAATCGCCTGCTCTGTGGTTTCGTTCAATCACAAGTGTTGGAACGTTGAGCCGTCTTAGCCGTGCAGCCAATCCGATCCCAGCTTGCCCACCTCCAATGATCACACAATATGGCTGTGTGTGGAATCCCAGTGACTCTGCTTCCTGTTGTTGCTTTTCAAGCCAAGATTTACGCTGCCTAGATGCACCAAATTCGACACCAGTTTCACGGTTATTGTTAAGCCCCGTCTTCTCCTCATGGCCTTTCAGTGACTGAAGGGTGGTCAATAGTGTCTTACAGAGGCCATCCTTTAGCCGTGCATGGCCATAACCATTGCCATGCCGAGTTTCAAAATGAAACCAGAACTCAATGCATCCATTTTGCTCGATGGCGTTGCCATGTATCTGCCAGTGACAAGGCTTGTCATTGCGAAGGGCATGAGTCAGCATGTCCCGAATGGATTGATAACCAGACACAGTTTTGATGTTCCAGCTAATGGCAATCAGATCACGCCAATAGCCGTCGGTGCGAAACAACGATGCGGCCGCATCGGAGTTCTTATCATCGAGGCAGGAAGAAAACTTGGCTAGCCAGAATTTGGCAGTATCATTAAGGTCTAAATTGATAATTGAATATTCCCCGATAATGGATCCACTTTTCCCCGTTGCTAGGGTGAATGCTTTTTATTGATTGCGATCGATTAATGTAGGTCAATAGGCTGGGGAAATCTGTCTCAAGAGGTGGAACGGTTGACGTCCATCAGTGATCAGATCTACAGTGGTCAAAGTCGTAACACCTTAATGATGCCTTCGATTGCTCACGACCAAGTCACTATTCCACATTCTTGATATGTGACCAGCCTTCGCTGGCTACCCCGCGCTGGGTGGCAAATTGATCGAAGTTAAACAGACTCTTGTCCGCGAGTTGTGAAGGTGAAACATTGGCAATGCTGCGAAAGATGTTTTCGATGCGGCCGGGATGCTTACTCCATTCCTGTAGCATTTGCTTGATTTTCTTACGCTGTAAATGTTCCTGGGACCCACACAGATTACAAGGGATGATTGGATAAGCTTTCCATTGGGCGTATTGTTCGATGTCTGACTCTGCACAATAACTCAAAGGACGGATAACCACGTTTTTCCCATCATCGCTTCGGAGGATAGGGGGCATCGCTTTAATTTTCCCACCGTTAAACATGTTGAGAAAAAGCGTTTCAATGATGTCATCGCGATGGTGTCCAAGGGCAATTTTTGTGATGCCATTCTCCTCAGCGTATCCGTATAATGTTCCCCGTCTCAATCTCGAACAAAGACTGCACATGGTTTTCCCCTCCGGGATCACCCGTTTAACGACGCTATAAGTGTCTCTTTCGATAATGTCGTATTCAACGCCCAGTGATTTTAGGTATTCAGGCAAAATATGCGTCGGAAAGTCAGGCTGTTTTTGATCGAGGTTGACAGCAACTAATTCGAAATTAACCGGTGCCTTTTGTTTCAGCTGTAGTAACAGGTCAAGCATGGTATAGGAGTCTTTTCCGCCTGAGAGGCAGACCATGATTCGATCACCTTCATGAATCATGTGGTAGTCTTCAATAGCTTTACCGACGTTTCGTCGAAGTCGCTTATGCAACTTATTGATATTCGTTTGCTGCTTCTTCTGTTGTGGGAACCAGCTAATGGGTTGGATACTATTCATGCGGGTATTTTATAACACAATGGAGCAAACGGATGACTCAAGTTTCACTTTTCAAACAGCTTCGCCGTATCTAAAATGTGTTTCCTTCTCAGTGTTTATACCTTGATTGACACAATTAGCTTCATCTCGGATAGAGTATTTTAGTGACAAAAAATGGATCTTCCTCGATAGCTTAGGGGCCTAACTGTTTGATATCGAAAATAATTAAAGGCTTGGTTATCCTTATCGTTATGGTAGCGGCATTCCCGTTTATCCTGTCAGTGTTCATTGATGAGGATCAGGTAAAGGCGACGATTAGTAAGCAGGTGACGTCATTGACCCATCGAGAGTTTTCTATTGAAGGCAAGTTGGGCTTCGAAAACCTCTTTTCCAACGGACTCTCTCCGAGTATTTATGCAAAACGAGTTTCTCTGTCAAACAGTGCGTGGGGAAAGGCGGTGAATGTATTCTATGCTGATGAAGTCAGTTTTTCGTTCTCGCTTAGGTCGATCCTTAAAGGTGAGCTGCAGTTGAAATCAATTGATCTGGCGGGAGCGGAACTTTGGCTCGAAACCCATACAACCGGACAATCCAATCTTGTGTTTACACAGCTCCCTCCGGACAGTGTTGTCGAAGAGATCGAGTTGATCCCGGGTGCCCTGAAACCAGAGGAACAGAATAGTTTAAAGGTTGGCAATGGCGTGCCGGCATCTTTAGGGCAAACAGTTTCTTGGTTGTCCATTCTGGGAGTGAACATTGTTGATAGCATCTTGCACTTTTCTTCTGAAGGACGTGAAAGAGAGATTGTTATTGATCGTATCGAAATGCGGTCATACAAGGGGGTTGATTCTTCTTTGAGCTTGTCCGACGCTGAAGATGTGTCAATTTCCGATACAAAGAGAGAAGATGGATTTTCGAAAGCTGGCATTGAAGGGAGTTTTTCCGCAATTTTGGATCAAACTGAAGTCTCAGGTGAGATTCAATTTGATAGTTTGCCTTCGGTTCTTTCAACTGGGGCATCAAACGTATCATTGAATGTTAAATCAGCTGATGCCAGTGCGTCGATAACGGGTCGAATTGACGATGTATTCTCTTGGCAGGGGCTAAGCTTGTTTGTGAATGGCTCGGTCCCGACACCGAATTCATTTTCAGGGCTGTTCGGCTTTGATTTTTCATCCGTTCCCGGGTTCGACGCGAAATGGGAATGGCAGCAACCAAGGGGTGTCGATTCACTCCGAGCAGAACGTGTTCGCATATCCTCCGCTGGGTTTGGGTTAAAAACGGAGATAGAGGGTCGGATAAATCGCTTCAAAGAACTGGATGGGATGATGCTGAAGGTGAGCAGTTCAGGTGTGTTGAACGGAAACTTACTGCCTAAGAATATGAAGGGTTCAATGGTGCGGGTTGATTTAAATGGTCATCTTTCCAGTGATAATGGCGAGCTTTTTTTCCAGGTGCTTGAAGGATTCGCCTCGCTCAAAGATGACAGTTTCGGTAATGCACAACTGGCGGTTGAAGACACTGCTAAATGGTTTTCACTGGAAAATTTTCAAGCGTTAGGTATGTCTTTGAAAATCGATTCTATTGCGTCGTTTGGACAGGCCTTTGATATTGACTTACCAGAAATTGGAGCGATATCTGCTACAGCAGATATCGGTATTACGGCAGGAGTGCCATTTCTGTCTAACATTCATTTGATCAATGAGACTGAGGACGTGATCATAGACATGGGAGGTCGACTGAGTTATGCAGGCAACCTTCAGGGTCAGGTGAAATTAGGTGCGGATATTCGTTCCCGAGAGGTCTTCAGACAACTTTTTGCTACGGAAGAACATGGGGTTCAACAGCTGCTAATTTCGGGGAATTTGTTTTCCAATTTTGACCGAACCTGGGGTGAATCTTTGTTAGTTACCGGGAGCAATGAAACCTCTGTGGTTACCCTTTCTGGAGCCGCTTCCCGGCTTTTTCCAACGGTTATCGCCGAATTGGACATAGTGGGAGAAAGTACCATGGTAACTGCACTGCCTTTCCTTGAAACGTTGCCCATTTCTGATAAATCGAGCATGAAGTTCAAAGGAAAGTTGATTTCCCAAGGAAACGGTGACTTTGACATCACCGATCTTCATGGACAGATTGGATCTGCTGAATTTTCCGCTGGATTCTTTGGTGCGATTAACCGCGTCACCACGTCTGCGGACACTAATTTGTTGTTTGATTGGGAGATGCGGTCTCCTAATGAACTGGTGAAAATTGCTCGTGAAGACGAAGCTTACAAAGGGAATGGTCAGCACAAAAGTGTTCCTAGAAGCAACGAATGGTTGATGGATCTGATTCCATTTTTTCCACTGAAAGGGCGAGCTAGGCTAGTGCATCAGGAACAAGGAAATGATCAAGTCGATAATCAAGTTTTAGGTTCTTCTGGATGGAGATTGGTAGAGGTTGAAGCGAAAAATATCGCAGGAGACATTAGACTAAATGCCAAGGGCGGATTTTCCTCTCTTTCCCCGTTGAAGGGCGAATTAGCTTTGAATATCGCTGGGGTGATTTCTGATCACGTATTAGCGACGTATGCAAAGGCGAGTGATGATTCCCAGTCTAGTGTTTTGACGGACTTAGTGCTCGACGGACGATTAATGGGTAATGCTTTACTTTCCATCGATGAGCTGCCAGTCAGGCTGGATGACCTCCATTTGGACATCCAAAAACCAGAATCTCGGTTGGATGTATCTGGTGATATTTTGAGCTTTTCCCCCTTTATTCCAGGGAAGCTTGTCATGGCCTTTGATGCCAATGCGGTTGATAGTGTAGTGGCCGGTGATATTGTTAATTTTCGTAGGGATAACCCACTGCTTGGACAGGTTGTGCTAGGGCAGAGCGATGGTCTTAATACACTGGAAATTGAATTAGAGATCGGTGATAGCGATCTCAGTGGGACAGTGAACTGGTCGTCGATAGAACACGAGAGTGGAAATGTATCCAACGAGATTGATGCCAAATTGGTATCGAATAGGCTAAACACTGAAAGTGTACTGGCGTCAGAAAATGAAAACACCGACGAATCACGTCTGTTATCAAGAGACAAGTTGTCGCTAGAATGGCTCGATAATCTAACGTCGACACTTGACTGGGAGATCCGGCAATTAAGTACCGAGTCATTGGAGCTTGATCGGGTAGTAATCAAAGCGAAAGTGGATTCAGACGAATTGGTGTTTTCCGGGAGGGGATACAGTAAACAGGGGCCGCTAGATATCAAGCTTCGGCTAGAGAATCATGACGTACCAAAGGTGGATCTCAGTATTATCGGCAGGGATGTGGACGTATCCTCACTCGCTATTCTTGATGAATTGGACATTATCGACTCTGGGATTTTTTCCATGGAAATGAATGTAATGGGGCAAGGTTTTTCCGTGGCCCAGATAGCGTCCGTCGCCGACGGAAACATTAAGTTCGAGGTGCATGATGCGAGAATTCGAAATGAGGGGCTTAATCTATTGGGAGGGGATCTAGCGTCTCAGTTTCTTTTGACCATTAATCCTTTTAGAAAAGAGGATAACTATACCGGTGTTGAGTGCGGTGTGGGTCATTTCACAGTGGAGAAAGGGGTGCTGAAGGGAAAAAGCGGATTAGCAATGAAAACCGATAAAGTTACGTTAGTTGGTGGTGGGACTATTGATCTTTCAGATGAGAGTATCAAGATATTAATTGCTCCTAAAGCTCGAAAGGGTTTCGGAATCAGTACAAGTTCCATCGCCAAAATGATCCGAATCGGTGGCAGTTTAAGCGACCCCAAAGTGGAGGTTGACCCAGCCGGAATTTTCAAGACTGGTGTCGCACTCGGCGCTGCGATTGTCTCCAGCGGCTTATCTTTGGTGGCTCAAGGGCTGGTGGACCGGGTCCGAGCTAATCTCGATGTATGCGAAACCGCATTGCGTTACCCTGACAGACAGGAGACCCGAGATTACAATGCACAAGCGCGTGAAACCCAACGCGGAAAAAAGTAGTTGATATCACTTCAATGTGGAGAAAATAGTGAAGCCTCATTCCCAATCTTGCGAGAATAATAAACTGCCAATTCTTAAGGTACTCATTCATGCATTCCATGATCGGACTCGAGTGCTGGAAATCGGATCTGGCACGGGTCAACACGCGGTGTTTTTTGCGGAAAATCTCTCCCATTTGTTTTGGCAAACCAGTGACCAACCCATGTACCACTCAGGCATTGTTGCTTGGATCGAATCATCAACAGCCCGAAAACCTGGATGGCCCTTGACGCTTAATGTTGCGAAGGATACATGGCCAGAAGACGATTTTGATGCGATGTTTTCGGCGAATACTTGCCACATAATGTCATGGACCGAGGTACAGAGCATGTTTAAAGGAATTGGTAGAGTGTTACCAGTCGGTGGTGTTTTTGCACTGTATGGTCCATTTAACCGTTGTGGTGAATTTACTAGTGAAGGAAATGAACGATTTCATCAGAGTTTGACAACGCGAAACCCTCTCATGGGAATTCGTGACGATCAGGATATTTTTACCTTGGCAATTGCCTGTGGGTTAGTCTGTGAGGATGATCATGAAATGCCTGCTAATAATCGGTTGCTGGTCTTTAGGAAACAGAGTCAGGAGTGACAGAGGCATCAATTTGGTGCGCTTTTTGATAGTATTGCACTATTTTGGTGCAAACAAATCATTCGGTGGGCAAGTGGCTTTTTAACTTATTGATTTTAAATAATAATATTAAAATATTGGAAACTTGCTATATTCCGCGCCGTGCCCCATAAATGAGGGCTTCGAATCAACACATTATCGCCAAATTTAGGAGCAAAAAATGTCTGCAGCTGATGTACTCACTCTAATTGAAGAGAAAGAAGTTAAATTCGTCGACCTCAGGTTTACCGACACCAAAGGAAAAGAGCAGCACGTTTCTCTTCCTGTGGGTGCTGTTGACGAAGACTTGTTTGAAGATGGAAAAATGTTCGATGGTTCTTCCATCCAAGGATGGAAGGGGATCAATGAATCAGACATGATTTTAATGCCTGATCCTAGTACCGCCGTGATTGATCCTTTTACCCAAGATGTGACACTGAATTTGACATGTGATGTTATCGAACCATCGGATATGCAAGGATATGATCGTGATCCTCGTTCCATTGCGAAACGTGCCGAGTCCTACCTTGCGTCCACTGGAATTGGTGACACAGCGTCTTTTGGCCCTGAAAATGAATTCTTCTTGTTTGACTCAGTCCGGTGGTCGACGGATATTAGTGGTACTTTTTTCAAAATTGATTCAACCGAAGCGGCGTGGAGTAGTGATAAAAAATACGAAGACGGTAACACCGGCCATCGCCCAGCTGTAAAAGGAGGATATTTCCCGGTTGCGCCGGTTGACAGCCAATCAGATGTTCGTGCTTTGATGTGTTCTACTATGGAAGAGATGGGTTTGGTCGTTGAGGTGCACCACCATGAAGTTGGCACTGCGGGTCAAGGTGAAATTGGTACTCGGTTCAATACTTTGGTAAAGAAGGCGGATGAAACCCAGATTTTTAAATATGTCGTTCATAATGTCGCCCACCATCAAGGTATGACCGCGACATTTATGCCCAAACCACTGGTTGGGGATAATGGCAGCGGTATGCATGTTCACCAGTCGATTTTCAAAGACGGCGTCAATATGTTTGCTGGAGATCAATACGGCGGCCTAAGTGAAACTGCGTTGTACTATATTGGTGGGATTTTTAAACATGCCAGAGCCTTGAATGCATTTACGAATGCGAGCACTAATAGTTACAAAAGGCTGGTTCCAGGCTTTGAAGCCCCTGTACTACTAGCCTACTCAGCACGTAACCGTTCCGCATCCTGCCGTATTCCTTATGTTGCTAATCCGAAAGGAAGGCGAATTGAAATCCGTTTTCCGGATTCAACTGCAAACCCTTATCTTGCATTCACTGCGATGTTGATGGCGGGTATTGATGGTATTCAGAATAAAATTCATCCCGGTGAGCCTGGGGATAAAGATCTTTATGACCTTCCTCCTGAAGAGGAAAAACAGATACCGACCGTGGCCCATGGATTGGATGTTGCGTTGGAAGCGCTTGATGCTGATCGTGACTTTTTGTTGGCGGGAGGTGTGTTCAGCAATGAAGCCATTGATGCCTACATTGATCTAAAAATGGAAGAAGTGAATCGTTTGCGTATGGCTACTCACCCTGTTGAATTTGATATGTACTACAGCGTTTAGTGCGAAAGGACGCTCTGTCATTGGCAGAGCGTTTTTTGTTTGTACTCTATCGGCTTTGTCTAATTTCTCCTCTTCTTCTTGTTGCCCCATTCCCAAGAACTGATTGGTCTTCTGTCCACCGGCGTCATCGTGCTGGACCAAGCGCTGGGTATTCATTATCTCAATGAGGCCGCGGAGAGCCTGATTCAACGCAGCCTCAAGCAGGCAAAACACAACTTGCTACCCACAGTGATTGAGATTGATAGTGTATTGGGGGATGCGTTTGAAAAATGTTTATCAAGCGAAAGCATTATTCGGTTAAAGGATTATGATTTATCACTCTTGCTAATATTGGAAAGCCGCCGTATCGATTGTCAATTGACACCCATTGTACTTCCGATAGGTGACGCATTTTCTGACACCAAAGGAGTGATGATGGAGATTCATGAAATAGGGGAAGGTGGTCTGGAGCATCAGATAAGAGAACGTCAGCAATCCGGTCAAACAATGATTAAGGGAATTGCCCACGAGATTAGAAACCCTTTAGGTGGAATTCGCGGCGCTGCTCAGCTATTGTCGAGTGAATTAGACGAACCTAACATTAAGGATCTAGGATTAGGTGAATACACAGATATCATTATTCGAGAAGTGGATCGGCTATCCGCATTGGTTGATCGAATGCAGTCGTCAGGAAAGGTTAGAAATCAGGAACCCGTCAACATTCACGGTGTTTTGGAGCATGTTCGGCAATTGGTTGAAGCCGATCTATCCACAGACGTAATCATTAAAACAGACTACGACCCGAGCTTGCCCTCAGTACTCGGCGACGAGGCCGGTCTGATTCAAGTAATGATTAACCTCATCAAGAATAGCATTGAGGCTATTGATAATAAGGGAAAATTAATTCTTCGAACTCGAATTGATCGACGGGTTCTGGATGAAAATACCCAACAGCAAGTGGTCAGAGTGAGCATAGAAGACAATGGGCGTGGCATTGATAGCGAAATGATTCGCCGTGTTTTCGAACCCTTAGTGACGACTAAGCCCAAGAGCGGCGGCTTGGGTTTGGCAATTAGCTCCCAAATCGTTCGTCAACATAATGGGTTGATCGATGTACAAAGTGAACCCGGAAAGACCATTTTTCACGTCTACCTCAGAATTGTGGACCCTCCTAATGCTTAGAACTACCTATATCTAATATAGATTCATGGCTAGCACAATTTGGATAGTAGATGATGATGATTCCATTCGGTGGGTGATCGAGAAGGCACTAGTAAAGCAGGGTTATTTAATAAGGGACTTCGAGTTGCCCGATGACTTGTTGTCAGCTTTATCCACTGATTCACCAAACCTAATTATCTCCGATGTTCGAATGCCTCAAATGAATGGTTTTGAGCTGCTTTCAAAAATTAATGAGAGACCCATGCCGATTCCCGTTATTGTGATGACGGCATTCGGTGATCTGGACAGCGCTGTCGATTCATTTCGCTATGGTGCTTTCGAATATCTAACAAAACCCTTTGATATCAAAGACCTGTTAGCTATTGTTAGGAAATCACTGTTGGAAATTGGGACTCTTCATGAGTCTATGAATGTGAAGCTAATGGGTGATACCCCCTTGCTTGGCGACAGTTTTCCAACGCAGCATCTTTTTGCAAACATTGATCGTTTATCTTTCTCTGAGACCAACGTATTAATCCATGGAGAGTCTGGCACGGGAAAAACACTGGTCGCTAAAGCCATTCACGCCAGCAGTCCGCGGGCGGATCAACCGATGATGTCCTTAGCTCCAAGGAAGGTTCCCGCTGATCGGTTAGAGTCTGAACTATTTGGTCATGAAGCTGGTGCGTTTCCTGATGCCATTGAGCGCCGGATCGGATTGCTCGAAAAGGCGAATGGAGGTACTGTGTTCCTTAATCACATTGATGAGCTGCCCAAGCCAATACAAACGAAGTTGGTGAGTGCATTATCGGCGGGATGTTTTTGCCGGATGGGGGGTGAAGATGAACTCCATGTGGACTTTAGGCTGGTCGCTTCTTCGAATCGGGATTTGGAACAATTATCAGTTTCGCAGAATTTTGATCCCAGTCTTTTTTTGCGTTTAATTGAGAATGCACTCTGGGTACCACCGCTCCGAGACAGAGTGGATGATATACCGACCCTGGTAAGTCACTTCCTCCGGAAGGTTGCCGGGGAAAGTAATTTGCTCGGAGCTTCAGAGAAGAACTGTCATCAGGGTGTGTTGCAAGTCTTTGAGCAGTATCGATGGCCTGAAAATGTCCGACAATTGGAAAACCTCATTTACAGCCTCAACTTGCTGGTTCCGGGTTCACAGATCAATGTGATGGATTTGCCGTTGACATTCATGGAACAGAACTATTCATCCTTTGAACTTTGTTGGCAGACGCTGCTATTGTCAGAAGCCAAAAGTGCCATTAAGGCGGGGCGCCGAGATTTGGTTCAGCGGTTTGGATATGATTTTGAACACACACTCATCGATGCTGCAATGGATCACACAAATGGCCATCGGATTAATGCTTCCGAAATCCTTGGTTGGGGTAGAAATACGTTAAGTAGAAAGCTGAAAGAAAAAAATGAGCATTGATCGGTTACTCTTGACCACGCTGGTCATCAAAGGCCGAGTAATGACAATCCATTAGGCAATTATTTCTAGAGATAGGCGCTGCAATGAAAGACGACGACAAAGGTTCGTAGCCGGATTGGTGGCGAATTGCGTTCGGTCTGGAATGCGACGGACGAGGCATCGGCCCTGGCTCAGTTGGAGCAACTGGCGGCCCGTTACGAGTCAGACTGCTCGAAGCTATCGCA
>WLWV01000084.1 GCA_012103395.1 Gammaproteobacteria bacterium
AACGCCGATGGAAACACTCATCGACGGTAAAGCGATCTGGAAAGAAAAGTTTGTAAACTAAACTCTATCTGACAGACAGCTACTGATAAACGGGTAACTGTCAGCTCAAGTCTGAACTTCTACACTTCATGGGTTGACGAAAAACCCAGTTTTTTATAAAAGCCGTGGGCTTGCTCGGAGCGATCCTTGTTAGAAGTCAACTGGACAATACCGCACCCATTCTCCTGAGCTTGTTCGATCGCGTGTTCCATGAGTTTTTCCCCAAGTCCCTTTCCTCGCAAAGTAGACAGAATCCTAACGCTTTCAATTTGCGCCCTTCTCGTTCCCTCAAAACTAAGATGCGGCAAAAACATCATCTGATATGTACCAATAATTTCTTTTGAATTTTCATCACCCATAACAAAGACATCAAAAAAGGGACTCTCAAGTATCTCTTTATAACTGGCCAGGTACATTTCCAGATTTTCAGCGGCCTCACGCCCTTTTCCTAGTTTGTCATCAGCCAGCAATCGCACAATACTACCTAGATCACAATACTCCGACTTACGTATGTGGTAATTCATCGTTCCGCTATTTCAATTTACGAATGGATTGCAGCTTTGATTGGTGACCCCGCTCCAAGGTCAGCTTCCTATTTAGGGAAATCAGGTGATGTTGATTCACGCTAATACCTTCAAGCCCGCTCAGTCTTTTCTGTTCATCTTTGATAAGTTTTGTACGCCTTGAGTTGACTTTACTGATGCGTTTCTGCGGGAACTTACTTATGTTGCTGTTTAGCCTTCTCTAAAGTGCTAAACAGCTGACTCATATCAAGTTTGTTGAAATCTTACTCGCACATCTCATACTACGAATCATACTACGAAAGCGACACATCAGATATTTAAGAAACGGAAAAACACGCACCTATCTACATTGAATGGCGAACGTACCAGTCATCGAAAAGTGAAACCTCACTATATTTTCGTACATATCCGTTTTCTGATAAGAGATCGAACACTTTCTCTCTCATTGGCGTATAGTTGTGCTCACAAGTGATCACTCTTATATCGTATTCCTCAAAATCGAATGCTTTTAGTATTTCGTATTCGCTACCTTCAGTGTCAATTGACAAATAGTCAATCGTCTTGGGGGCATTATGCTTTTTTAACATATCGCGCAACGAAATTGTCTTTACTTCGTACCTATGCCCCAACTTCCTTATATCTCGATGCATATCAGTGCTGGAAAAAGAGTCGATAGTAGATAACTGACCAAGGAGATCAACGCCATTTGATACTTCGTTAAAAAGCAATGTATTACCAGTCTCCCTCCACACACAGTCTGTCTCCACCGATGCTGAACGGTTAGCTAAAAGTTATGTATGCCACAACTTAGCTGGTTCAGCTAGAATACCCTTCCAACCAAATTTGGTTTCCAAAAGGTGTGTATTACTCAGACCAACACCGTTAGTGGCGCCAAATTCTACGAAAAAGCCACCTTGTTTAAACGACAATTCACTCAAGGCAAATAGGCCTTGTCTTAACTGCGATTTAGAACAACTTAGGTTTACAAAATAATTGATCAAGTGTTCTTCACTGATCATTTCAGAAAGTTCATAATCACGAAGCTTGTCAAGTTTAACCACTTGAGCTACTAGCTCTTCGTGCGAGGATTTACGTCCTAAACGCAAATTCAGTGGAGCTAAGATCGAGTTGACCAGTGGAGCTACAATGGAATCGATAAAATTTTTCATTATTTTCTCCTTCCGAGTATAAAATCTTATGCAAAACCAACAATTGATAGAATGTATGAAAGTAATGGGTAAGCAATAAATTCAATAATTTTGAAAAACTACTCCCATTCAATAGTTGAAGGTGGCTTTCCTGAAATATCATAGGTAACACGGCTGATGCCCCTGACTTCATTAATAATGCGATTGGAGACGATTTCGAGGACGTCATAGGGGATGCGTTTCCAGTTGGCAGTCATAAAATCGACGGTTTCCACTGCTCGTAGCGCGATCACGTATTCATAGGCACGATTGTCTCCCACAACGCCCACGGATTTAACGGGTAGAAACACAGCGAAGGCTTGGCTAATTTCATGGTATAAATTATGGCGGTATAACTCTTCAAGAAAAATTGCGTCTGCCTGTCTGAGTACATCGGCATATTCTTTTTTCACTTCTCCAAGAATTCTGACTCCTAAACCGGGTCCTGGAAAAGGATGTCGAAATACCATGTTTTCGGGCAGCCCTAACTCGACGCCGATTCGTCGGACCTCGTCTTTGAATAATTCACGAATTGGTTCCAATAACGACAAAGCCATATCATCTGGTAAACCACCCACGTTATGGTGGGATTTAATGATCTTGGCTTTTCCATGTTTATTTCCAGCAGATTCAATCACATCGGGGTAAATTGTTCCTTGCGCTAACCACTTCGCATTATCAATCTTCCGTGATTCTCGTTCGAATATCGTGACAAAAAGATTACCGATAACCTTACGCTTGGCTTCGGGATCAGACACTCCTTGGAGTTGACTGAGAAATTCCTCTTCCGCATTCACGCGAATCACGGTCACCCCGAGATTCTTAACGAAGGTGTCCATGACCTGATCACCTTCATCCAGTCGAAGCAAACCCGTGTCAACAAAAATGCAGGTGAGTTGTGGTCCAATGGCACGATGCAACAGCGCCGCCACCACGGAAGAATCCACTCCCCCTGACAATCCCAAAATAACATGGTCATCACCCACTTGTTTCCTTACGGAGCGAATCTGTTCATCAATGATATTTGACGCAACCCAATCTGATCGGCAACCACAAACATCATGGATAAACGCGCTGAGCATTTCTTTGCCTTTCAACGTGTGGGTCACTTCAGGATGAAATTGAACCCCATAGAATCTCTTAGATTCATTTACGACAATGGCATAAGGGCAATTCTCAGTTGTTCCATGAACATCGAAACCTTGGGGTAATTCGGTCACCTGATCACCGTGACTCATCCAAACCTCGAGTGTCTTACCCTTTGATCCTGTTAGCGGATTGGCTAATGATATCTCTACCTCGGCGCGGCCAAACTCACGGTGGTCCGCATTTTCAACTTTCCCACCGAGCTGGGATACCATGGTTTGCATGCCATAACAGATTCCGAGTACGGGCACCCCCATCTGGAAAACTGAATCTGGAGCGATCGGGGTTTCGTCATCATACGTCGAGGCGGGGCCTCCCGAAAGAATGATGCCATTCGCATCAAACTCATCTATTCGTAGGGGGTTTACATCCCAAGGGTAAATCTCGCAATAAACGCCGAGTTCACGGATGCATCGACCGATAAGTTGCGTGTACTGAGCACCGAAATCTAGAATTAGGATTCGATGTTGATGAGGATTCGCGTGATCCGCCATGAGTGATCAGTTAAGAATGTGAGGTGAAAATTATGAGGTTAAAGAGGTGAGGCTAAAGATATGCGGTCTACCCCGTTTGGTAATTCGGCGCTTCTTTGACGATGGACACATCATGTACATGGCTTTCCTTCATCCCTGCATTCGTAATTCGGATAAACTGAGTCTCGGTGCGCATTTTTTCAATGTCAGCGCTACCGGTGTATCCCATACTCGCCCTTAGCCCACCCATCAGTTGGTGAACAATGTTCACCATAGGCCCTTTATAGGGGACGCGCCCTTCAATTCCTTCTGGCACTAACTTATCGACATTCTCGACACCGTCTTGAAAGTAACGGTCTTTTGAGCCTTTTTGCATTGCGCCCAATGAACCCATACCCCGATATGATTTGTAAGGCCTCCCTTGATAGATCTCGATTTGTCCGGGAGATTCGTCTGTTCCCGCGAGAATACCGCCCACCATGACACAATAAGCACCTGCAGCAAGGCACTTAGCAATATCACCAGAAAATCGAATTCCCCCATCTGCGATAAAAGGGACGTCTGTGCCTTTTAACCCTTTGGCAACTTCCCCAATCGCGTGAATTTGCGGAACGCCGACGCCAGCCACAATTCGAGTTGTACATATTGATCCAGGGCCAATTCCAACTTTTACGGCGTCCGCCCCGGCATCAACCAAATCCCGCGCCGCTTCAGCAGTAGCAATATTTCCACCAATCACCTGCACAGTACTATACGCGTACTTGATCATCCGAACTCTTTCCATGACTCCGGTAGAATGGCCGTGGGCAGTGTCCACCACAATGGCGTCTACCCCGGCATTTACCAGCAGCTCCACCCGCTCGTCAGTATCTGCTCCTACGCCCACCGCTGCGGCCACGAGCAATCGACCCTTGTCATCCTTACATGCATTGGGGAAATCGGTGGATTTCTGGATATCTTTCACGGTAATTAGTCCTTTTAATACGTTGCTCTCGCCCATCACCAGTACCTTTTCAATTCGATTCTGATGAAGCAAACGTTCCACTTCTTCCGATGAAGCGCCTTCCCTTACCGTTACCAATCGCGCTTCTGGCGTCATGACTTGAGACACTGGCGTTTCCATGTTCTTTTCGAAACGCAGATCCCTACTCGTCACAATACCAACGACCCGGCGACCATCAACCACGGGAACGCCGGAAATATTGAAGCGTTGCATCAAAGCGAGAACATCACTTACTTTTGCCTCCCTACTAACGGTGACGGGATCACTGATTACTCCACTTTCGTATTTTTTAACGCGATTGACTTCTTTTGCCTGCTGTTCGGGTGGAATGTTTCGGTGAATCACTCCGACCCCTCCTTCCTGCGCAAGACAAATAGCGGCATCTGCCTCGGTCACGGTATCCATCGCAGCTGAAACCAGCGGAATATTAATGGAGAGATCACGCGTAAACTGTGTTTTTAGATCAGCGTCACGAGGCAGCGTTTCTGATCTGGCGGGGACGAGCAAAACGTCGTCAAAAGTAAGGGCTAAATCGATGTGTTCCATTCGAAGATTATACAGCAAGCGATTATCTAACAGAACCACGGACAGGCTAATCGATCCGTGTTTTCCGATAGAATCTATTCGATTATCTCGCATTTGACCAACACGGTCTTTTACATCGCTAGGCGCCGACATTCATCATCGATACACCCACCATTGGCATACCCAAAAGACTTTCTATTCGCAATCCGCATTTTGACCTCACTATTGACTTGTTCGGCTTGATTTTGGAATGGGCAATAGCGAAATGATCAATTACCACACATTGGAAAATAAATTAGATATCATGCTTCTTTCACCATTAACTAACATCGTGAACCTAACACTGGAAGATTAACCGCATTCGCGGTAACCTTGTATCTATGCTTTGAACTCGTGCTCACTACCTAGCTCCGCATTACCAACCCGACAAACTAAAGTGGTGTTTCCAAGCGTCACCCACAACCAACAATAGTAGTATCTGACAACGAATCGATGAAAGGATTATTGACAGCACTTAGAGCTGCCGGAGAGTCGACAAGATTAAGAATACTTGCGATTTTACGCACCAGTGAACTGACAGTATCAGAGCTCGTAGAGATACTGGACCAAAGCCAACCCCGCGTAAGCAGACACCTCAAACTTCTATGTGATTCAGGCCTACTGGAACGTTACCAGGAAGGCGCTCGAGTATTTCATCGCATCACTGATAATGGCAGCATGATCAGTATCGCCAAAGGATTACTCGAAATGTTGGACATCCCTGACCAAGAACTACTAAGAGACCAAGCAAGGCTGGACAACATTAAATCAAGGAATTCCGCACTTGCAGCGGCCTATTTTAAAAAGAACGCATTAGAATGGGACAGCATCAGAACTCGCATGGTCGATGATCTTGAGATCGAACAACGCCTCGTTAGCTTTATCAAAGCAAAAAAGCCGGCCGCACTCCTTGATCTTGGGACAGGCACAGGAAGAATGCTGGAAATTTTTTCCCCACATATACAACAAGGCATAGGTATAGATTCAAGCAGGGAAATGTTAACAGTCGCTCGAGCGAATTTGGATAGTGCCGGCGTAACAAACTGTACTGTGAGGCAATATGACATCAGGCAGCTTAACTTTCCGGACAATGCAGTAGACTCTGTGGTCATTCACCAAGTCTTACATTATCTGGATAGCCCAGAAGAGGTCATTCACGAGGTCGTACGTGTTTTGAAACCCAAGGGGCAACTTATTGTGGTCGATTTTCTACCCCATGACCTAGAGTTTCTACGAGAGAAACACGCCCACCGAAGATTGGGAATAACAGAACAAGCTTTACAACAATGGTGTAAACCAGACCGATGCAAACTAGTTTACTCTGAACAGCTCTCTACCAACGAGCAAACCAATTATAGCTCTTTGATTGTCGGACTATGGAACTTTGAAAAAGATTAAACATCGAACTGACTACTCAACTTGAAAATATACACACTAGCTGACAGGACAAAGCAACATCTTAGGATAACTTGTTTCCTGAAGACTCACAGTGTGGGTGGTGTCCTATAGATCCACCCAAATGTTTGTCATTTAAAACGCTTGATCACAAATAGCGTGTTCTCGTCCGATCTGTAAGATGGTGTATGATCCAAGCAGGAGTCGAAAAGATTAAGCGACCTTATTCAGGCTAACTCATAGCAATCCTAGCCAACCAAAAGAGCACGGTGATTAATGCTCATTTGCCGTATAATTCAAAGAATGTACCACCTAAAAAAAGCCCACCGTTTCTTGCCGATTTGTATCACTGCAATGAGAACCAATCTGGTTCAATCGATTTTAGCAATAACCTGTTGTTTACCACTGTTAGCCCTGAGTGATTCACTGGGCGATTTGGAACAAACTCCCATACCAAAAAGCAAACTCCTGCAATCAAGCCTCACCAAGGCAATAAATTATCAAATCGACAAAGATCATTATCTTGAATTACCCCTTGATGATGAGCTTTCCGGGCATGTTTTCGAACGCTATTTGGATCAACTAGACCCAGGTCGATTTTTTTTCACCCAAAATGATATTGATCAGTTTTCTGTTGCTAGACATAAACTAGATGACCACATTAAGTCAGGAATCATGGATGCCTCTTTCCTAATTTTTTCTATTTACCGCCAAAGAGTGGATGAACGAATCCAATTTGCTTTAGACCGCCTACGTCAGCCCTTTGACTTCGACAAAGACGAAACTTATCTACTGGACCGAGAAAACGCGCCTTGGGCTAAAGATCGAGAAATGTTAAACGAACTTTGGCGTAAACGTATAAAGAATGACTTGCTAATTTCTCGTTTATCCAAAGCTAGGAATCCTGAAAAGGAATCTAGGGATGTTTTTAAAATATTGGAGCAACGCTACACTCATATCGCAAGGCGAGTTCGGCAGCTTAAATCTGAAGATGTGTTTCAAACGTTTATCAATGCCTATGCTCGCTCAATTGAACCACATTCCGCTTACTTCACACCAAGAGTGGCCGAGAATTTCAAAATCGAAATGAGACTTTCCCTTGAAGGGATTGGTGCCGTATTACAAACCGACAACGAATACACATTAATTAATCGAATTATTCTAGGTGGCCCTGCAGACATTGACGGTCGACTTTTAGCTGACGATCGTATTATCGGCGTGGCGCAGAGTGACTCTGAGCTCGTGGATGTCATCGGCTGGCGGCTGGATGACGTCGTTGATCTTATCAGGGGAGCCAAAGGCACTGAAGTTAAGCTCGAGATCCTCCCAGGCGAACAAGGGCTGTACGGTGAGCCTGAAACCATTTCGTTGATAAGAAACCAGATAAAGCTCGAAGAAAAAGCAGCTAGGAAAAAAATCATTAACGTCGCTTCTGGTGATAACGAGTTAAAGATCGGTATTATCGATCTTCCAGCTTTCTATCACGATTTTGAGGGGAAAAGAAATGATCCCGATTTTCGTAGCACGACCCGGGACGTCAGGAAGCTGCTGGACGAATTTAGGGAAGACGGTATTGATGGGCTTATTGTCGATTTACGAGGGAATGGAGGTGGCGCACTTCCCGAAGCAATTGCATTGGCGGGATTATTCATTCCAAAAGGACCCATCGTGCAAACTCGATATACACATGGCTATACCAGAGTCGGCTATGACCCGGACCCCAAAGTTGCCTATGGTGGTCCGCTGGCCGTACTCGTTGACAGATACAGTGCTAGTGCCTCCGAGATCTTTGCTGGTGCCATTAAAGATTATGGACGGGGCCTGGTCATTGGCGAAACCACTTTTGGCAAGGGCACAGTTCAAAGCCTGATCACACTTGGCAATAAAGTGGATCTCGGTCAGTTAAAAATAACCACGGCCCAGTTCTTTCGGGTCAATGGAGAAAGCACACAACACAAAGGTGTCATTCCAGACATCATCTGGTACACCTCTGAACTCGATGCGAATGTTGGCGAGCGATCATTTGAAAATAGTATTCCATGGAGAAAAATTAAAAAAGCAAAATACTCTCCGTTTCAACCAGTAAAAGCAGTTAATACTTTAGAGTACGTTAAAGAGTCTCACCAACGGCGAATTAGTGACCACCCTGAATTTAACTATATTCAAAAGATCAGCACCCTAAACAAACAAAGAAGAGAGGAGAAACTTCTCACTCTGAACGAAGAAAAAAGAAAGGCGGATCGAGAATGGTTAAATCAACAAACCCTTCAATTGGAAAATGAACGACGAGATGCACTAGGGAAAGAGACCTTCGAAACCATTGAAGCGTTAGACAAATTTTACTCATCCAGCGACAAGGATGATGATAACGACGATCCTTTTCTTATCGAAGGCGCGAAAATTCTCGCTGACTATTATCTCACTGCCAAAGACCCCATTGCCGAATCCAATCTCGCGAACCAAGCTCAAAATAGCAATATCGAATTGTTAACCAATTAATATCAGAGAGCTCAACAGTATCAATGACCCGCATTCTTACAAAGCTTTTTGTTTTCTCACTCAGTTGGAGACACCAAGTCATGTAACATTTCCCGAATTGTCAGAACGGGCATATAAGTGTTAGAAAATAGCGAAATTCCTTCATCATTTTGACGACGTATCGGTAGAGAGGCTTACAAACGACTTAGAGAAAATTCGTTTCTTGGACGATACGTTTTATACGCCATCGACCATACTAACAACAGAATTTGGTGACAGACAATCCATTACTGATCTTCGACTACAGTTAGAATCCAATGTCGAAGTAAAACTGATCGTTAATAATTTCAACGCTTAAAGATGCAATTTTCCAACTTTTCCAATCATTTCGACACAGATAGCGGGATTCTGCAGTTGATGACCGATCTAGGCCAATCGGTAAACCCTAATATCGAATGCCAAATGCTGGGGGGTGGAAACCCAGCAGCGATTGAGAAAATGGAAGAGGTCTTCCGCCAGGAGATGTCTACGTTTATGGAAGAAACAGGACAGTTCGAAAGCATGATCGGAAATTATGATTCACCACAAGGTAGCCGGCGATTCATTCACGCACTCATAAATCTGTTCGATCAGATTTATGAGTGCCAAGAAACAGGCCAAAAGAGTATTCACCCTCAAATTACAGAAAAAAACATTGCTATTACTAATGGGAGCCAGTCCAGCTTCTCGATTTTATTTAATCTTTTCGCTGGCAAGTTTCCGGATGAAACAATCAAAAAAATCTTACTACCGATGGCTCCAGAGTATATCGGTTACAACGATGTGGGACTCGGTGACGACGCTTTGTTTATTGCCAATAAACCCATTATCGAACACCAGATTGATGATCCTCTTTTTTTCAAGTATCGAGTTGATTTTGATAACATCGAGATTTCAAACTCAATAGGGGCTATTTGTGTATCAAGACCGACGAATCCGACAGGGAATGTAATCACTGATAAAGAGCTTGACCAATTAAGCCAAATGGCAGCAGACGCAGGAATACCGTTAATTCTGGATGGCGCTTATGGCCTCCCCTTTCCGAACATCATATTTAGCGAAGTGCGGCCGATTTGGAATGAAAACACCATTTTATGCTTGAGTCTCTCAAAGCTTGGCTTACCTGGCGTTCGCACTGGAGTAGTAATCGCTCATGAAAGGGTTATTGAAAAGTTGACCAGTGCAAATGCTATCTACAACTTGTCCCCAGGTCGATTCGGACCCGCTCTAGTAACAAGGCTCTTCGAGAGCCAAACTCTTATTCCACTTTGTAAGGAAATCATTAGGCCCTATTATTTAAAAAAATCTCAACACGCCATCTCTTTGATCAAAGAAAGTATGGATGATTTGCCTGTTCGTATCCACTTGTCTGAAGGCGCCATTTTCCTTTGGCTTTGGTTCGAAAATCTACCAATATCTAGTGAAGTGCTCTACCACAGATTGAAACAAAGAGGTGTCATGGTGATATCAGGCCATCACTTTTTCCCCGGTCTCACTGAAGAGTGGACGCATAAACACCAATGCATACGAGTTTCCTATGCCGCAGAAAACACTCAACTTGTTAAAGGAATAGAGATTATCGCCCAGGAAGTTCGCACCGCTTATCATTCTGTTTGAAGAAACACTATGTCAAAGTTACAAGTTTTTGACCCCGAAAATGATACTAAAATACCATTCCTTAGAGGAATGCTAACAAAATCATTGCAATTGGCGGGCTTGGGTTTCGTGGAAGCCTATCGGGTGGCAACAGAGATAAGAGAAGATTTTGATGACACTGATGTGGTCACGACAAATGAGCTTCGCGGACGAATCGTTGAAATTCTAACAGAAGACCACCCTGGTGCTGTACTTGTTCAGTATCAGCAGAAATCTAATGTGCTCTCTGAAAATCTGATGGTGGAATCGAGCGATGGAGTACTACGTCCCTTTTCTCGCGGTATGCATACGCAACGCCTCGAAAGTAGTTCGTTGCCCAAAGACAAATGCAACGTTATTACACGCAGAGTCCATCGGGCTTTGACGAAAGAAAACATTAAACAAATTACTACCCGGGAACTAACTTCTCGTACCTACAAGGCAATAGAAGAGGAGCTAGGTCAACAATCCGCAGATTTTTATCTAATTTGGTACGACTTCCTACACAACAGTTATCCACTGTTGTTATTGATCGGCGGCATACCCGGATCTGGGAAGAGCACGATTGCCACCGAAGTTGCTAATCGTTTAGGAATAGTCAGAACGCAATCCACAGATATGTTACGGGAAGTGATGAGAATCATGATTCCCGAAAAACTGGCTCCCTCATTGCACACGTCTTCTTTTAAAGCCGGAGAAGTCTTACAAAAAACGGACCTATACGAAACCAGTGATAAAAACAGCTTACTGTACGGATTTCAGCGTCAAACTGAAATGGTGGAAGTCGCCTGTGAGGCGGTTATCCAGAGAGCACTCAATGAAAAGGTATCAATGATTCTAGAAGGAGTACATATCCGACCGAGTCTACTTTCCCACATTACCAGCCTTGAGGCCGTGGTTGTACCCATTTCTCTAGCAGTATTGGATAAACAACAACTGGTCAGATACATAAAGGGTCGATCCGACTCGAACAAACAGAGGAGAGCACAGCGCTATCTCGATAACATCGAAGACATCTGGCAACTACAAACAGTACTACTTTCAGAAGCGGACAGTGAAGATATAGAGATCATCAATAACATTGATTTGGAAGAAACCATTACTGATGTTATCAAAGTCATCATTCAGACTATCTCTGTCATCTATCGCGGCAAAATAAAATCATTAAGGACAAAGTACGTATGACGTCAACCAAAAAAGGAATCATCTTTATTCTCGATGGTTTAGGTGACCGACCTAGTAAGGAGCTAAATGGAAAAACTCCTTTGGAATTCGCAGACACGCCTAATCTTGACCGACTTGCTGCTAGCGGTCAGTGCGGTTTAATGGATCCACTTCTACCAGGACTCCCTGTTGATACCCACACTGGTGTAGGCATTTTATTCGGCCTTCCACCCCAGTACGCCACCGAGCTTTGTCGGGGGCCCATCGAAGCCGCTGGCATCGGCTTACCGATGAAAGATGGAGATCTCTTATTTCGAGC
This sequence comes from Gammaproteobacteria bacterium, assembly GCA_012103395.1. Taxonomy (GTDB): domain Bacteria; phylum Pseudomonadota; class Gammaproteobacteria; order Arenicellales; family Poriferihabitantaceae; genus WLWV01. The sequence goes on from WLWV01000084.1 coordinate 11,967, forward strand.
CAATCTTGCCACAGTTTCACGAAATGGTGATCGTTATCAGATCAATGATCGACGAGCCGAAAGAATCAATGATGAGGTCGAAGTGCTTTGCCAATCACTACAGGACATCCAAGTAGGTGAGAGTATTTATGCCAGCCTTCATCCTGCAACTCAACATCGTTGTGTTCTTTTATTGCGAGGACCGGGTTTATCAAATCAAATCAGTGATACTGACCCTGGAGGAAAGCACGTTTTCAAAGGTATCCAGTCTTGTATCCCCTTAAAAAAGAACGACTCGAGCGCAAAAACCACAGCGGACGCGATCAATGTGTTCACGGAGCTTTCTCATAAAGTGCTTGATAAACATCCGCTCAATATTAAACGCCAATCACAGGGAAAACTGGCTGGGAATGCCGTCCTCACTCGAGGAGTCGGTTTTTACCAAGACCACACTAATCTCATTGATCACTTGAAGCTGAAAGCGGCTGTTGTCGCTGGAGAAAGTACGATCCTAGGTTTAAGTAACCTTTTTGGATTCACGTCCATTACTGAGGATACTTTTACTTCACTAACAGATACAAACCTTGAGTTAAAAATACGCCGCGCAAAAGACATGCTACAGAGTCATGATCTTGTGTATGTTCATATTAAGGGAACAGATACTGCAGCCCACGACCGAGACCCAGCGTTAAAAGCATGGTTCATTAATCAATTCGATAACGCGATAGGAAAAGCAGGCCTTGAAAATCTAGTGATCGGTGTTTGTGCCGACCACTCTACTGACTCCGTTCGAGGTGAACACAATGGTGACGCCGTTCCCATACTGCTTCAACATGCTGAAAGTCGAATTGATCAGGTCAGGAGATACAATGAAACTGATTGTAGCCAAGGCGCACTGGTTCGACTAACTGCCCAGTCATTTTTACTCACGATGCTTGATGCCATGGGGCAATTAGGTGTAGAAGTTTAGACCAAATCTGACACCGTATTAAATCAATCCGAGCGAAGCGAGGGTTGATTTAATGAGAGTTACCCGTTTTGATGTAGTTACCAAACAATATCAAAACACAACGAGGTAA
>WLWV01000085.1 GCA_012103395.1 Gammaproteobacteria bacterium
GATGGCTCAACATTCAATACTAAAGCCTGAAAAACCGGCTTTGGCTTCGTTCGCTACGCTCACTTCGCCTAAGCCAAACGAACATCGCTAAAGAAATAAATTACAGACCTCAGGGTACACTACCAAAGGCCAGGGCAACAAGAAACACATTTTTGACTTCCAGAATACACCGCATCAAGTTTCCACTCATCTACCCGTAATGGCACTCCCGCCAACGAAGTGACAGCATCCACGATAACAAGTGCCCCATTGTTATGAGCAACTTCAGAGAGCTCTTGTGCATCAGATAAAACGCCAGTAGACGTTTCTGCATGAACAAATGCCAGCGTCACAACGCCAGAGTTTGCATTAAACGCCTGTTTCACCTTATCGATGCTAACGGGGCAACCCCAGTCATCTTCGATCACGATGGCCTCACCGCCACACCGCTCCACATTTTCTTTCATACGATGGCCAAATACCCCATTAATGCAAACAATGACCTTATCACCAGGTTCAACAAGGTTAGCAAAGCAAGCCTCCATACCCGCAGAGCCTGGGGCGCTAACTGGCATCGTCATATTATTATTGGTTTGAAAAGTATATTGCAGCAACTGCTTAATCTCATCCATAAGTCCAACGAAGGCTGGGTCAAGATGTCCGATCGTGGACTTGGCATTCGCCTTCAGCACCCGTTCATGAACCATGGTTGGACCAGGTCCCATTAGCAATCGTTTGGGTGGTATAAATGATTGAAACATAATGAATTTTCTAAGGGAAATTGAAATTTGATCCTAGTTCCGATGCCCTACATTCACAATCATGATGATTTAGGAAGAGGATAATAAAACTTGATTATCTGTATACGACACTTAATATAAACTCAGTCGAGTGAGGGTTTCGTTTTTGCTAGAATCTACCGCGGCTTTTTGGTCACCCAGATTCCGTTTCTTTCATGGACCATCTAGTTCAACAATCAAGCCCAAATACGACTATTGGGCACAACCATCGGGCACATATATAATATGAAGATATTGCTTGCGGATAGCTTTCCACAAACTCATGCAACCAAATTGGCTGATACCGGCCATCACATCACATCAGAGCCCTCATTGGATGCGGACACACTGACCGGCGCCATTGACGATCACGATATCCTCGTTGTCAGGAGCACAAAGGTCACTGCCGCGACGTTGGACGCCACGAGTAATTTGAAGTTAATCATTCGAGCAGGAGCGGGAACTAATACGATCGATAAGGCTTACGCCGCAGAAAAAGGGATTAGCGTTTGTAATGTTCCTGGCGCTAATTCTATCGCTGTGGCCGAATTGGTAATGGGACTGATTATTTCCATCGACCGAAATATCCATGAAAACGTTGGTGATTTAAGAAACGATGCATGGAACAAGAAAAAATACGCCCAGTCTCGAGGCCTCTATGGGCAGAAAATAGGGATCCTCGGTCTAGGGGCCATTGGCCTAGCGGTGGCTGAACGCGCAAAAGCTTTTGGCATTGATGCCTATTCGGTGGCTAAGACGGGTCGATCCAGTGCGAATGAAGAGCGGATTTTAGCTGCAGGCGTCACCCAACTCGATTCCCTTGATGATGTACTTCAGATTTGCGATATTGTTTCGATTCATATGCCATCGACATCACAAACCCAACGCATGGTTAATGCAGACTTTCTTTCAAAGATGAAGGACGGCGCTATGCTCATTAACTCATCTCGAGGAGATCTTGTCGACGAGGCCGCATTAATCGAGGCGATGAATACCAAAGGTATTAAAGCGGGTTTAGATGTCTATGATAACGAGCCGTCCTCTGGGCAGTGTACATTTCACTCTGAGATTGCGAAACATCCCAATGTCTGCGGCACTCATCACATCGGCGCATCCACGGAACAGGCTCAAACCGCAGTAGCAGACGGAGTGCTTCGTGTTATCGAATCCTTTGAGAACAATCAATTGATTTTTTGTGTAAACGATTAATCGAAACAACACTATCAGAACTTACAAAATAATGTTTAACACACTCTCTTTTCTGTGATAAACATCAGATAATTTACTTTTAAAAGATCATCAAATGACGAACCGTAAACATAACTTTAGTGCCGGCCCCTGTACCCTACCCCTCGAAGTATTAGAAGAAGCTCAACACGAGTTCGTTGACTATCAAGGCGCTGGAATGTCGCTAATCGAAATGAGTCATCGAGGCGCCCATTTTGATACGGTTGCGAATGAAGCCATGAGTTTGGCGATGGAAGTATTTGAAGTTCCGGATGACTTTAGTGTGCTTTTTCTACAAGGCGGCGCCATCCTACAATTTTCAATGATCCCCATGAACTTATTGCACAATGGTCAAAAAGGTGCGTATGTGAATTCGGGCACGTGGGCCAAAGGCGCGATCACCGATGCAAAACAATACGGCGAGGTGTACACAGCTTGGGATGGTGCGGAAACTAACTATACCCGTATGCCTTCCACAGAAGATCTGCAGATGCAGGATAACACCCGCTATCTTCATATCACGACCAACGAAACCATTGGCGGCATTCGATTCGCTGATTGGCCTGAAGTAGATGTCCCAATGATCGGTGATATGTCATCAGAGTACATGGCTCGCCCAATCCCATGGGATAAATTCGACATGATTTATGGTGGGGCTCAAAAAAATCTTGGGCCAGCGGGTATGGCAGTCGTCTTCATTCGCAAATCCATTCTTGAACATACAAACCAGAATATTGGTCGATATCTGCGATACGATATTCAAGAGTCCAAAGGATCAATGTTCAACACGCCCCCTGTGTTTCCTATTTACATGTTCGGCAAAGTGCTGAAATGGATGAAAAAGGAAGGTGGCCTAGCTTCTATGGAAGCCAACGCAAGTAAAAAATCATCCACGTTGTATACCGCGATCGATCAAAGTGGCGGATACTACAACTGCCCAGTCGAAGTGGCCTCCCGATCGCATATGAATGTCGTCTTTCGTCTGCCCAGTGAAGACTTGGAGAAAAAATTCCTTTCAGAAAGCGTGAACGAAGGCCTACTTAATTTGAAAGGACATCGCAGTGTTGGAGGATGTAGAGCAAGTATCTATAACGCCTTACCATATGAAAGTGTGATTGCCCTCACTCAATTCATGGACACCTTCAAAGCCGCCAATAGTTAAGGAAACTCTGCATAAGGGCTAATCGACTTTAAGGGTTAAAGTAGGCGAGATCTAGGCATAAACGCGGGTAATAGCAGAGTTATTGCGATTTGTGAGGATGAAAACACCTACTTTAAACTCAAATTAGTTGGTCGTGACTTATTCAAAAGTTCCTTAAGGTACTTTAGCGACACCATGCTCTCATCGTCACAACGAGCAATGGATTTTATAATAATAACAATCGTTTAATCGCGTCATAAAATGCCGACAGTAAAAGCGTTCGATGGATACCTGGTTAAATCCAGTTGTGCCAATCAGGTTGTGTCACCGGCCTATGATTCCGTTTCCCCTGCTCAACGTAGAGCTTTTGCGGACGAGAATCCCGATAACTTCCTAAACACCATGAGGCTGTTGGAAGATTTCCATCCCGACTGTCAACCTACACAGGATGAACTACTCGCACTTAATAGACGAAACCTCGAAAGGTTACTTACCGGCGAGTTTTTTGATGAATTAGATGAGCCCTGCCTTTTTGTTTATCAGTTAGTTACCGGAGAACATATTCAAACTGGCTTGGTTTGTGAAGTTAGTGTAGAAGAATACGAGCAAAACCGCCTTCGTAAGCATGAAAACACTCGAAGCGATAAGGAAGACCTCCTTGCCGATTACCAAAAGGTAGTAGGGGCATCATCTAGCCCAATCTGCCTGACTTATAATCAAAATAATGGGATTGACCAAGCGATTAATTTGCAAACAGAGCGTGAGCCTAATCTGGAATTTGTTTCCGAAGATAATGTCATACAAAAAATCTGGTGTGTAAAAGGTCAGGAACAAGAAGCATTCGTCAAACTCTTTGAATCAGTTGATATTACTTATCTCACTGATGGACATCATCGAGCCGCCTCTGGCCGTCGTTATGCAGAAATTATGAGGGAAGAAAAAGGAAATCTCGGGGACGAGCCCTATAATCAACTATTAGTTGCGCTCTTTCCCGACACCCAACTAAATCTTCTACCCTTCCACCGTTGCGTAAAGGATAGCAACGGTTTAACCGAACCCGAGCTCCTTGAAGCACTCAAACAGAATTTCTCTGTTTCCAAGTTGGGAAAAATTGAGTTTTTTGAACCCCGTCAGCACGGGGAATTTGGCATGTTATTCAACGACAAATGGTTTCAATTAAACATTAAGCCAGGCAAGGCTCAGTCAGTCCATCCTGTTAACTCACTGGATGTTAGCGTCCTTCAATCTTCTATTCTTGACCCTATTCTTGGCATAACAGACATCCGAAGCGATTCCCGGCTGGATTATATTGCCGGGGTCGGCGGCGCAGAAAGCATTCACCAAAAAATGAATGAGGGATGGGAGATAGTCTTCACTTGCTATGCTACTTCCATTGATCAGTTGATGGACGTCGCTGACGCGGATGAGCTGATGCCTCCCAAGTCCACCTACTTTGACCCAAAACCCCGATCAGGCATTTTTGTTCGCCTGAAATAGTAGAAACTCGGCCATTGTTGCATCAAAAATGAACCTAAAGAAAGACAGTTAGAACAGAGCTTGCCAAAAGAGAGCAGATCCGTGTTAAGTTGATCAGGAACGGCGCTCTTCGTAATGAATTCGTCAACCTACTATACCGACGTTCTGCCCTTTGTCACTCGCTCGTTTCCCCCAAGATCACGATGGGTCTGGATCGAATCGAAACCCGAATCAAGCAGTATTCGACGAACCTCTTTCGCCTGGTCGAAGCCGTGTTCCAATATGATCCACCCGTTGGGAGATAAGAATTCCGCGGATCCATAAATGATTTTTTTCAAATCCGCATAACCCTCTTCATCAGAAACCAACGCCATTATCGGCTCAAAGCGAACGTCGCCTCTATCAAGATGAATATCATCTTTACGGATATAAGGTGGATTTGAAATAATGATGTCAAATTTGCTTTGCTCATAGCACGTTCCTTTTAATGGTTGATACCAGCATCCCTGAACGAATTGAACATTCGCGAGCGCTAGTTTACGCTGATTCACTTCAGCAACCCTCAACGCGGCTTGGGATATATCCACACCAACGATCTCCCAATTTGGCAACTCAGAAGCAGCAGCTAGTGCAATGGCACCACTTCCCGTACCCAAATCAAGAACTCTCGACAAGTGAGTGCCACCCAAACTCTCACTGACAGAGAGAAGCGTTTCCACTATTAGCTCCGTGTCATGGCGAGGAATCAATACATCTTCATTGACAGTTAAATCTAACGACCAAAACTCTCTAGAGCCGGTAAGATATGCAATTGGGTGGCCCTTTTTTCGCAAATTCACCAAATTCTCGAAGGTAGCAGCCTCAAACTGACGGATAAATTCCTCGCCATGCGCGTACAAAAACGCCGTATTTTTCCCCGTCACGAAACAAAGCAGCGTATTGGCATCGATGGACGCGGAATCGCTGCTCGCCAGCTCACGCCTAGACCAAATTAACAATTGATCAATTGTCATTAAAACCAAATCACCAGGAGAACGACTGGTGGACACCTAATTCCCTGCTTTGTCACAAAATAATGTGGAATTCGCCCTTAGCCAAAACACTAAAATAGGAGAACCCGTGAAAAGTTGGGCAACCTGGGACATCAACGATCAGGCATTGTTCATGGCTGCTAGCAAGTCTGCTTGGTGCTCGGATATTAAGGGTTCTATCACTTGATCCACTTGTCCTGAAAGAATTTCATCCAGTTTATAAAGAGTAAGATTAATACGATGGTCGGTCACCCGTCCCTGTGGGTAATTGTATGTACGTATTCGTTCTGATCGATCACCACTACCAACCAATGATTTTCGTGTACTGGCCTGCTCTTCCTGTTGCTGACGGGTTTCGGCTTCCAGCAGTCGGGACTTCAATACCGACATGGCCCGTGCTCGGTTTTTATGCTGAGAACGTTCATCCTGACATTCGACAACTACTCCCGTCGGCAAGTGGGTAAGCCTTATCGCTGAATCCGTTTTATTGATATGCTGGCCACCGGCGCCCGATGCTCGAAAAGTATCAACGCGAAGATCCGCAGGATTAATTTCGATTTCGTCCATTTCGTCCGCCTCTGGCATCACCGCCACGGTACAGGCTGACGTATGGATTCGACCTTGAGATTCAGTCTCCGGAACTCGTTGAACCCGGTGTGCGCCCGATTCGAACTTCAACCGAGAATAAGCGCCTTGGCCTGCAATTCGACTGATAATTTCTTTAAAGCCGCCATGATCGCCTTCACTAGAACTCATCACTTCCACTTTCCAACGATGAGACTCTGCATAGGCGTTATACATTTTAAACAAATTACCGACAAAAATTGCGGCCTCATCTCCGCCTGTTCCTGCTCGTATTTCCAAAAATACGTTACGCGAATCATTTGGGTCTTTAGGTAGCAGTAATTTTCTTAACACTTCCTGGTTTTCTAAGATTTTCAGCTCCAATGCTGGCAGTTCTTCTCTCGCCATGTCTCTGATAGAGGTATCTGAATCCTCCAGCATTGCACGAGTCTCACTCAGCTCTTCATCCAATTCCTGGTAGTGCGCAAAAGTTTCCACGATTGGCTCAATTTCGGCGGATTCAATGGACAATTTCCTGAACTGGTCTTGTTTGGCTATGACATCGGGATCAGATAATAAGACATTGATTTCCTCATGTCGGTCAGTGACTTGAAGAAGCTTTTCTTTAGTGGACAGATTCATAATAGTTTTGCAAACGAATATCAAATCAAAATTCTGTGCGGATGAACATCTACTCGATAAATCCAATCAACATAAGCAATACTCAGCACAATTGGACTCGGGAAAAAGAAACTACAGATCAAACAGCTTCCTAGCCGCAGACACAACATCCACGTTACCATCCACATCCGCCTGTTTCAGCACCTGACTCGGCTTATGGACAAACTTATTCGTCAAATCCCGAGCCAACTGCTCCACCACTTTGTTGGCGTCCGCTCCACTCCGAAGTTTTTTCAGTGCTTTTTCTAACTCGGAATCCTTCAGCGTATTGGCCTGGTCTCTCAATGACTTAATAGCCGGCACTGAGTCCAAAGACCGAACCCAACGCATAAACCACACCACCTGCAGGTCTATAATGGCTTCTGCCTCTTCCGCCGCTCGCAATCGCATCTCTCGGTTTTCTTCTATGACATTGCGCAAATCATCAACTGTATAGAGAAAGACATCTCGCAATTTTGCCACCGCTGCTTCGACATCTCGAGGCACAGCCAAATCGAGGATAAACATTGGTTTGTGTTTTCGACGGTCTAGTGCATTTTCAACCGCCCCTTTACCCAAAATCGGTAGTGTACTTGCCGTTGACGAGACGAGAATATCAGCTTCTTTTAGTCGTTCTGGTATCTCCGCCAATGAGATAGCTTCACAACCAAGTTCTGTAGCCAAGTTCTGCGCTTTCCCTATAGAACGATTCGCGATAATAATGTGCTTTATATGGCTCCGCTTAAGATGGCGCGCCACCAGTTCGATGGTTTCTCCCGCTCCAATCAACAACGCGGTCTGCTCAGAAATCGACTCAAATATTCGTTTCGCCAAACTCACACCGGCATAAGCCACAGAGACGGCATTCTCACCAATAGCAGTATCAGTTCTCACCTGCTTGGCGACAGTAAACGTATGTTGAAAAAGGCGATTCAACACCTTTCCAGTTGTACCGGCGTTGGATGCAGTTTGAAACGCGGTTTTCATCTGACCCAAGATTTGCGGCTCACCTAGCACCATGGAATCCAAACCGGACGCCACTCTAAAAGCGTGTTTTACCGCAGCTTCTCCAGGATACTGATAGACGCTATTAATCAATTCCTCTTTGCGAAACCCACTGTACTGTGAGAACCAGTCAACAATTCCGCTCTGGTTAACTTCATTGTTACCACAGTAAATCTCCGTCCGATTACAGGTAGACAATATCGCCGCTTCCCTAGCATAACCTGAGGAGGTGAGATCAGATAGCGCTTGGCTGATGGAATCCGGACCAAACGCTGCTTTTTCTCGAAGTTCAATCGAGGCAGTGTCATGATTAAGTCCAAGTGCCAAAAGTTGCATAATCGAGAAGCTTAGAACCAAAAAATTAAAATGCTGTCGTCAAAAATCTTGTGTCAGTAGTGCTCGCTGACCGGTAGCTAAAAAACAAAAGAAAAAAACTCCACATCTATTGGAGCGGCATCTATTGGAGCTGCCACGTTAGCTGTTCCTTTAATCCGACAACCTGAACGAATTCACACCACTATGGTGGTAGTATAATATTTATTCAATGTAAAATCTTCATCAATTGCCTCTTGTCAAAAGCCCAAGATAAAGACAATTCGTTCTCATTCAGAGAAAAAAACACCATCAACTTGCCCTAACTTGTCGCAGGAAATTTGATAGACTAGTTATATGTATTCAAGAAAAACTCAAGTGTCACCATCTTATTGCCGACCGATAAATCAGAGTATGAGAACCGTAGTCAAGTTAATGGTACTCACCTTATCTGTTCTATCTCTAAGTGCATGCTCAACCGGCACCGTCACTCAAGATACTACGTCCACGGCACCACTTTCACCCCAGAATCAACAGCCCAATGGGGAGGTGAACACTGACATAAATGAACCACCTGAGACAGCCGTCTCCACCGAGTTAAATGAAGAATTGGGTGGAAAATTACTAGAAAACTTGCTGATCGCGAACATAGCATCTCGCCGTGGGAAATATGAGGCCGCTGCTTCGGCGTTGATGAGCGCTAGCTATTCATCACGAAATAGTCGAATTATCGCAGATGCGATTCAGTTTTCTTCCCTCAGTGGCAACTATGTGCAAATCATTGAACTGTCAAATCTGCTTAAAGAAGTCACGCCAGAAAATCCGGGAGTATTGCTGAGCGTAGCCAGCGCTCACTTTCAGCTTGGGAATCATGAAAAAGCGGTAGACGCACTCGCTGAGCTCATAGGAGGCACGAATCAACAGAGCATCAGTCAAAATACATTGCTTAATTCAGCAAGGCTACTAGTACAGCAAAAGAACGATGATGTTACCCAACTGTTTTTCCAGCTCGCAGAGCACAGTAACGAAGATGCTAATCTAAATTTCGTCGCCGCAATTGTCGCATCAAACACCAAAGAGCACATGGATAAAGTGACAATGTTTATCGATCAGGTCCTCAAAATCAGTTCGCATTGGGAACAGGCTGCCATCATCAAATTCAACAGCTTGCTTTTAAGCGATCAAGCAAAAGCACAAGCTTTTGCAGAAAATTTTCTGGTCGCCTCTCCATCCGCTAATCAACTTCGACTGGCGCTGTCGCGACAGCTGTTGCAAAACCACCAACTAGATCTGGCCTCGAAAGAGCTACAGATTATCTTAAAGCAGGATCCGGATTCGGCTGAAGCCCTATTCACCAGCGGACTCATCTATATCGAAACTGATGAGTTAGATAGAGCGAAAGTAGCCTTTAAAAGGCTATTGGAAGGCTTTCCACAACACAATCAGTCCAAAATCTATTTAGCTGAAATTGCTAATCGTGAGGAAAAGTATCTAGAAGCAATTGTCTATCTGCAGCAAGTCGATGGGCAACAATACATTGATGCCCAAATCTCACTGTCTCGAGCACTTGTTAAACTCAAGGGAGTTGACGCTGGCATTGAACACTTGCAAAAAACCGGAGCCAGAACGGAAGAAGACAAGATAAAGTTGATTCTGGAACAGGATTCAATACTAAGAGCAGGAAAGCTCCTTGATCGATTGAAGCGCTTTCTTGATGATAGCCTGAAGCAATTCCCAAATCAGCCTGATTTACTCTACAACAGGGGGCTGCTCGCCGCTGAGCTAAACTTACTGGATTTACACGAACGCGATTTAAAGAGACTCATCGACCTTCAACCCGATAATGCACATGCCTATAACGCATTAGGTTATACCTTAGCCGACAAAACGGGTAGGCTAGAAGAGGCTATGGCACTTATTCGCAAGGCGAACACACTACTGCCAGACAATCCTTTTATCCTCGATAGCTTAGGATGGGTCTTTTTTAGACAAGGTAATAATGAGGAAGCGATTAAGTATCTCAGACAAGCCATAGCAATTAATTCAGACCCGGAAATTGCAGCACATCTCGGTGAAGTATTATGGGTTACTGGCGATAGAAAAGAAGCAGAAAAAGTCTGGATGGAGGCAAAGAAAGCAAACAAAGATAATCCAGTATTACGAGAAACCATTGAGCGTTTAGCCACAGAACAGCAGAGCTAACACTTAAAAACCCACAGATTACTCCAAAAGGCAGTTCTCATAACACGGCTATCAAAAACGGACGGGTAGGTCAGGCGATGTCTGGGGCCAACGTATCCAGTTTAATTAAGCAGCACACACTTCTCAACAAGCCAATCCACCTTCCCATGTCCACTTCACCTAGTTTTCGCTTACTTATACTAAGCGTTTTAATACTTTCGGGATGCGCACCGCGAATCGCGGTCATTCCTAGCACTGATAATCTAGCATTGGATTCTTGGCGACAACATCAAGCACAAGTTGCTAATATTGATAGCTGGGAGCTCAAGGGAAAAATTGGGGTTAAAACAGCCAATAAAGGTGGAACGGCGACACTAAAATGGACATACTCCTATGCAGATCAATACATCGAGCTTTATGGCCCATTTGGTGGAGGCCGCGTAGTTATCACGGCTAAACCTGGAAAGGCGACACTTAAAGATACCAAAGGAAAATCAATTGAAGGTGAAACCCCTCAGGATGTATTGTATCAACGCTTAGGATGGCAGGTGCCTTTTGACCGCCTCGTTATGTGGTCTCGGGGGCTTCCAAACCCTGATGCAACAGATCTCGAATTTGATAGTCGAGGATACGTCCAAGCCATGAACGAGGATATCTGGCATGTTGAATATCAAGAATATCAAATCGCTGACACCGCCAATGCAAGTCATACGCTTCCCAGAAAACTAACTATTACTGCACTACCTGGTGCTATTGAAATTTACGATGACGAGGACAATTATCTTGGCGACCATCTCAGCGTAAAAGTAATCTTGAAAAAATGGTGGGACATTAAATCCAATGCCGATTAACTCCGATTTCACCAAAACGTTTTCAGCTCCCGCCAAAATCAACCTCTTTCTCCATGTCCTCGGACAACGTCCAAATGGCTACCATGAAATAGAAACTGTTTTCCAGTTTTTAGAACTCGAAGATCAGCTCACCTTTGAAATCACCGATGCCCCTAGCATTATTCGACAGAGCAATCATGATTATTGTAAGCCAGAAGACGATCTCATTATTAGAGCTGCTAACTCACTTAAGCGTTATGCCGATAAAAAAAGAAAGACAAGCAATAATAAAGGAGCAAAAATTAGCGTTTCGAAATGTATTCCACCTGGTTCTGGTCTAGGTGGGGGTAGCTCAAACGCCGCAACGACCCTGATAGCCCTTAACCATTTATGGGAAATCGGATTGAGTCGCAAACAACTCATTGAAATAGGAACACAATTAGGGGCCGATGTGCCAGTGTTCTTATACGGACAGTCCTGCTGGGCCACAGGCGTTGGCGAAAGGCTCACTTCACACACCCCTGCCGAAAACTGGTATTGCATCGCTATTCCAAACGTCCATGTTTCAACTCAGGAAATATTTTCTCATCCAGCACTCATTCGAAATCACCCCACCTTGGGCCTACCTTCAGCGCTAGATTGTTCCCTGATCGATACTGTAAACGACCTACAAGCAATCACCGCACTATTGTATCCAAAAGTGCAAGAAACACTGGATATACTCAATCAATACGGATCAGCCAGAATGAGTGGTAGCGGATCATCGGTGTTTGTCAGTTGTGGCTCTCATGACAAAGCGAAGGAAATCGTTGGGCAACTACCAAACCATATTACTGGCTTTGCCACGAGGAGTTTAAACAGGCATCCATTGATAAACTATTGATCAACTGCCCACTAAAAAGTTAACCAGCCCTAACCTATCACTAAATATGCAAGAAGGCAGCCAATCACAAGTAAAGTACATTAGATTCAAAGCTTTACAAGTACTTCCACTCAAGCCTATGCTTCAGCGCTACACCGTTTCACCCATCTTATGACGAGCAGCGTAAAGCGCAATTAAATCATAGGCAATCGTCGCACCGAGCAAAGCGGTAATCTCAGCACTATCATAGGGCGGCGACACTTCAACCACATCCATTCCAATCACGTTAATTCCACGTAGCGCCCGTAATGTCTGCAAAGCATGAGCTGAACTCAATCCGCCACAAACCGGTGTACCAGTTCCCGGTGCAAACGCTGGGTCGATACAATCAATGTTGAATGTCAGGTAGGTTTTTCGGTTTTGCAAAATTTCCTTAATACGAGACACTAGCTCATCCACAGAGTGTTGATGAACCCAATTCGCATCGGTAGTGTACCCTGAGGTCTGTAATTTATTTCTTTAGCGATGTTCGTTTGGCTTAGGCGAAGTGAGCGTAGCGAACGAAGCCAAAGCCGGTTTTTCTGGATTAGGTGTTGAATGTTGAGCCATC
>WLWV01000086.1 GCA_012103395.1 Gammaproteobacteria bacterium
AGAACGCCGATGGAAACACTCATCGACGGTAAAGCGATCTGGAAAGAAAAGTTTGTAAACTAAACTCTATCTGACAGACAGCTACTGATAAACGGGTAACTGTCAGCTCAAGTCTGAACTTCTACAGTTTAGATAGGTTTTCAGACATAAACTCTTCTAAGGTTTGAAGCCACACGCCATAGTAGTCATCACTGTTTGTTACATCTCTTTTTGCTTCGAAGGCTTTTATATTCGTAGATAGTCGATCTACCCATTCTTGCCACTCGAAGACTCCCTTTTGATGCAATTGGATCGTCATTGCGAACGTTTTAGCTTGCCATGGTGCATCAAAAACCGCCTCTCCATCGCATTGGGGCTGTCCAGATAATAGCGGGTTGGTATTTCGCTCACTCATGGTTAATCTTCAAATGGAGTTTAGTTGGCGCTCAATTTAGCTGCAGAAGCCAGCAAATAGGGTTCAAAGACATCTACAAACACGCTTCCATCAGAACCAGCCCCCCACAGTTCATCAGACTCGAAACGAATGTTATAAAGATGGACGGGGATTTTGGTTCCAGACAACGCATGCTCGTCCGGGAAAATGTGGGTCCCGTGATGCTTTACAATCACCCCATTTTTTCCACGAATATAGCGTGGTGCTCGAGTGTGAGACTTAGGATGAAAATTTGCGACAGTGGCTTTATCACCCACTTGGAAAAATGGTTCATGCTCACTTGCCAATGACGCAGGGCCACCCTGCTTTATAATAGCGGCTACGTCTTCTTTCTTAATGGAACTGAAACAGGTCAAACTCTCCTTCTTCCCGTGTTTGAGTTCCTCATGAGAGACAACTCCTTTTTCCAAGAGCAGGGTTTCAAGGCCGTGTAGCCAGTGCTCGTAATAGTGGCTATTCAGATAATTCGACGGATCGGTATTCTCTCTGGCGAAGCGTGATTGATCTAGGTTCCATTGCCCTAACATCCCGCAGGCCAAAGTCATAGCAAAGACTTTCTCTTCCCAAAGGCTGGTAAAGTTTCCAGCATTACCTTGGTCGATCTGTGCCTGATCAATTGCCGCAAATCCATGCATGCCACCGAGGTCATGTGCACCATTCATTGATATTCCCCTCTAAAGACGGCACATGTATCAAACAGCAGGCTCTTTTGAGACCAACGCCACACCAATCATGGAATCACGGGTCACCAACTCAGACAACTGTTCTGCTGTCCAATGCTCCAGTCCAACAGGGCGTTGGGGTAAAACGAGATATCGTATCTCAGCAGTCGAATCCCACACTCTAACTTCAACTCCCGGGGCTAGCTCAACACCAAACTCCTGCAGTACCAATCTCGGTTCGCTCACCGCTCTCGCTCGATAACTGGATGCTTTATACCATGTTGGCGGTAAACCAAGTACCGGCCACGGGTAACAAGAACAAAGTGTACAAACCACTAAATTATGGACACTATCTGTGTTTTCGACCACCTCCATGTGCTCCCCCTGCCTCCCCTCATACCCCATTTCCCTGATCGCGTTGGTGGCATCTCTCAATAAGCGTGATTTATAGTCCGCATCGGTCCAAGCTCGCGCCACAACCCGTGCACCATTTTGTGGGCCTACTCTATTCTCATAAGTATCAATGAGTTCATCCATCGCCTCTTGATTGATTAATCCTTTTTCAATGAGCAGGTTCTGCAGCTTATTGACTCTCTGATCGATTTCACTCAGTGGTGAATGATGATGATGCACATGATTGTCTGACATAAGACTCTCCTTATTTCCTCGCGGCTAATTTTTTCAGGACGACGAAGCTGTCTTTCTGGCTTCGTTTAGCACTGACTCAATGGTAGCGCTGATTTCGTACAAACGCGCATCCATTCCATTAGCTCCACTAATCATTAACCCCACCGGTGCACTACCATTGTCATGACAAGGCAAGCTAATAGAGCAACCATCAAAATAGTTCACCGTCGCCGTATTTCTCAAACATAGGAGGTTTATTCCAGCAATTCGATGGGGATCATCAGTCTCTGAGATAGCAGGAGGAATGCAAGCCACGGTGGGGTAGATCAATGCATCGACACCTGAGTCTGTAAATTGGGCATCGAAATCAGTGATAATTTGACGCTTTTCATCATACCGAGCTTGCTGCAGCTGCGCGTTCAGTTTGCTCCCCTTTAAAATTCGTTGTTCAACAAATGGATCGTACTGATCACCGTGAGATTCGAGCCATTGGCGATGGAGCAGCCAAGCCTCGTACAGCACAACGGCCCGGGAACCAAACATATCTACACACTGATCAATCACTGGCATTTCTTGTCTAACAAGTGTAAACCCAGCATCAGCTAGCCATTCCAATGAACGTTCAAAGGCTGCCGCGACCTCGGTATCGAGGTTGCTCAATACCGCAGACTGGGGTAATAACAGACGAACTTCATTGGGCTCACATCTATGAATTGACGGCAATTTCGAGATACCAATGCTCTCCTTCATACTCGGCGACGTCATTGCCTGATCTAACAAATAGCAACTGTCCAGATCTACGCCCAATGGACCCGGCGCATCTGAAGATTCAGACAACGGAAAGATGCCTTTAAGAGAAAGTCGTCCATAACTGGGCTTCACTCCCACTATTCCATTGAATGCTGCTGGTATTCGACAGGACCCCGCCGTATCGGACCCCATGGTAGCTGGTACAATACCTTCAGCGACGCTCACCGCGCTACCGGACGACGACCCCCCTGGTAAACGGCCTGCTTTTCGATCCCAGATACTCTGGCAATTCCCATAATGAGGATTTAAACCTAAACCACTGAAAGCAAATTCGCTCATATTGGTTCGCCCAAGAAACAGCAAACCCGCATTTCTTAGATCCCCTACCACGTCGGCATCCTGTTGCGCCGGTTCAGCAAAGCCTTTCAGTACTTTCGATCCAGCCAGTGTCTTTTGGCCCTTCACGTCAAATAGATCCTTCAGCGTAATTGGCACACCGGATAATGGAGGTAATGACTTGCCCTGCCGTCGGTTTAAGTCAACCGTACGGGCTTCCTCTCGACTAGCATCGTCAATCGACACAAAGACGCTAGATGATTTGTCTGCTCTTGCAAGACAATTATTGATGTGGGACTCTGCCGACAGCTCCTCACATTGTAAACGGCTTACCAACGCTCTCACTGAAAGCTGAGCTGGCTTAAGCACTGTTGGGTCAAAGGTATTCATTAAGTCAATCGCTTTTTTAAGTAAGCAGGATTGTACTGTGATTTACTTGTTCTGCGTAGACATCAATGGGGCAATGCCGACAAGCGATATATCGTGTGGAACGACAATAATGACTCAAACTAAACCGAAGTTACAGACGTAGGGTTGCACAATCTGAAACCCATGACTCGTAGAACTGAATATGGTGATACGGAACATGGCTGTGACATAATCCGTTACTTATTCGACATCATCACGATAAAAATCATAATGAAAGGCACTCACGAATATCAAAGTGATCCACGCAATCAATCGATTCTGATCGATATTAATGGCGAGCATTTTCCTCGAGAAAAAGCCACAGTTTCTGTTTTTGATAGCGGTTTTGTATTGGGGGATGGAATATGGGAGGGGCTTCGGTATCACGAGGGAGTTATTGCCTTTCTTGACCAGCATTTAGACCGACTTTATGAAGGCGTAAAAGCATTGGACATACAAATGGATGTGGACCGAACGACACTTACCGACAGATTGTATCGAATCCTTAACGCCAATGGGATGAGTGATGGCGTACACATCCGACTAATGGTATCCCGGGGAATCAAAGCAACACCTTATCAGGACCCGAGGATCACCATTACGCCACCAACCATTGTCATCATTCCTGAGTACAAAGAGGCATTGCCAGAAACGCTCACAAAAGGATTGAAACTGTTTACCGTCCACGTCAGACGTGGTTACCCCGACACACAGGACCCCAAACTTAATAGCCACTCCAAAATTAACTGTATCACAGCATGTATTCAGGCCACAAAAGCAGGTGCCGATGAAGCGCTTATGCTGGATCCCCATGGGTTTGTTGCAACCTGCAATTCCACACACTTTTTCATTGTGAAAAAGGGTGAAGTATGGACGTCTTCTGGTGATTATTGTCTTGGCGGGATTACTAGAGGCAACATCATTAGAATCTGTCAGGATAATGACATTGCCGTTTATCAGAAAAATTTCAGCTTAACGGATGTTTATAGTGCAGACGAGTCTTTTGTGACCGGAACTTTCGCTGGAGTAGCACCGGTTGTTAACATCGATGGACGAACCATTGGTAACGAATCCAGAGGTCCAATGGTGGAACGGATACAAAACCTCTATCTTGATCTCATCAAATCGGAGTGCCGCTAAGATGGCAACTAGGATCGCCATGTGGTCTGGCCCGAGGAACATCTCTACAGCAATGATGAGGTCTTGGGAAAATCGCAAGGACACTGTGGTTTGGGACGAACCATTTTATGGCCATTATCTGCACAAAACTGGTATTCCCCATCCCGGTGCTGAAGAAGTCATTGCTGATCAAGGAACCGACTGGAAAACGATCGCCAGTCAATGCTCTGGGGATCCTAACAATGGTGCCCCAATCTTCTACCAGAAACATATGACAATGCATTTGTTACCGGAAATGGATCGAAGTTGGCTTACCAATGTCACCAATTGCTTTCTCATTCGGTCTCCGGAAGAAGTTGTTTCGTCCTATTCAAAAGTAAGAGGCGACTTGACATTGGATGATCTCGGTTTCATTCAG
Source organism: Gammaproteobacteria bacterium (assembly GCA_012103395.1). Lineage (GTDB taxonomy): Bacteria > Pseudomonadota > Gammaproteobacteria > Arenicellales > Poriferihabitantaceae > WLWV01. The sequence continues at coordinate 4,754 of WLWV01000086.1, forward strand.
CAAGCCGCATTATTTGACCTTGTCATCAAAATGAGTAGTACCATTCCGATAGTGATTGATGCGGCGGATTTTTTAACAGCTCCAGAGGAAATGCAGCAATTGGTCTGCGAGAAATTGGCAATTCCTTTTCGGACAGAAATGATCGCTTGGCCCCAAGGCCAAAGAGACAGTGATGGAGTATGGGCGAAATACTGGTATAACAACGTATGGGAATCAACGTCTTTTCAAGAGTACACTCCTCGAAACCCGACACTGACCAAAGAACAACGGGATATCGCAGATGCCGCACAACCCTATTACGATATGTTGCACCAATTCAGATTAACGGTATAGGTCACGACGGGGCAACCGCCAACCTGATGCGACCACTCCCCTTGTGCTAGTGACTGCCTCCATAAAACCCCACAGCGAAAATAATGAAACTGGTCAGCTACAATATTCAATACGGCAAAGGACAGGACGATGTTGTGGACCTCGGTCGCATCGTTCGAGAAGTAGAAGGTGCGGACATTATTGCGCTACAGGAGGTTGATCGTTTTTGGCCGAGAACCAACATGGTTGACCAGGTTGAGTTAATTGCTCAACAATTGCCCGATTACTATTGGGTATATGGGGCCGGTGTTGACCTTCACTGTGACAATTCTCCACCAACAGAAAATTGGCGGCGGCAATTTGGCAACATGATCCTGAGTCGTTATCCCATTGAGTCAAGTCGCCATCATCTTTTACCCAAACTTGGAAGCATCGGCCCTCTAAGCATTCAACGATCAGCCATTGAAGCCTCAGTAAAGCTCTCATCCCTGTGGCTGCGTGTATATTCAGTACATCTTACTCACTTATCTGCTGAAACGAGAATGCCTCAGATAAATCGATTAATAGATATTCACAATAGCGCAGAGGTTGAGGGATTTCCTGTTAACGGAAACCTCGATGGGTTTGATTGGCAAGATGGCGTGGATGAGCAAGTTGTCTCTCCCCATTCCATCATAATGGGGGATTTCAACTGCCAGCCTGATTCACTGGAATACAACACGATGACTGGGCCGAAATGCGATTATGGTGGACGTATTATTAGTCCCAAGGGTTTTGTCGATGCATGGACTGAGACTGGGAATGATGAGGCTAGCGGGCATACTAGCGATGTACATAACATACCTGCCAGATTGGACTATTGTTTGATTAGCAGCGCCATTCGCTCCTACATTACCCATTGTCGAGTAGATTCCAATGCTAGGGGTTCAGACCATTTCCCACTCTGGGTTGAGCTTGATTTTGACTAGGCAGTAAGAATCAATTGCCAAAAACACGGATAAACTGATGCTTTTCAGGACTTTACGTCTGTTTTTACCACAAAAACACTGTTCCTTGTTCTACGATCCAGATACAATTAGTTCAAAGGGGGACGTGCGTCCCAACATCCTACAATTAGAACCTAACATCGATAGAGGAACTAAAATAATGCGCAAAACTACCTACCTCGCTGCCGCTGTTGTAATAACGCAGGCTATAGCAGCCACGTTACCAGCCTACGGGGCCGGCTTTCAGAATAGCTCCGTTTCCACCACTGGCATCGGGCGAGCCAACGCAGGTTCGGGTATTTCTGGAGACAGCATTTCTGACATGTTCGCCAATCCAGCCGGTTTAAACCTGCGCGAAGGCAGAGAGTTTGAAGCAGGCTTGCATGCTATTTCACTATCGGCACCATTTGAGAACTCTGGATCTACTCAAACTTATGCGGGCGTCCTAACTGTTCCAGCTCAAGGGGCAAACAGTGATGGAGGAACCAGCTCTTTGGTTCCTAACTTTTACTACAGCGCACCTCTTAGCGACAACCTCCAATATGGTATCGGCCTCACTACCCCTTTTGGCCTATCCACTGAATACGATTCAACTTGGGTCGGCCGTTATGCTGCCGTTAATTCCGAATTGACCACACTTGAATTAAACCCCGCTCTTGCATATCAGGTTAGTCCTTTTGTTTCTGTGGGTATCGGTCTTACCCTGCTGCAAGTGGATGCTGAATTGACAAATGCACAATTCATCGGCGTCGGCAGTTCTGATGGGGTATCTACAGTGAAGGGTGATGACACCTCCATTGGTTGGACAGCAGGCCTTATCGTGGGTGATGACCAAGGCCGATTTGGTTTTAGCTACCGATCGGAAGTACAGATTAAACCTGAAGGTGAATTAGTTGTCTCACCATTGGGTATCCGTGCTGGTGCAAGCGGTAGTGTAACACTACCCAAAACCCTGTACTTTTCTGGAATGAAAGTTTTGAGCGACAAACTTGACCTTCTAGGCAGCCTCAGGCATACCGATTGGGATTCATTCCAAGAACTTCGCTTCAAATTTGACAATGGGCTTCCCGATGACGTAACACCGTCTAACTGGAAGTCAACAAATACCTACAGTGTTGGGATGAACTATCGCTCTAGCGATCAGTGGACATACCGTGGTGGATTGGGCGTTGATGAAAGCCCAGTATCTGATCAATACCGAACTGCCAGAATCCCAGATACCAAGCACAAATGGCTTTCCTTGGGTATGAGTTACAAGACAGCTGGGAATATCAGACTCGACCTAAGCTATGCCCATGTTTTGGGTAAAGATGCGACGATTGGCGAATCTAGCGATCTTGTTTCCACCGTACCCGGTGCAGCAGTTGATTCACTAAGTGGAAGCTACAATGATTCGAGCGCTGACATCATCAGCTTTTCGGTCAGCATTCCTTTAGGTAAGTAAACTAGACTTCGCTGCTCAGGCCTGGCGCTCACTATGAGCACCAGGCCATATTTTCAGACACTTTCTACCTGCTTACTGCTAACAATCCCCGCTTTGCCCCTTAATCTTTCATAGATATCGAAACATCTCGATCCAAACGAGATTATTCATTACATAACGAACCCTCTGTAGCATTGATTTTCATGCTACAGAGGGTTAATATCCAGCCCCTTTTATAAGCTTGTTCGGATGCACACTGCCGACGCTTCTGGAGACAATAATTGCGCAAGCCACTGGTAGTCGGTAACTGGAAAATGAACGGAGACAAGGCATTGACCGAGTCCCTGTGCGTAGGTATAGCATCCCGTTCCAATCGGCTACGGAACATCGATATTGTACTTTGTCCGCCATTTCCATTTTTGTATCTGGCTGACGCCTGTCTAAAGAAAAGCACCGTTTCTTTGGGCGCGCAAGATTTAGATGCAAATACCAACGGCCCTTTTACAGGTCAGGTGTCCGCTAGCATGCTAAATGGGCACAATTGTAAGTATGTCATTGTGGGCCATTCGGAGCGTCGGGTAAACAACGCTGAAACAGATCAACTTGTTTCAAGAAAAACTCAGATTGCATTGGAACATCATTTGATCCCAATACTCTGTATTGGTGAAACAACCGAGCAAAGAAAGGCAGGCCAAACCGAGCAAACAGTGATACATCAATTGCAGAATGTCATTGATCACACAGGCATCGGAGCGTTCAACGACATTGTGATCGCATATGAACCGATATGGGCAATTGGAACGAACATCACAGCTACTCCGGATCAAGCACAAGAAATCCATTCTTTGATACGTGAGCAACTTAGGCAGCAAGATAAAAAAATCGCAAATGACTGCCGCATTATATATGGCGGTAGCATGAAACCAGAAAACGCAAGAGAACTTATTGCGCAAACAGACATAGACGGAGGCTTGGTCGGGGGCGCGTCACTCAACTCCGATGACTTTTTTTTAATATGCCAAGCAGCTCTATCAGATTAACAGGAAATAATTGATGTTATCAAACATACTACTTGTCGTTCATCTTATCGTCGCGGTCACAATTGTAATACTGGTTTTGCTACAACAAGGCAAGGCATCAGACATGGGAGCTTCCTTTGGTGGTGGTTCTTCCCAATCCCTATTCGGAGCAAGGGGCTCAGCCAATTTCCTTAGTAGGATGACCTCCATTCTTGTCACCACCTTTTTCCTATCCAGTTTAACACTTGCCTATATGTATACCAGAAAAGGTGAAGAAAACAGCATTCTTTCCGGGTCTTCTGTGATTCAGCAAGGTCAAACAGAAAACACCGAAGAGATACCAACGCTCGGGGCAGCGGAACAAAATACAGCAGAATCTGACGTTCCAGCAGCTCCCCAAGAATAAGAATCAGTGTAAAATATAAAAATCTTTATTGCCGAAGTGGTGGAACTGGTAGACACGCTATCTTGAGGGGGTAGTGCTTCACGGCGTGCGGGTTCGAGTCCCGCCTTCGGCACCAATTAGATGTTTCAAGCTGTTTCATCTCGTTTCTTGCTTTTTCAGCTTATTCTGTGCCCCCTCGGTTCGATTTAAATTTGGTAGCATTGCATGCCCCACTTTTCAAGAAATTAGCGCTCTCATCCCAAAGAACAAAACTATAGGCTTAGCTCAGTATTCATAAAGGTATTGGGATACACTCTCCCAATACCTTTATGGGCGCCGACATAAATATGTGCATTGAGAGCCTAGGTTAGGCAACACTAACCTGCCCACCAACCTCTTTCGCTTCATAATCGGCTAGAACTTAACACTCAGGAAAGGTTTCTATTTATCTTTGTCGTGATGGATCTATACGCTCGAAATATTGCGGGCCATTTTATGGCGTCTAGAATGAAGAGTCGCCTCATGCTGAATACGGCCGCCATTGCCTACTGGAGACGCAAACCAACGAACAAATGAGGTTGCATTCACTAGGGATCTCTCAATACGTCGGTTTCCATTTGAAGCGCGACTCAGTATCTCGATACATTAATTTTGGTATCAACCATCTAGGCAACTGCTAAGACAAAGCAGTCGAAGGAACTAACTTTCGTGTTCGAACAAAGAGCAAATCTATGGCCGAGCCTGCAAAATAGTGAAAAGGCACGAGCGATGATGCTTAGCGACGCTGAAATACCCTACAATGTTCAAGGTAGACATACTCAAAAAAATCGACTGCCTCCACTGGTGTGCGGACAACAATGTTTTGTGAAGTAGAAATCTGTCTAGTAAAATCAAGCTATATTCATCAACAGGAACGGGGCTAGGTCTAACGTAGATTACAAATAAAATATGTGCCCCATACAAAATTCTACCTTTCGAGCAATTTTTGAACTTGTACATTTGAATTCGTATAAATGCAATGACAACCCCAACTTTCAATATTTCTGTACTAAAGGGCGATGGTATCGGTATAGACGTAACAGCATCAGCAATTGCAGTATTGCAGGCAGCCACAAAACGTGTTGGGGGCTTTGAGTTAGTATACGACTACCTAAAAGCAGGCGCTGCCTACTATGAGGAAACGGGCGTAGATATCGATCCTAAGTCAGAAAGATCAATGGCATTAGCCGATGCCATTTTCATCGGTGCTATCGGTTTGCCACATGTTCGATACCCTGACAATACTGAAATATCTCTACATCTACGTATCCGAGAAAATCTCCAACTTTATGCGGGGGTTCGCCCAGTCAAGGCCTATCCAAACACACCACAGAGACTCATTCATACGGATGCGAGAAAAATTGATCTTGTGGTTTTAAGGGAATCTTCAGAGGGACTCTTTTATACAGCAGCGGTTCATAATCGAAATGAAGTCTACAACGACAATGAAGTCAGAGAAACATTACGTATTACTCGCCCCACCACAGAGAAATTGCACGACTTTGCTTTTCGACTCGCAACCAAGAGAAAACAAATGGGCGGTCAGGGACTGGTCACTTGCGTCGACAAAGCAAATGTATTCCGCTCCATCGCCCTCTTTCGAAAGATCTTTGATGAACGAGCACAAAACAATCCAAAAATTAAAACATCATATCGATATATCGATGCGCTCGCGCTTGACCTGATCAGGTGCCCTTGGGAGTTTGATGTACTCGTCATGGAAAACATATTTGGAGACATTATTTCTGATCTTGCTGGTGGACTGGTGGGCGGTATGGGTATTGCATCGTGTGCGGAAATAGGGGATAACCACGGTCTATTTCAGCCTGCTCATGGCAGTGCTCCAGACATTCAAGGACAAAACCGTGCAAACCCTTTAGCGGCGATACTGAGCGGCGCATTAATGCTTGATTATCTAGAAGAGCGGTCTCAAGTTACCGCATTGGGGGATGCGGCAAAACTGATCGAATCAGCCGTTGATCGAGGATTTGATCAGGCTCGAATTCGACCCGATGAATTTGGAGGTGACCAGGGAACAATTGCTGTTACCAATACTGTCATTGAGTTGCTACATGAGGCTTAGTTCGCAAATTCAATCACTCCTTTTCATGACATAGATAAATCACATGAATCCTTGATGCACCGGTATAATGGATATTAGAGTATCCAAACTTGATTATTTGTTCCTATTTCAATGCCAAATGGAGACATTAAGATATTGTTTTACAGCGGTATTTACACCCACTATTTATGACCAGAAACTCAATTACCAACCACCCAAACGCCCCAGATATAGAATCATCCACGGCGGATTATGCAATGCGGTTTTCGGGCAAGATTGGTGAATGGTTTCTTGATGTCCAGAATCATGCCTCAAAAACATTGATTAACGGAAAGGCCCTTAGGGTACTCGATGTTGGTGGTGGACATGGTCAAAATATACAAACTATCCATTCTCTCGGACACACGTTGACTATCCTTGGTAGCAACGACGAATGTGGACACAGAATTCAGTCGGATATAACTTTGGGGAAAGTTCAATTCAACACTGGGTCGTTCCTGTCCCTTCCCTATGCCGACAGGAGTTTTGATGTGGTAATTACCTATCGTACGCTATCCCACATGGACAATTGGGAAGCCTTTATTGAAGAATTATGTCGCGTATCATCTCATTCTGTGATCATCGATTATCCAGAGAAATTCAGCTTCAATGTCTTTTCGAATTTTCTTTTTTTCCTGAAAAAATACGTGGAGAAAAACACACGAAGGTACTTATGCTTTAATCAAAGACAAATAGATGACGCTTTCAGTCTTCATGGCTTTACACATCAAGCACGCTACAAACAGTTTCTCCTACCCATGGCAGCACATAGAATGCTTAGAATGAAAACCTTATCCGTTTTTGGCGAAGGCCTGTTTCGGGCTTTGGGTCTCACTCCGCTATTTGGTTCACCGGTAGTTAGCTGTTTCGCTATAACCTCAAGATCTGATAAGAATCTCGAGGTCGAATAGATGAGCGTCCCCCTAACTATCACATTCTAGTATTTTCTATCCATCAAACACGCCGCTAGTCTCTCAATTTCTTCCCCCGCAGGACGGTCAGCTTTCAGAGTTTCAACGATTTCTCGGACAGCCCAGTACTCATCTTTCACGCTGGAGGCGACGCTCGGATCAATCTTTTGATTTTGCCCTCTAAGTTCCAATGCCTGACTCGCCATTATCATTTCGATGGCCGAGAGTTTTTGCCCAAGTTCTGCAATCTGATTCAACGCATTGGCTGACGTCATAGCGTTGCTGAGTATGTCTTCAGAACCGTCAGCATTGACACTCGGCCATATTGGTACCGGCATCGCCAAATGCCCGATTTCCGCTACTAATGATTCCGCTATCTTCATGTAAGGAGCAAAACCATTAGAGTTGGCACCTGGTATTGCGAGAAATAGCGGTAAATCTGTGTGACGAGCAGAAATTAGTTTCGACATCCTAGCGATCTGTGCCATCACCACATGAACGAAAGCTCTCGATACCGTCTCAACCGCAATGCTAAGGTGTGCGCTGTGATAAGCCCCACAAGAAAACATTCGATTCTCATCGATACTCACAATAGGATTATGTGTAGAAGTTCAGACTTGAGCTGACAGTTACCCGTTTATCAGTAGCTGTCTGTCAGATAGAGTTTAGTTTACAAACTTTTCTTTCCAGATCGCTTTACCGTCGATGAGTGTTTCCATCGGCG
>WLWV01000087.1 GCA_012103395.1 Gammaproteobacteria bacterium
CGCCGATGGAAACACTCATCGACGGTAAAGCGATCTGGAAAGAAAAGTTTGTAAACTAAACTCTATCTGACAGACAGCTACTGATAAACGGGTAACTGTCAGCTCAAGTCTGAACTTCTACAAATTAATTACTATCCAAGAAACTTTTCAGGTGATCTGAGCGGCTTGGGTGTCTGAGCTTTCTGAGTGCTTTGGCTTCGATCTGACGTATTCGTTCTCGGGTGACGTCGAATTGTTTACCGACTTCTTCGAGAGTGTGGTCTGTATTCATGCCGATTCCGAAGCGCATCTGTAATACCTTTGCTTCGCGTTCGGTTAGGGATTCCAGAATGTCGTCGGTTGCCTGTTTCAAGCCGGAGCTAGTTGCGATATCGACGGGGGCTTTGATGTTTTTGTCTTCGATGAAGTCGCCAAGGTGTGAATCTTCGTCGTCGCCAATGGGCATTTCCATGGAAATGGGCTCTTTGGCTATCTTAAGTACTTTGCGAACTTTGTCTTCAGATAACTCCATTTTTTCGGCTAATTCTTCTGGTAGCGCTTCTCGTCCTTTTTCTTGGAGGATTTGCCTAGATACTCGATTTAGCTTGTTAATTGTCTCAATCATATGGACCGGAATTCGAATGGTCCTCGCTTGGTCAGCGATGGATCGAGTGATTGCTTGCCGTATCCACCACGTCGCGTAGGTTGAAAACTTATAGCCTCTACGATATTCGAATTTGTCTACCGCTTTCATTAGTCCGATGTTTCCTTCCTGAATTAAGTCCAGAAATTGCAGGCCTCTGTTGGTGTATTTTTTCGCAATTGAAATAACAAGACGTAAGTTTGCTTCGACCATTTCTTTTTTGGCTCGGCGCGCTTTTGCTTCACCGATAGACAGTTTTCTGCTTAGGTCCTTCAATTCTGCGATACCAAGCCCTGTGTTTTGTTGGCATCTAACTAGCTGATCACAGCTCTCGGATATCGTGTTACGATATTTTTCAAGTCTGGGGGCTTTGTCCCCGCATGCAGCGACAAGCTTGTCAAATTGTTCCATACTGGCCTGGTTGCCAGAAAAGTATTGAAGGAAACTTTCTCTTGGTACTTTTCCATAAGTTACACAATACTTAGCGATCTTTCTTTCGCAGGTGCGAATTTCAGTCATGCTATCACGTAAGGTTACAGCGAGGGCTTCGAATCTGACTGGAACAAATTTAATTTGTAAGAGCTCATCGCCCAGTTTCTGTCTGTTCTTTAGGGCTTGTTTGCTATCAATGCCGTGCTTTTCCCAAGCAGCTTCAAGGGCTTTCCAGGTTCGTCTCATTCGCTTAAAACGAACAACGGCGTCATCATAATCTGGGCCGCTAGGAGAGTCTTCTTCCTCTTGGGCATTTTGCCCGGGTTCGCCGGGGATCGCGACGGTTTCATCATCCAGCGCGTTCAGCTCCATAAAATCTATCACTAAGTCTGAGAGCTTCATGTCTCCCATTTCGATGCTATCAGCGAAATTAAGTAGTTTTCGGATTGCGACTGGAGCGAGAGCAACCGCTTGGGCGCTTTGGCGGTTTCCTGCCTCAATTCGCTTGGCGAGGGCTATCTCATCTTCTCGGGTCAGTAGTTCTACTGTTCCCATTTCTCGCATGTACATCCGAACCGGGTCGGTGGTTCGGCCAAATTCACTTTCTACGGCGGTTTTTAGTGCTGCACTGACTTCTTCGGCGACTTCCTGATCTTCGGGATTATCTCTCTTAAGCGTCATGTTATCGATGTCAGGCGCTTTGTCTACAACCTCGATACCCATGTCATTGATCATATTGACAACGACTTCAATCTGGTCGGTGTCATGCATGTTTTCGGGTAGGTGGTCGTTTATTTCCGCATAAGTTAAGAACCCTTGTGCTTTCCCTTTCAGAACGAGTTTCTTGAGGTCTGATTGGGGTTGCCCTGGGGTAATCGAGGGCGGGACAACCGTGGCTAACGGTTTTTCAATTTCGCCGTCAATACTAATGTCTTCCTCTGCAGCATCGAGGCCCAGATCATCTTCTTCGAGTTCGAGAGATTGAGATTCTTTACTCATAGTAATGTGTTACCTCGATAGTAGTGACGCTGATCAGTCGGCTAACCAGTTTAGGATAGCCATAAAACGACGCAAAAATGCGACCGCAGATTATATCATCAAATTACTCGCAAGAATCACAATAAATGCCTGCCGACTAATTTTGACCCGCAACGCGAGTTTGAAGCAATTCCACCAGTTGAACCTTTTCATGGGGATCTAATGTGCCTTGACGGGACTTTTCTAACAATATCAGGCGGTGTTGTTCATCCTGTTGGGACAACAGTCGATTCAATGTATCGTTAAAATAAGCCTCCAATGCCTGGTCGTCCACGAGATGGGTCCTACCTGCTAGTTTTTCAAGGTATGGATGAAATTCCGACTCTCGAAAGGACTCCAGCAGTCTTGCTGTGGTCTGCTCTTCGGTAGTCAAACCCTTATCGATCATCTGCAGCAAAACGTTGGCGCCGGTCATGTTTAGCTTTCTAAGGCCATCGAGATTCACGATGGTTTTGGCGAGCGACGGATTTTGGAGCAATAAGCTGGTTGCTAGAGCAAGAGGTGACAGTTGCCCTTCGGGCAAGGTGATGCTTTTCGTCCTATTGCGCGAGCTCTGAGCAATGGGTGAGGTTAGATTTGAACCAAGCTGCCTGTTGGTTAAACCGCTGATAGACGATAGGCGTGCGAACATCATTTCCTTAAGTGCTCCCTGGGGCAATTGGTCCAATAGTGGTTTGGCCAAACTCACAAGGCGTGCTTTCCCTTCCATTCGAGTCATATCTACCTGTTTTATCAAGTTGTCAAATAAGAATTCGGGCAGCGAAATCGACTGGTCCATTTGTTGGTTGAATCCTTCTTTTCCTTTGCTACGTATCCAGCTATCAGGATCTTCTCCTTCTGGGAGGAAAAGGAAACCGGTTAAACGGCCGTCCTGCATCTCTGGTAATGCAATTAACATGGCTTTCCATGCGGCGCTTCGGCCTGCGCGGTCGCCGTCGAAACAAAAGATAATTTCAGGGGCGAGTCGAAAAAGTCGCTGTAGGTGTGTTCGGGTTGTGGCGGTGCCGAGCGTTGCTACTGAGTTATCCACACCAAATTGTGCAAGGCTGATAACGTCCATATACCCTTCGACCACGATGCTTCTGTTTTCGTTACCAATGCTGCGTCTTGCGCGATGCAATCCATAGAGTTCGGCGCCTTTGTGGAACAGAGATGTTTCAGGGGAGTTCAGGTATTTAGGTTCTCCTTGACCTAAAATACGCCCGCCAAAAGCCACTGTTCGACCCCTGTGGTCTTCAATGGGAAACATGATGCGCCCTCGAAACCGATCGTAATAGTTAGTATCGTCAGCACCTTCTTTTTTGGTAATTAACCCTGCTTTTACCAAATACTGTTGGTTCTGGAGGGTTGTTCCTAGTGCGGTTGCGAGACTGCTCCAACCGTCGGGCGCGTATCCAATGCCAAAGCTAGCAGCAGTTCTGCCGTCTAGCCCTCTATTCTTGAGGTAAACTATGGCTTCTTTGCCGCCGCTGTGGTTTCGCAGTTGTTGTTGGAACCAGTAGCTGGTTTGTTCGACAATTCGCAGTAACTCTCCAGGCGTTTCTCGTGCTGTTGTATTTCCTCTGGGAGACCCAGAATCCTCTGTAGGGACGGACAGTCCCATTCCATCAGCAAGTTCTTGTATGGCTTCAACAAAACTTAAGTTTGCGTATTCCATCAAGAATCCGATCACTGTTCCATGAGCGCCACAGCCAAAACAGTGATAGAACTGCTTTGATGGGCTGACGGTAAAGGAGGGGGTTTTTTCATCATGAAAAGGGCAGCAGGCTTGGTACTCTTTAGCTTTTCGCGTGAGGGGTACTCTTCGATCGATGATATCCACGATATCCACACGAGCAATGAGATCATCGATAAAGGTGTTTGGGATTTTGCCGGCCATTGCTGGATTTTACTCCATGCGCGCAATCCTGCGTATTATTTGCTCCTCTGAATCAGAGGATATATGACTATTGCAAGATTAAATCCCAATGATTCTGGAGTGATTGGCTTTCAGGTTCTAGGGGGGAATGCGTCTGCTGAAAACATGCGGGTTAATCACCGCGAGTGGTCGTAATCAGTTAAAATCGCGCCTTCACCGAAAATTAGTGTGTATTTGATGTGACATTCCACCGATCATCGTGAGTAGTGACGTTGGAGTGGACGCGCTATCAGAGATTAATAATCGCCAGAATTGAAATGACTAACGAATACTCCCCAATAGAAATCGAACAAAAAGTTCAGCTACATTGGGAACAAAACCAAAGTTTTAGTGTTGAGGAAGATCCGGACAAAGAGAAGTTTTACTGTCTCTCAATGTTGCCCTACCCATCCGGTCAGCTGCACATGGGACATGTGCGCAATTACACAATTGGTGATGTGATTAGTCGATATCAACGGATGCTGGGTAAGAATGTGCTGCAGCCTATGGGATGGGATGCATTCGGGCTTCCGGCGGAAAATGCCGCAATAAAACACCAAATGCCGCCAGCAAAATGGACGTATGAAAATATCGAGTACATGAAAGGGCAACTCAAACGTTTAGGGTTTGCCTTCGACTGGAATCGAGAGCTTGCAACCTGTACACCGGAGTACTACAAATGGGAGCAATGGTTCTTTACACGGCTGATAGATAAGGGGTTAGCCTACAAAAAGATGGCGGTGGTTAACTGGGATCCGGTCGAACAAACAGTGTTAGCCAATGAGCAAGTTGAAAATGGGAGAGGGTGGCGTTCAGGAGCATTAGTGGAGCGAAAGGAAATTCCGCAATGGTTTATTAAAATCACAGCCTATGCCGAAGAGTTGCTTGACGAAATAGATAATCTGGAAGGGTGGCCTGATGCGGTTCGGACAATGCAGCGCAACTGGATCGGCCGTTCGGAAGGGGTTGAATTTGGCTTCGAGGTTTCCGACGAAGCACCATTGGGCGTTTACACTACTCGCCCCGACACCATTATGGGAGTGACTTTTGTCTCTGTGGCGGCGGAGCATCCGTTGACACTAAAAGTTGCCGCTAATAACCCCGAAGTTGCCGAATTTGTAGCTCAGTGTAAGCAGGTCAATACTGCTGAATCAGAACTTGAGACCATGGAGAAGAAAGGAATTCCATTGGGTATTAGCGGAATTCACCCGATTAGTGGGGAAGAAGTGCCTATTTGGGTGGCCAATTTTGTTTTAATGGGATACGGCACCGGGGCTGTGATGGCAGTACCGGCCCATGACCAGCGAGACTGGGAGTTTGCCATTAAGCATGATATCGAAATTCGTCCAGTGATTGAGTCACCTGACTCTCCTTCTCACGATTACACGCTGTCCTCGATGACAGCGAAGAACGGGCTCACCTGTAATTCGGGTGAATTCGATGGTCTTAATTTCGCTGCGGCCAGCGAGGCGATTATCTCTGAGCTGGAGAAGAAGGGCGTCGGTGAACGCAAAATTAACTATCGAATACGTGATTGGGGAGTGTCTCGTCAACGTTACTGGGGGTGCCCAATTCCGGTAATCTATGATGAAAATGATAACGTGATCCCCGTTCCGGATGATCAGTTACCGGTGATTTTGCCAGAAGATGTGGCTTTCTCGGGTGTTAAGTCCCCAATCAAAGAGGATCCTAGTTTCTACAATACCACGTTGCCCGGAACAGATCTCCCAGCCACCCGTGAGACAGATACATTTGATACGTTTTTTGAATCTTCATGGTATTTCGCGCGCTATTGCTGCCCTGGTGCGGATTCGATGTTGGACGAACGCGCGAACTATTGGCTACCGGTGGATCAATATGTTGGAGGAATTGAACACGCGGTGTTACACCTCTTATACGCACGTTTCTTCCATAAACTGATGCGTGACGCGGGTTTGGTGAATAGTGATGAACCCTTCACAAATTTGTTGACCCAGGGGATGGTGCTAAAGGACGGTTCGAAAATGTCGAAATCCAAAGGCAATACAGTGGATCCTCAATCGATGATCGACATTTATGGTGCCGATACCGTTCGTCTTTTTGTGATGTTTGCTGCCCCTCCAGAACAATCATTGGAGTGGAATGATGATGCGGTGGCGGGAGCCCATCGTTTCTTACGGCGATGGTGGACACTAGTACAAAGCTCGAAATTAGAGATTGTTGATGCAAGAACTAAGTTAGATCAGCTCAACTGGGAGGAGTCTCTGACCGATAGCGGTGCTAAAAAGCTTCGCAAGTTGACGCATTCCATATTGGAAAAGATGAACCGTGACTATGAAAAATTTCACTACAATACCGTGATCGCGGGGGCGATGGAGCTTCTCAATGGTTTGGACAAATATGACCATCGCCAACATCCCGATGGCTCATTGGCGCTTCGCGAAGCGCTGGTTATCTTAAATAAAGTGCTGGCGCCCATTGCCCCCCATATAGCACACCAACTATGGCAGGATATGGGCGAGAGTGGAGAGGTTATTGATGCACCATGGCCCAAGGTCGACAAAGGTGCATTGGTGAGTGATACGGTGGTGCTTGTTATTCAGGTGAACGGAAAGCTGCGTAGTGAAATTGAAGTCGCAAATTCATGTGGTAAAGACGAAATTGAAAAAATAGCGTTAGCGGACGAGAAAGTGCAGAAGTTCATTGAAGGAAAACCGGTGAAAAAAATTATTGTTGTACCTGGTAGGCTGGTGAATCTCGTCATTTAGGTCTTATAATACCCCCATTGCTAATCCGACGACTCTATGGAAAACACTCATGTCTAAACGCTTGATACCTGCACTGCTTGTTATTTCCCTGCTTTCTGCATGTGGTTTTCATTTGCGTGGCAACTTTTCGCTGCCCGAATCATTGAGCAGTGTCTCGTTGTCAGGTGGAGATCGCGACTTTATTGAGTCTCTAACCAACGAACTAGAAAGAAATGGTACCGCTGTGGTCATCAGCCAACCCAACACGGCACAACTGAATATTGCGAATCTAGAATATTTAAGTTCGGTCAGTAAGACTGATGCATTAGGGCGAGCGACCAGCTACACTTATTACTATAATCTCGACTATTCTGTCGTGAATGGTAATGGCGAGACTTTGCAGCCTCTCAAGGCAATTTCTCAACAAAGAACCCAAGAATATGACCCCAATCAGGAGTTACTTGCGGAGCAGGAAAAAGAGTTTTTGAAAAAGGAAATGGAAAAAGGGCTTATTCTGCAATTACTTAGGAGACTGAGCCGACTTTGAGGGTGGTTAAGCAGCAACTGAAACTTGTTGCCTAGGTGCGATATGTGATTGTTGCTAAGATGATCACATATCAGATCTACAGAATTCGAATACATCTAACATTACCCGGCTACCTACCCCTAGATCCCTACTAATGGCCTTACTAATGGATAGGCTAGATCTACTCGTCTGATAGACCGACCTCTGTCAGATTGATATATCTACCTTACGAGCTCAACTTTTGCGTATTAGCCTCCCTTCATTACCAGATCATCTTAAGCAAGGACTCCATCCTGTCTATCACTTCTTTGGTGCTGAAATCCTATTGATAGAAGAGGCGATTGATCTTTTTCGTGCTCATGCCGTCGACGTTGGCTATCATGAAAGACTTCGGTTTACGTCTGAAACCGGATTCGATTGGAATCAAATCGCTGAATACACGCAGTCAGTGTCCCTTTTTGCAGAGAAAAAAATTATCGAGCTACGCATCCCGACTGGAAAGCCCGGGGACGCAGGTGCAAAAGCGCTGATTTCATATATGTCTATGGGAAAGAGTGATGATACGATTTTAGTCATCATTAGCGGCGAAATTGATAAGCGAACTCAAAACACCAAGTGGTTCAAAGCCATCGATAGTGGAGGGGTGACTGTAGAGTGTCCTGTGATTGGTGCTGCCAAATTGCCAAATTGGATTGCTAGTCGAATAAAAGAGAAGGGACTAAATTTCGATCAGGACGTTGCGGAGAGGTTATCTTATTTTGTTGAAGGTAATCTACTAGCGGCAGCTCAGGAAATTAACCTATTAACGTTGCTATATCCAACACAGCGTATCTCTGTCGAAATGATGGAGCAAGTGATAGCGGATCACGCTCGATTCAATGTCTATGGTTTTGTTGACGCCTGTCTTGCCGGCTCGGCTAATCGATGTATCCGCATTTTGCAAAGCCTAAAACGAGAACAGATGGAGCCCATTGTGATTTTGTGGGCTTTGTCTAAGGATACTCGAACCCTTTGTCATTTGCTGATGGCATCTGAGCGAGGAGCGAATCCACAATCATTGTTTCAACAACACGGGGTTTGGGGTAATCGAAGTCGTTTGATGAGTGATGCGATGCGGCGTTTGAGCTTGCCCCAATGCATCAGTTTACTCCGTCGATTGGGTCGAATCGATCTGATGGTCAAAGGAAGAGCGACTTTTCAGCGTCAAAACGTTTGGGAAGAAATTGAGGGCATTGCTCTAGGCTTATGTGGCCTTGGAGTGAGCTAGGTTGATGATTTTTAAACTGAAGTAGCTATATGGAAAATACTGATATTTCGAAATACATTCTTGGTCTTGGGGAGTCGGCTAAACGAGCATCGCTTACCATTGCCAGCGCCACCACTGCTCAAAAAAATGCGGCATTGGGTGCTATAGCAGATAGTTTGCGACAGCAGGCATCTTATATATTGTCTGAAAATAGCAAAGATATGCGGGCCGGAAACGAAAACAATCTGACTAATGCTTTGCTGGATCGGCTGGTGCTAAATGAAGAGCGTATTGCTGCCATGATCGCGGGATGTCATCAAATAGTCCAGCTGCCGGACCCTGTGGGTGAGGTAACCGGAATGAACTACCGGCCCAGCGGCATACAGGTTGGCAAAATGCGGGTACCGTTGGGCGTAGTTGGTATAATTTATGAATCTCGTCCTAATGTAACGATCGATGCAGCGGCACTTTGCCTTAAAGCCGGTAATGCCGTCATTCTTCGGGGTGGCTCTGAGGCCATTTATTCCAATCTGGCGATAGCCAATTGTATTTATGACGGGCTATCTAAGGCTGGCCTTGGCGTTGATTGTGTTCAGTTAGTTGAAACCACAGATCGGTCTGCAGTTGGCGCCCTTATTCAACTAGATGATTACGTTGATGTAATTGTGCCTCGTGGAGGCAAAAGTTTGACGACAAGAATCAGTCAGGAAGCGTCAGTTCCAGTGATTAAGCATCTTGATGGTTTGTGTCATGTGTACATTGATGGAGATGCGGATATCGACAAGGCGATTTCAATTGCTTTCAATGCGAAGGCTAGGCGCTACGGTATTTGCGGAGCGATGGAGACATTATTAGTCGAGGAAAATATCGCCCCCAAGATCCTGCCCGCACTGTGCCGCCAATACGCTGATCAAGATATCGAATTAAGGGGATGTGAAAAATCTCAGCGTATCATGCAGTCCATAGAGGGAGCGAGTGAAGAAGATTGGCATACCGAATATTTGGATGGCATTCTGTCGATTCGGGTGGTGAGCGGTTTGGAGGAGGCGATTGGACATATCAACCATTATGGTTCCCATCATACGGATTCCATAGTGACGCAAAACTTGTCCCATAGTCAGCAGTTTTTGCGCCGTGTGGATTCCAGCTCGGTGATGGTTAATGCGTCTACCCAGTTTGCAGACGGTTTCGAGTACGGTCTTGGCGCGGAAATTGGAATTAGTACGGACAAATTACATGTCCGTGGGCCAGTGGGCCTTGAAGGGTTAACAACCCAAAAGTATATTGTGGTTGGTGACGGTCATGTCAGGATGTAATTTAGTGGTCGATCGCACAAGCAGTACTTCGCTCACAGACCGACATTTCATGATAACGTGTTGTGTTCGGAGGATTGTTGGATTGTCTGCCGATCTTGTGTGTATAACTCATTGAGTCGCGATCTGGCTGGGTCAATGCCTTCTTTCTTTAAAGAAGAGAAGAGCTGGATAGAAGTAAGAGGGGCCGACTCTAGCTGTTTTTTAACGCTTTGCAGTATACCCATGGCTTTTCCCCGTTTGAATTTGTCGGATTTTGTTAGTAATACATGGGCTGATAGGCCGGTTTGCCAGCAACATTCAAGCATCGTGAAATCTAATTTAGTCAGTGGGCGACGAATGTCCATGGGAATTACGAGTGCTCTTAGGCATTTCCGGTTAAATAAGTAGTCAGAGACAAAAGATTGCCAGTGTTGCCGCAGTGATTCGGGCGCTTTTGCATAGCCGTAACCTGGCAAATCAACGAGACGTATGTCGTCCTCAACATCGAAAAATACGATTTGCTGAGTTCTTCCTGGTGTTTTACTCGTTTTCGCCAACCGATTTTGGTTGGTAATGACGTTAATTGCGCTCGATTTCCCCACATTGGATCGTCCGGCAAACGCCACCTCTGCACCGACGTCTTCAGGCCATTGATGGGGGTAATGAGCGGCAAGGGAGTATTTTGCTTTTGTAAAATCGATAGAACGCAAGTTTTTACTAATGTTTGTTGATATAATATGCCCTCAATTTTACGCGTTCTGCCCGCATGCGGGTGAATTTATTTTCAACGATTGGACGGAAATTATCTGATTTGAATCATTTCCATGATCTAATCCATACAGGTTCTAACTCAATGGTTCGTTCTCTATTTCGATTGACCAAAATGTCTTATTTGGCAATGGTTGTTGTGGCTATCAGTGGATTAACTTCACAGGCCGTACCGGCGCAGGACGGAGATGTTGAAGCTGGTAAACAAAAATCGGCGACTTGCGTGGCTTGTCACGGTCCAAATGGTATTAGTGTGTCTGCCGATTTCCCTCATTTGGCGGGTCAGGTACCAGGCTATATTGCTATTCAATTGGCAAATTTTAAATCTGGGGAGCGTTCAGATCCGATTATGCAAGGTATGTCTGCTGGGTTATCAGATGAAGATATGGCGGACTTGGATGCCTATTATGTCAGCCTTGACTCGAATAAGGGTTCAGTAACCCCTGAACAGGAATCCCAAGCAGTTGACGGCAGTAAAATTTATCGTGGCGGTTATGAGCCTTACTCGATCGCGGCTTGTATGAGCTGTCACGGGCCTTCAGGGCATGGAATTCCCCCCGCGTTTCCTCGCGTTTCTGGCCAAGGCCCAGCTTATCTCGAAGCTCAATTACTGGCTTTCAAGTCCGGGGCACGCAAGAACAGCATTATGAATCCGATATCGTTTGCTTTATCTGAAGAGCAGATTAAACAGCTCTCCCTGTATATGTCGGCAATAGACTAAGCCTATCTCCCTAGATTCGATAGACCAACTTTGTCGGGAATCGAGTTTCGATATTTTCTTTAAACAGCCGAAAAAATGCCATAAAAAACCCCGGCCGAGCCGGGGTTTTTTATTTGCTTCATTATTCTTTGCTCTATTGCAAAATCCGATCGCGTCTATTTCTAATCGGCTTAAAACGTCTTTATTGCTTCAGGGACATCGAGATTATGTTGTCGACAAGCGGCAATGACGGTGTTTCTTAACAAACAAGCGATGGTCATTGGGCCAACGCCACCGGGCACAGGAGTAACTGCGCCGGCTACTTCCATTGCCCCTTTAAAATCAACGTCGCCAACCAGTTTGGTTTTACCTTCTTCGGTGCTAATTCGATTAATGCCAACATCAATTATCACGGCTCCTGGCTTCACCCAATCCCCCTTCACCATCTCTGGAACACCAACAGCGGCAATGAGGATATCAGCCTGACTACATACGCCGGGTAAATCCTGAGTCCGGGAGTGAGTAATCGTGACTGTGCAGCTTTCTTTTAGAAGAAGCATGGACACAGGTTTCCCGACGATATTTGACCGCCCAACCACAACTGCACTTTTCCCCGATAGGCTGCCAAAATGGTCTTTCAAAAGCATAATGCATCCGGCTGGAGTGCATGGAACTAATGATTCCTCACCGATTGAAAGCTTCCCAACGTTTTCAATGTGAAATCCATCGACGTCTTTTTCTACACTAATTGCATTAATAACCTTAGATTCATCAATCTGCTTGGGGAGTGGCAATTGAACGAGGATGCCGTTAATCCTGGGATCATTGTTGAGCTCATTCACGAGAGAAAGCACTTCTTCTTCTGAAGTATCAATAGAAAGTTTATGTTCGATAGAATCCATGCCAGCTTCGACGGTTTGTTTTCCTTTGTTACGAACATAAACTTGACTGGCTGGGTCTTCTCCTACCAAAACCACCGCCAAGGCTGGCTTAATGCCGTGTTCGTTTACCAAGGATGACACGGACTCCGCTATTTTCTTACGAAGCCCGACTGCAAACGCTTTACCATCAATTACTGTCGCCATTTTTCTATCCGAGTTATTTCGATCTGTTAACAATGCGGATATTGTAGCGGTTTGGTACTAACCATACATGTACCACGCTAGGTTTTTTAGAGTTTATGAAATGTCTTTGTCTATTTCACTGGAAATTCTAGAACCCCATTAAATCAAGATTGTGCAACCCTACGTCTGTAACTTTGATTTAGGTTGAGTCATTATCGTCGTTCCACACGATATATCGCTTGTCGGCATTGCTCCATTCATCGTCAATCTCGACGAGGATGGCACTGACAAGC
>WLWV01000088.1 GCA_012103395.1 Gammaproteobacteria bacterium
AGGCTTGTCAGTGCCATCCTCGTCGAGATTGACGATGAATGGAGCAATGCCGACAAGCGATATATCGTGTGGAACGACAATAATGACTCAACCTAAATCAAAGTTACAGACGTAGGGTTGCACAATCAAGATCGTTTGCAACCAAACAAGTTTTCGCAGAACCGCTCCGCTGTTGAAACACTTAAATTGAGTTTATTCATGACCACACATTTAGATCGCGTTGAAATTGACGGCGTTTCCGTGTCTCCTCATCACTTTATCGGAGGAGAGCGAATCGCATCGGAAGATACTTTCGAAGTCCGTTGCCCCATGGATTGGAACAGAAAGCTCGCCGATGTCTCTCGCGGTAACCACCAAACTGCCACGGACGCAGTGTTGGCTGCGCAGAAAGGCTTTTCACAATGGTCTTCTTTGGGCATTCAAAAAAGAACCGATATTCTCTTTGCACTTGCAGATCTCATTGATAAAAATGCAGAAAAAATTGCCACCGTTGAATGCCTAGACATGGCGATGCTTTTGGAAAGCCTGAAATTGAGACTAGTACCACGTGGCGCACTCAATTTTCGTAACTACGCTGAACTGGTCGTTGAACATCAGGAGCGCGTCTGGAGCTCTAAAGGCACAAACAACCGCATTATCCGGGATCCAGCCGGACCTGCCGTTATCATTACGCCATGGAATGCGCCTTTCATGCTATCAACTTGGAAACTTGCCCCTGCGCTTGCAGCGGGAAACTCCGTTATTCTCAAACCAGCAGAATGGTCGCCATTGTCCGCGAGCCTTTTAGCCGATCTAATTAACGAAGCAGGTTTTCCACCTGGAGCATTCAATATTGTTCAGGGGCTAGGCTCTGAAGTCGGTGCAGCATTGGTGAGTGATCCAAGGGTAAGGAGAATTTCGTTCACCGGTTCTCCCGAAACCGCGCGACACATCGGTGTCGCTGCCGCAAAGAACATCGTTCCATTTACCGCCGAGCTCGGAGGGAAAGGTCCATTGATCGTTTTCGATGACGCAGACATCGACGCCGGAGCAAAAAAGGCAGCGGCTCAGTTTGAGGATTCAGGCCAAGTCTGTCTCGCTGGAACACGTTTGTTAGTGGGCTCATCGATCAAAGAAAAATTTCTTGAGCGTCTGATCCACTATACAGAGCAACATGTCGCCGGGGACAGTCAAGACACTGGCACCACACTAAGTGCAGCAATTCATCCTGTGCACTTAGAGCGAGTTGAAGGATTTGTGGAGCGCGCAAGAAAAAATGGGGACAAGGTTATCTTTGGCGGTGAGCGCTTTTGGCAGGAAAAACTCTGGTACAAACCCACTCTGATCGAGCCAGTCTCTAATGAATCTGAAATTGTGCAGAAAGAGGTTTTTGGTCCAGTGTTGACGCTACAAACCTTCGATTCAGAATCTCAGGCCATCGAATTAGCGAACAGCACAGATTACGGTCTATCCGGCATCATTTACACATCTAACGCTGAGCGTGCCGAACGGGTTGGTAGAGCAGTCAGAGCCGGGACCGTGTGGGTGAATTCGTTTCTTATTCGAGATTTGAGTGCACCTTTTGGAGGATATGGAATCAGCGGAATTGGTCGAGAAGGTGGCGACTATGCCTTGGACTTCCACAGCGATTTGAAAACATTGCAAATTCTCGATGGATCGGTGTCCTAGCTCCAAAAGAAAACCTGACCCAATCATGACCAACAACCAAATGAACACAGTCTCTTTGTATTAACAAGATAGATTGCAATATGTTCAAACTTAATGAGTCGGGCTCACAAACTAAGGACTTCTAGCCTTCTAAAAATTGGATACGCAGACAACGACGATAGAATACGCTCATCAACCATTGGAAATTCAGAAGTAGACATTCCCGTGTTGAACCCAGCGGCAATTTGTTATTCATTGCCGCTCTACAACTCATGCCCCATCCTTGGGAACTGAACCCTCCGCCCAACAAAGCGAATACCAAAGTGCGGAGGAGGGGTCCTCTTTCCACCTCATTAGCCCATCTATACTGGTGAAATAGGACGCTTCATCAAGGAATTCCCCGGAAACAATGTCTTCTTTCGCGCCGATGAGCACACTTATCAGGTTATCCGCGACCGCCATAAAAGTCTCACTGCCCGCACAACCGCCAAAGAAAACACACGTATTTCGGATCGAACAAAGTCCTGCTTCATGTAACAAAAAAACTAAGCGCCTGCCAATGTATGGATCATTACCCTTTCGTTCATAGGACCGAACATAGGCCTGCCAAATCCCATGAAATCCATCGGGCTCAGGCCAAGGTCGAAAATCACCATGATCGTCGTCAGCCACAACAACGCGCCCACCGGGACGAACAGCGTCTACCATCTGTGATATGACACTCATGGGATCCGAAATGTGCTCCAATAGAAATCGAGCATGAGCAAGATCGAAACTACCCCATTCATCGGAACGTAGGGGCAAATCAAGGGCATTTCCCTGCCGAAACTCCGTCAATTCAGATTCTCCCGCTTTGCTTGCCAGCCGATTAGCCTCTGCCAGTTGCGCGTGATCACGCTCAATGCCAAGGGCACGTCCTCCCGCCCCCGCCGTTCGGGCCATGACACGAGTAAACTGCCCCAAACCACTCCCAACATCAAGAATGCGCTCCCCTCCCCTAAGGCCCAGCTCCCGAGCAGATGCCTGATTGAGCAATTCATTCAAGAGCGACAGGCGACGTTGCTCCTCAGGAGAACTCCCGTGAATGTAATCAGAAGATGTATGTTGAGATTGTGAATTCATAAGTACCTCCAGCTACAGATTCCGCGAATCTAGGGCAAATCTGGGGACAGTATACCGATTAAACCCAGACAGCTGTTGACGGCATACGTTGTGAAAAGAGCATCTTCGTTCTTTTATAACAGAGTTTTATACCTAAGAACGCTTTAGGCCATGACTAGTGAAGAGTGTATTCCTCAAGCGAAGAAAGAGAAAGGTGGGTTCAGCCTAATCGGTGTACTGCCCCCGGAAATTTACCCCTGGAAATCCACATAACTGAACCTGCTCCCGTGTACACTCCATTTATCAGCCACAATGTTCATTAAACACAACAGAAAAATTGAAGCTCGAATTAATTACCAGTTTTTTCTAACGCTGCTTTCCACGCTACATCGATATGTTACCTAGTACGAAATTAACAAATAGAGCAACAATTGTCGTTGCCCTAGGGTTTCTAACCCTTGCAATGGCTTATTCCGCACGTGCGATTATCGGTTTATCAGTGCCTATCTGGGAAACTGAACTTGGCTGGACAAGGGGTCAAACCGCGAATGTGGCTGCCATTGCCTTACTCGTTATGGCCATCGTTGCCCCTATATCAGGTGCTGTGTTAGATCGCAAAGGATTGCGATTTACCCTATTAGTGGGAATGATTGCCGTTT
Source organism: Gammaproteobacteria bacterium (assembly GCA_012103395.1). Classification (GTDB taxonomy): domain Bacteria; phylum Pseudomonadota; class Gammaproteobacteria; order Arenicellales; family Poriferihabitantaceae; genus WLWV01. The sequence goes on from WLWV01000088.1 coordinate 3,408, forward strand.
GCATCAGCTGCATTATCGTGAGCCTTGCCAACAACATTTGGGTGTTACTTATTGGTTTTGGAATTATCGGTGGCATCGGTTTCGGTATCATTGCCACCCACGTTATCGCTGCGGCAGTTGCTCGTGTTTATCCTAAATCCGTGGGATTTGCTTCCGGTATAGCCACTTCTGGTTCTACCGCGGGGCAATTCTTAATCGTTCCACTGGTCGCACTTTTACTCGGCTCTTTTAGTTGGAGATGGGGTTTTGTTGGACTTGGGATTGGTACGGCATTACTCATCCCATTTATTTGGGTGATTCCGGATGAAGATACATCTAAAGCAAAGAACAGTCCATCCAAGTTGTCAGGCGGTCACACTCTGGATGCCAATCTTAAAACAGACTTAGCAAAACTGGCGAGCAGCCCTGTATTTCATCTTCTGTTTTGGAGCTACCTCATTTGCGGGTATACGACCAGTGGTGTAATTGAGACGCATCTATTACCGTACGCTTCATTTTGTGGCTTTTTACCCGTTCCAAGTGCCACCGCTTACGGGATTTTGTCAGCCTTTAATTTGATCGGCATGATTAGCGTTGGGTGGCTGACAGATCGTATGAATCGGCCTCTATTATTGGGCGCCATCTACATTATTCGGGGTCTCACATTTTGGATCTTGCTCAACGTAGGCAGCGATTACGAAACCCTGATTTTGTTTGCCATTATCTTCGGCATGGTTGACTACTCCACTGTCCCAGTCACAACCAGCCTCGTCGTTAGCCATCTAGGGTTACGTGTTGTTGGCTTGGTAATGGGGTTGCTTACCGCAGGACATCAATTGGGCGCAGCGGCAGGAGCCGCATTAGGTGGCTATTTCTTTGATCAAAATTCAAGCTATGATCTCGTCTGGAGCAGCTCCATAGCCTTGGCGATCATCGCAGGAGTACTTGTATTTGTAATAAGAGATAAGCCCAGCACCTGACCGCCGGCGACATTAAGGGTATCAAAGCGAAGTGAATCTAGGAACAGCACTCCTATTAAGTCCAGACAGCTTTTAGGGATGCAAAGAGTATTCTCATTCTTTTGAAGTGCGAGATGAATACCTATCTATAGAGCGCTTGGAGCCATGTTGGTGGACAGCAACTCCCCAAAGCGCTAAAAAAGATAGGTGACTCTAGCCAATAGGTATACTGCCCTGAAAACCCACCACGCCAAATACTGGTTATTCTTCTAAGGTACTTTTGTAATGCGCTGAGCCTGGACCTCGGGGCGCTCTGATGCCGCGGAATTCCCATTCGCCTCCCATAGCAGTGGAAACCACTTCTTCGGTGGTCATTGGTTGGTGGCCGACATCAGTTCGAACAGCTGTCGGGCCTTCGACGACGGTATTGGTTAATGCACCTAAGCCTTCTACCTCCACGGTCACCACATCTCCGGGCTGAACGGGTCTGCTGTTCGCCGGGGTTCCGGAAAGTAATATATCACCGGGTTGAAGGGTAATCGTTCTGGCAATATCCGCCACTAGATAATGCATATCCCATTGCATTTCATTGGTATTTCCGTCCTGCTTCACCACACCATTAACCAATGTGCGAATGGATTTGTTACGAAAGTCCCAATCCGTAACCAGCGCTGGACCCACTGGACACAAGGTATCTGCCCCTTTTACCCGCAACATCGACCCAGCATCCGTGTCTCGGAAATCATGCAACCCGTAGTCATTCGACACAGCGTATCCCGCAATGTAGTCCCCAGCTTCTTCCTGACTAATGTTTCGGCAATGTCGCCCAATAACAATCGCAATCTCCCCTTCGTAATTTAGCCAATCGCACCCCTTGGGCCGGACCACATTTGCCTTATGACCACACAGCGCAGTAATGGGCTTATGAAAATAGGTCGGAGTAGCTGGTAGCTTAGTCATGAACTCGTCGACACGACTTTTATAGTTGAGATGAACACATACAATTTTCTTCGGTTCAACCGGCGCTAAATGCACTGCATCATCAATAGCCACTTGGCGCCCATCATCGGAAATCAGATTATCTCCCTGGCGTTGAACGACTGTGGGATAACCTTCCAGCAAAATTTTTCGATATTCAGTCATGGATCTCAGTAGATTAGTGATTATATGTAGAGGTTGATTTCGTTAGGTAACAAACGATATTATATCAGCTTGGTAATTGATATCACACGTTAAAGGACATACACAAGTTCTTTATCTCCAAACACCTCATCACTTTTTTTGGGAGTCACGCGATATGTCACTGAACGGTTTCATGTTTCCACGTTCCGCAACGGGAAAATCATCACTGGTACCCGATACCCCCTGGCATTATTCGGGCAGTCTTTTAACAATGGAATACAGAACTCATGTTGATCGGGTTGCCGAGCTATTACCAGAAGGATGCGAACTCGCTGATGAAGACCCCGGTGCTGTGGCGATTATTTGGGCCGAATGGCAAAACTGTCGAGATGATTATAGTGAAATTCTCGATCCAGCACGGAGCCAATACAAAGAAGCCTTTGTTGTCGCTCGCTGCAAGTATCAAGGGCAGACTTATTCGCGCTGCCTTTATATTTGGGTCGATTCTGACTATGCATTGGTACGTGGACATTTTCAGGGATACCCCAAAAAGCTGGCTTCCATTTTTGTCAGTCGACCCATTACCGTCGGACAAGCAGGTCCGCGTCTGGAAGTAGGTGGAAAGTTTGGTGCTAGTGTCACCGCCTACGATCACAAGTTAGCTCACGGCACCTTTGAAATCACTGAAGAAACTGACCGTGGTGGATTTGTTAACGGTCATCCGATGATACACAACCGCTGGATGCCAGCGATTGAAGGGGACGGTAGTGACAGTCTCAATGAACTGGTCACCATGAGAGCCTATCAGAGTGAGTTGGGAAGAAGTTTTAAAGGAAAGATCGATCTCCAACTTTTTGATTCACCAGTGGAAGAGCTTGCTGACCTAGAAGTGCTTGAGCCCATTGCTGGTTATTGGCAAGAAGTGGCATTCTCATGGCGTAGTGGTACCACATTAAAACGGCGCAATTTACCGGAGATTGATTAAGCAGGTGACAACCAAGCCTAGGGATACATCCAAGACAATTCAGGAGCGTATTGCTGCCACTCATGTCAATGAGCTAGGCGTTGATCTTGGCGCAATGGCTGTAATATCAAATATCTTTCGGGTCTCTGTACTATTTCATAATCAAGCAGAAAAACGCTTCCTGGTAAAACATAAACTCACGTTTTCCGGGTTCACAGTCTTGTGGGTATTGTGGGTATTTGGTCGCATGGAGTCATACCAATTAGCCGAAGAATGTGGCATCTCCAAAGGGACATTAACGGGAATTGTGAACACTCTGGAGAAACACGGGTTTGCGGAACGTAAACCTCATTCCACAGATGGCCGACGCCGATTTGTACAACTGACCCGTAAAGGTAGGAGTTTAATGAAAGAACTGTTCCTCGCAATCAATGCCCTTGAGCGGGAATTTGTCAGTGAACTCAACCAAACTGAAATAACCGAAGCTTCCCGTATGTTACGAATAATTTTACACACCCAGGACAACCTGACATGACAATTTGGAACCCCATTGATGATGGTTATGCTGACATCTCAGACCATGATGCTTTTCTCCAAGGTGTACCGCACAAGACATTCTCTAGACTGAGAAAAGAAGACCCTTTGTCATGGACCGCTGGTGGACAGTTTGAAGACTACTGGTCCATGACTCGATATGAGGACATCATTGAATTTAATAGCCAAACCGCTGTACTAAGCTCCGCCCATGGGATTCGCATTGAAGACCAAAGCCGTGAGGAATACATGGCACGCAGAACATTTCAGGAAACAGACCCACCAGAGCATACCCAAACTCGCACTCGCGTGGCACGCGCGTTCTCAAGGCCCGTCATTGCTGGTTTTGAAGACACAATTCGACAGCTATGCAACGATATTCTCGATCAAGCTCTGGCTTCGGAAGAGTTTGATGCGGCTAAATCCATTAGTCGCCAGCTACCCATGAGGATGCTTGGGCAAATTCTTGGTATTCCCGACGCAGACCTCGACTGGCTTGTCACCAAGGGTGATGAATTAATCGCCAATACTGACCCTGAATACACTGATCATCTTCATGATAAAGATGACACCGATGATTTTCGACTGATGCCATTTCGCTCTCCAGCGGGCGCAGAACTTTATACTTATGCGCATAATTTGATGAAGGATCGAATTTCTCGGGGAGAAACCGGAGGAGTGCTTGATATCATTTTGCAACCCAATGAAAAAGGGAAAGTGATCAGTGATACCGAGTTCCGTAATTTTTTCTGTCTATTAGTCGCAGCAGGTAATGACACCACTCGATACACACTCTCAGCGTCAATGCATGCTTTGGCAAACCAGCCTGGGCTGTTCTCGCAATTGGCCTCAGGCGACGACAAAATATGGGCGCCAGCTACTGAGGAGTTTATTCGATGGGCATCACCCACTATGCACTTCCGACGCACCGCCACCGAGGGGTTTGAACTACATGGTAAAAAGGTCCGAGAAGGCGACAAGGTTGTCTATTGGTTTGTTTCCGGCAATCGTGACGAAAGTCGATTTAAGAATCCGTTTGAGGTAGATATTCATCGAACTCCGAATCATCACATGGCATTTGGTCAGGGAGGCCCCCATGTGTGTCTTGGGATGTGGCTGGCAAGACTGGAAATACGGGTTTTGCTACAGGAATTAGTCAAGCGGGTATCCAGCATTGAACAAGTTGGACAGCACGAATACCTGCGCTCCAATTTCGTGGGCGGTATAAAGAAATTGCCAATTAAAGTTAAGCTAAAATAACACCACGATACAAATTTGGCTGGCGATAATTTTAGGGGTAACCATGAGATCGCCCGCTACTAGCGTATTTGGACTTAACTCACATTGATCGATCGTGACTTATTCAAAGGTCCCTTAACGATCGTTCGACTTAGGTTTAGTGTTGCCCGTTTTCAGTAATCTGCAAAGAGTAAAGATAAATCATGACCAAAAAAAGACTCAGAGTACTATTTTGTGACCACCTCAATCTCGCCCGGGGGAAATACCTTCCAGGCGACCACGCTGGTGGTGGCGAATCGCGATTCTGTCAGGGTGTTTTCGCACTGACCTATGACAAGGATCTGCTGCCCGCTCCCTGCTCTACGCTGTTAGAGGGCCTACCCGACATGGTGGCAAAGTTCGACGGTCAGGATATCCGAAAAGGATGGCATGATGGTGATGACGTTGTGATTGCTGATCTTTATGACACAAAGGGTCAAACTTTGCCTGTTTGTGGACGATCCTTGTTAAAACGAACCATCGACGAATGGAAAGTACTGGGTTATACCCCCAAAGTGGGAATTGAGCTGGAGGCCTATGCGTATACGCGAGATGACTCAGGTGAATGGCAGCCGTACGACACACCTGGCGCCTTTGTTTATAGTACTGGCCCATTGAGTGACCCCGCAGGGTTCACGGATGCGATCTGGCAACGTGCTGAGGAAACCGGTTTTTCATTGGAAATGATCACCACTGAATTTGATTCTCCTCAGTTCGAATTCACCTTGCGTTTTGATGATGCGCTCAAAGCCGTGGATGATATTTTTCTTTTCCGCCTGATGGCGCGGGAAGTTGCAATGGAATATGGAATTTTACTCACCTTTATGCCGAAACCCATACCTGAGATCAGCGGTTCCGGTGTTCATGTTAACTTTAGCTTGTGGGATGATAATGGCGTCAATCAAATTGGAGATAGTCAGTCCGCTGACAACCTGTCTGACCTCGGGCGCCGTTGCGTAGCAGGTTTAATGCACCACCATCGCGGTTTATCCGGAATCCTTGCTCCTACGGTCAATTCCTATGCTCGATTACAACCTGCGAGTCTTTCCGGATATTGGCGAAATTGGGGATCGGACCATCGCGGTGTTACAACAAGGATCACCACGGAAACCGGGGCACTTGCGCGTATAGAACACCGCATGCCTGATGGAGCCTGCAATCCCTATACCATGGTAGCCACCGTGCTTCAGGCTGCATTACTCGGTTTTAGAAACGACTATGCACTTGTCCCAGCAGAGACCGCTGACTGTCTTGAGACTCATGATGCTGAAGACGGTGTTCCCGATAACCTAGCTGGTGCGTTGGAAGCATTACAACAAGATCAGGCATTGATTGATGCTGTGGGCTCAGATCTCGTTGGAAATCTCATGGTGCTAAAATCAGACGAAATAGAAAAAACGGCAGAGCTGGATCAAAAGGGCCTGTTAGATTTTTATATGCACTATATATAGAGCAACATCCGAGCTGAGATCAGACCAAAGACGATTGAGTACAACATTGCCTTACCTAGAGGAAGGCAATGTCGCATTTAGTAAAATTGCAGGTATCGGGGCATACACAGCGGTAGTCTAGGAAGGTTTTATCTGGTGTCACATTATTCCTTAGCCCCCTGCTTCCTGATTTCGGGCTTATTGGTAATTTCTGACACACCAAATTAACGACACATTGATGAACCAACGTCCATCTAGAAAAACATAAGTATCGAGATAACACGCTAATGATTGATTTTTATACTTGGGGAACACCCAATGGGCGCAAGGTTTCCATCATGCTGGAGGAGACCAACCTCGACTATCAGACTTTTCCCATTGACATCACCAAAGACGAGCAGTTTGATGAACAATTTTTAGAAATCAGCCCCAATAACAAAATCCCAGCCATCGTCGATCATGATAATGACTCCATGACCTTGATGGAGTCTGGTGCGATTCTGATCTATTTAGCGGAGAAATCGGGAAAGCTCTTGCCGAAAGATGGAGAGGCACACTGGAGGACCATCGAATGGTTGATGTTGCAAATGGGGGGTATTGGACCCATGCTGGGTCAAGTCCATCACTTTGTTAAATTTAACCCTGGGAAAAGTGCCTATGCGGAAGCACGTTTCCGAGCGGAAGCAAGGCGATTATACGACCTACTCGATGAACGGCTTGAACAAACGGAATACTTGTCTGGAGACTATTCCATTGCAGACATCGCTACCTGGCCCTGGGTTTCGAGATTTGAGTGGCAAAACATGAACCTAGAAGACTACCCTCATTTGAAACGCTGGTATTGTGAAATAGCAAAAAGACCCGCCGTGCAGCGGGGTTATCACGTGCCATCGAAGATTCAAGAAATACCCATTCCGTAGCATCCTATTTCATAAGGTGTCAGATTTGGTCTAAACTTCTACAAATCATCAGCTTGCACGGTTGCGGCTTGATAAAACAACAGGGCAACCGACACGAGAAGCCCTCGCATCTTCTGCCGTTCCATTAGCTTTTTCATTAGTTTCAACATCTTATTTCCTTGCCTATTTTTCATCGTCCTCGACACCTACGTCCATTTGATAAACCAAGCGATTGACACATGCAACCCACCTAATTGATGTTGCGTTTTTTCACCTTTAATTTGAACCGATCATCATTCTCCGCACTTCATTTGCATCAATGCCAGTCTCGTTGGCATAGGCCTCGAAAACAGCTTGCCACTCCGGAGTATCGACTTTCGATATCGAGGGGAGATTACCTTGCAAGGAGCTTTTCCCCTTGGGGGAAAAATTGGGTCCGCTCGATGCTTTCACTACGAGCAATTGATCCGCGTTAGCCAGCCGTTCGAATCGAGCGTTCACACTCTGAATATCAATCGCGCCAAGCCCACTCAACGAAACTGACTCACCCAATCCAACCGTCTTTTGTGTTTTCTTACTTAACAAGTTCGTTCTTCGAGTCAATTCACTCAATCGATATTCCCGCGCCGTGATTGTGTTACTGAGTGTTTGATAGGATTGCGCAAACTTGGCTAGCTCCTCATCTTCGACAGCAGCGCCTTTTCCTACTTCTGTTTGACGTGGGTTTGATTGATTGTTGAAAAAAACAGAAAGGCTTTCGCGAAAATGAAAACCAATGGCAATGGCAATGGCAATGGCAAACAGCGTTAGCGCTAACATCCCAATACCGCTAACCGTATTCCATTTGATAATGAATTGAGATTTCTTCGTCATATTTCTGTGCTCCCTGCAATACCTAAATTTCTCTCTTTTACCCAAATCTGGCTGAATTCGATTTTTCCAGAGGCCCCCGAAAGCTAAACTTTCGAATGGGTGTGATCATTGAGGTTATCACCCACCATTCAGACCTAACTGCATTAACACAAGACAAAGCTCGCTAAACTGTGGCAGTTGGGGAAATTGAAATTAGCGAAGTCTCTCGCGCCATTGAGAGTAAACTCACTAGTCCATCGCCCATCTTTTCAAGCACTTATCCGTTCTATTTCAGTGCTCGATGTTGGTTCATCAGCCCTCCTACGCTGAAATCACTTAACTCAAGCTACTCCCTAGAAAAGCCCATGCGTTTCACGAACTCCGACTTCCTTTACTGTCTCGGAGTCATCACCGTCAAACACAAAAAATACATTGGATGCATGCAAAGCGGTGATCTCTGTAGCCATAACAATAAAACTGCGTGGCATAACTACATTCTCTATTCGTCTTAGATACCATTACCCAATTAGCGAACATAAAACCACAAGCGATCAGCACGCTTACTAGGAGAATAATAATATCCATTATTTCCCGATAACCCGATATAAAATTGATACCTCGAGGCCATGTCCTGAACCATCCAGAACAGATGGCGATACCCCGTAAACAACCTACCTTTCGCATATGTATTCGATAGTTTCTTTCGAAATTCAAAGATGGAATCCAAATGGGGTATTAAGGAATTATTAAACGTTGGGTTCCCCATCGGATACTTAAATTGGATGAACGTATACAGCTCTTCAGCACTAAGGATATCGGGAGTATTCCCTACAATAATCATTTCAATGTCATCCATCTCATCAATGATTCCTAAACTATAGTCGTCCCCAATCGGCCCGCGCCCCAAATCATATTTATCAACACCAATAGGCTCTACAAAAAACCCATTAGGGATAGTACTACCCGCTGCCCCCAGATAAGCAGCGAGTGTCCATCCTCCACCATCGGTGGTCATGTCACAAAACACTTCCACTGAATCACTAGGGTTGTCGTTATGCACATGATTGTGCAACCCTACGTCTGTAACTTTGATTTAGGTTGAGTCATTATCGTCGTTCCACACGATATATCGCTTGTCGGCATTGCTCCATTCATCGTCAATCTCGACGAGGATGGCACT
>WLWV01000089.1 GCA_012103395.1 Gammaproteobacteria bacterium
TATGGATCATTGAGAGTTACCTCGTTGTGTTTTGATATTGTTTGGTAACTACATCAAAACGGGTAACTCTCATTAAATCAACCCTCGCTTCGCTCGGATTGATTTAATACGGTGTCAGCTCAAGTCTAAACTTCTACAGTTTAAACCCGTTCTTCTATTTAGTCAGGGTGAGCAGGGTTTCTTTCCCTTTTTTTGAAGTGATGATTTTTACTGGGATGTGGTTATTGTTTTGGTCTAACCAAAACGTAACAGTGTTCTGTGGGCTATCCATACGTTCACGGGTAATCTTCCACGTATTTAATTTTCCACTGTTAGTATCGAGTTCTTCCTCTTCGGGGGCGCGGTATCGATACAAACGAGTTCGTTTTCCGCTTACGACTCGGACAGTTTTTCCCGCTAGCATCTTGATTTCGCTGGTCATCAGCCCAATGGGAAAACTGTCTGCATCCAGTAATTGATCGGGCTCGGTTGTGGTCGTTTCTCCACCCAGCAAGGTAATGGATTGTGCCGTCTTGTTAACTTCGAAGTCACGGATTAACGAGCCATCTTTTTGGAGGTAGTCCGCTCCATTAGTTAAGTGAAACTGACCATCTTGAACAGAAAAAAAGGCGGTGCTAGTCTGTGCGGTCAAGAACATCTTTGCGAGCAAGCTCAAGTGGCTAATGGTGGTAACAGATAGTTGGTCGTCCTTGTTGTCGATTACCACTTCTAGCTCACCCGCATTCTGCCTCGCGTATTCCACGGAGTATCTAAGTGTTTGGCTGTTTATCTGTATTGCTAATGCGCTATTTACCAATAATATTAGAAAGCCTCCAAGGCTGGATGCGATGATGGTGCGAAAATAGTGCTTGAGACGTTTCCCTTCAGTTTTCATGCTATTTGCTATCTCGTTGTAACTGTTGATCTAGATCCCGTTAACCGTCAGATAAGTGTATACCTGGGTCATTTTGATCGCTTCGGTTTCTGCATCGAAAGTGTGGCGAGGCTTTTTAGAGCTTGGGGAGTTTCTGCCAAATACTGGATTACCTGTGAATAAATAATATGCTCTGTCTCGAGTACTTTGTTGCCCAATGTCTCTGCGGTATCTTCAGCGGTTATGCTGACCGCTGACTGAATGATTATAGGTCCACTGTCTAAATCGGGTGTCACCACATGCACAGTGGCCCCGTGCTCGCTTTCCTTTGCATCGATGGCACGTTGGTGCGTATTTAGTCCCTTAAACTTTGGTAGCAATGAGGGGTGGATGTTCAGTATTTTAGATGGAAAGCGATAAATAAATTCGGCAGATAGCTTTTTCATGAATCCCGCTAATACAACTAAATCGGGTTGATATTTGGATACTAGCGTTGCCAACGCTTGTTCGTGTTCCTGTTTCGATGGAAAGTGTTGCCTAAGGCACAACTCAGTTGGTATTGATGCTTTTGTCGCGCGAGTCAATCCGTATGAATCTTCCTTATCGCTGATGACAGTCGAGATTATTGCGTTGAGCTTACCTTGATTGATATTGTCAATAATCGCCTGAAGATTGCTTCCATTACCAGAGATCAGAAAAACGAGTTTCAAAGGACGATTGGGTGTCAAGTTTGATGTCATGGCTTCGTGACGTTTCGTATCAAACAAGCTGTACTTTCGGTGACTCATGGAGGTGGTTTTTTGCCACCACTTCACCGAGAACATGGACGGTTTCTCCAGCCGTGGAAAGTATGTCTAGTGCCTGATCGACTTGTGACGAGGGAAGGCAAATGGTCATGCCAATTCCACAGTTAAATGTTCTGAAAAGCTCATTTTGCTCAACATTCCCTTTGTCCTGCAACCACTTGAATATGTCTGTTAGTGGCCAATCCGCTAGGGAAATACGTGCATCGACGCCATTCGGTAGAACCCTTGGTAAATTTTCTAGCAGACCACCACCTGTAATATGGCAAAGTGCTGATACGCTGATTCGCGATAGCAACGTTAGAATAGATTTGACATAAATACGTGTTGGTTCCAGCAATGCTTGACCAAAAGTATGGTTGCCAGTGACAGATGCTTGATACGGAAATGGTTGATTGAGATCCGATTGGTTGAGTTCAAGTATTTTGCGAATAAGCGAGTAGCCGTTTGAATGCGGTCCGGACGATTGAAGTCCCAATATCGTATCTCCAACAGAAACGTTCTCTGGAGATAGCATGTGATCTTTTTCAACAATACCCACTGCGAACCCAGCCAAGTCATAATCGCCGTCTGCATACATGCCGGGCAATTCAGCAGTTTCTCCCCCAGTGAGTGCGCACCCAGCTTGAAGGCATCCTTCAGTAATTCCTTTGATTACAGCTTCCGCTTGGTCAACATGTAGTTTCCCTGACGCGAAGTAGTCAAGGAAATACAGAGGCTCAGCGCCTGAAACGATGATGTCGTTGACACACATAGCAACCAAATCAATGCCAATGGTATCGTGTTGATTCATCATTCCCGCTAACGTTAATTTAGTTCCTACACCGTCTGTTCCAGAGACCAGTATGGGCTGTTTGAAGCGATCAATGGGTAGCTCGAACAGTGCACCAAATCCGCCTAAGCTTCCAATGACGCCCGGCCGATCAGTGCGTTTAACCAGTGGCTTGATGCGTTTTACTAGTTCATCTCCTGCGGTAATATTTACGCCACTATCACGATAGTTTAGGGAATGTTTATTCAGTTTGGAGTCGTTCACAGCTATTTGAAGTCCAATTACTTAAAGGGCGCAATTATGCCTGATGTAACACAACGTGTCCTGTATCGTGGCTGAACAGAGACTGATCATTGCTTAAGGGTGGGTGTGGCACAAACTGCTTTGATCTAATCCATTAGGCAAGTTAAAATGGAGGAATGTTAGGTGCGGATGCTTGCTAAGCTAATTTAAGTTTACTCAAAAGATCCGCTAGCCGATGTTGTGTCTAAATCCATTCTATTAAATTCGCCACACAGGTCTTCTAGTTGCTATCACAGGTTCCCAATATTCTCACGATGCTGCGCATTGCGACATGCCCTATTTTGGTACTGTTGTTGCGAGACAGTAGCTATGACTTGGCGCTAATTCTGTTTTTTATTGCGGGAATCACTGACGGATTGGACGGTTACATCGCGAAGAAGTTTAACTGTGTGTCACAACTCGGGGCTATCCTAGACCCTATCGCTGATAAATTGTTGATTGCCAGCGCCTATATTATGTTGGCAGTTTTGCAGGACATCCCTTTTTGGCTATTAATCGTGGTGATGTTTCGCGATCTTGTGATCGTAGTGGGCTACTTGGTGCTTGTAACCATGCGAAGTGGCGTTCAGATGAAGCCTACTTACATTAGCAAAATTAATACGTTCTTGCAGATTTTGTTGATGGTCGCGGTGTTAATGGAAAAAGCAACCTGGTTGACTATCCCTTGGCTTGTTGACTCTCTGATCTTTGGAGTATTGATAACCACCGTGGTAAGTGGTGTGCAGTACGTTTGGCTTTGGGGAATCAAGCTGGAAAGGGTGGATAGCACTGATTCGTGATGGTTGGGCAGTCCGTATTACCTTTTGCGGTTTCTGATGAGACCAGCTTCAATAGTTTTTGTGATCAAGGCAATGAAGCTCTATTGCGAGAAGTTCTTTCTTTGTTAAATGGGGAGAGGGTAAAGCGTGTTATTTATCTCTGGGGTGAGCAGGGTAGTGGTAAAACCCACTTGTTGAATGCCTGTTGTCACTATGTTAAGCAAAGGAATCAGCATCATTTATACCTGCCAATGGGGCAGGGTTTATCACGATTTCCTAGCCTAGAGAGGCTGAAAGATGGGTTGTTTATGTGTATTGATGATGCACAGAATCTGGCAGGAAATCCAATAGCCCAAGAATCAGTTTTTTCATTCTACGAACAACTAACCAACCACGCTGGAGCCCTGATTGTCAGCGCAACGTTACCCCCGGCAGCCCTTGATCTTGAGTTAAAGGACCTCGAGTCAAGGTTAACGAGTGGTGGTGTTTTTAATCTCCATAAGCTCTCTGACTCCGCCAAAGTCGAGGCGTTAAAGCTTCGGGCTCATAAACGAGGTTTCGAGTTAGAGGACAAAGTGCTGGACTTCATCATGACCCACTACGATCGAAATACCTCGGCGCTATTCGCGTTGTTAGAAAGAATTGATAGGGCATCCCTAGCGGAGCATCGAAAGGTCACCATACCTTTCATTAAGACACTGTTGTGAGTGGGTGTCGATTCGGTATCTTTATACAGCTAGGGTTACCTCTCAATGGTATAAGATTGGCTATCTGTAGAACTATCAAACTAATTGCTGTTGCAAAGTCTATAACTTACCCAGTACTCGAGAGCAGTTTGCTACCCGTCGGCCCAATATCTGTGCAAAGGTTTTTTCATCAGCGGTAATTTCACTGCTATTGTCACCCCCCGAAATATGACTCGCCCCATAAGGGGTTCCCCCATCTATAGTATGACTCAGGTTGGTTCCAGCAAAAGGGATGCCAACCATGACCATTCCATGATGAATAAGCGGTAGCATCATTGATAGTAAGGTGCTTTCTTGGCCACCATGCATGGAGGATGAAGAGGTGAATGTTGCGCCTGGTTTGTCACATAATGCACCCGCCAACCATTGAGGTGCTGTTTGGTCAAAGAAGTATTTAAGTGGTGACGCAATAGTGCCAAAACGGGTAGGGCTGCCAAGGATCAAACCATCACAATCAGCAAGGTCATCGGCTGATGCGTAAATATCGCCGCTTGATGGGATATCACCCTCGACTGCTTCACAGACGGAGGATACGCTGGGAACAGTGCGTAATATGGCTTCGCACTGCTCGACACTTTCGACACCTTGGGCGACATACCGTGAGAGTGCCGCGATCGAACCATGGCGGCTATAATATAGAATCAGTATTTTTTTCATTGAGTCCTGCAACTGGCGAAGGTGCCTTGTCTGATTTTAGGTCGTTGCTGTGAAGATGTTGAAGAAGTGGCTAATGCTTCAGCAGAAACTCCATTAACGCTTTTTGCGCATGTAATCGATTTTCAGCCTCATCCCAGACAACACTTTGTGGCCCATCAATGACTTCAGAGGTAACTTCATAACCGCGATACGCAGGTAGGCAATGCATAAAAAGGGCATCCTTTTTTGCTAGACGCATAAGGGAATGATCTACGCAAAACCCTGAGAAAGCCTTTTCTCTATTCACTTTTTCTTCCTCTTGTCCCATACCAGTCCATGTGTCTGTGACTACAAGGCTCGCATTATTGGTTGCACTTTGCGGATCGCTAGTCAATGTGACATTGCTGCTGCACTGTTCCAGTAGTAAGGTGCTTGGTCCATACCCTGGGGGCGTCGCGACGACTAATTCGAAGTCGAGCAACTTTGCGGCATTCATCCAAGAATGGCAAACATTATTGCCATCCCCGACCCATGCTACCTTATGCCCTTTCAAATCGCCTCGATGCTCCATGAAGGTTTGGATATCGGCAAGCTGCTGACATGGATGGTTGAAGTCCGAGAGCGCATTGATGACTGGGACCGACGCGTGTTTTGCCATGTGGACTACGCGCTCGTGAGAACTGGTTCGCATGATGATCATATCAACCATTCGGGACAACACCATTGATGTGTCTTCAATGGGTTCTCCTCTGGAAAGTTGAGAATCAGAGGGGGCCATAAAAATGGCGCTGCCGCCGAACTGATTGATTCCGGCCTCGAAGGAAACCCGTGTTCTGGTCGAAGACTTCTCGAAGACAAGTACGGCAGTTTTTTGTTGCATCAAAGAATTGGTTTCTCGGTTATGCCGTTGGGCTTTGAGTTCAATTCCGCGCGCAATGAGCTTTCTGACTTCAGCTGGTGTTAAATCTGATAACTCCAGAAAATGGCGAATAGGCATATTTAAGGTTCCGCAAACAGGCGCCTTGAGGGTAAAAATACCCGGCACCAAAAAACAAAAAAGCGCCAACTTAATGGCGCTCAAAAAAGGATTCTACTCAAACTTTACAGAAAATGCCACTAATCTGCTTTATTCGTTCTTCTCCTTTGCGTACCGTGGCTACTTGTTTTTAGTTACTCAACTTTGCCAGCAGGGAGCGTGTCGAGTGACTGACTTGGCGTCATATTATGAAATGTCCTTAAATGGGGTATCAAAACACCTCAAGGTCTTGGAAAGCGCGGGGTTGGTGGAGCGCAAAACCATCGGCCGGGAGCATTGGATCAATGCGAATCTCCGAAACGTGGATTTAATAGAAAAGTGGTTTGCGGAATTGAAATCAATTTGGCTATTGAGTCTGGATCAACTTGAAAACAAGATAGGAAACAAAAATGAATGAACTTACCATCGAAGTCACTAAGATAATTAATTCGGATGTGGAAACCACATTCAACGCTTGGCTCGACCCTAAAACTCTCGCTGCGTTTATTTTGCCGAAGCCCGGTATGCCGAGTCCTGAAGTAACGAATGATCCCCGTATTGGAGGGCATTTTGAAATTCTGATGGACGTTGGGGACAAACGAATACCCCACCATGGTGAATATCTAGAGATACAGAAGCCAGATAATCTTTCTTTTAGCTGGAATTCTCCCTTTTCCTCAGAAGGCAGCGTGGTTTCCATTGCCTTCGAAAAAGTGGATGAGGAAAAAACGAAAGTGACATTGATTCACATGAAGTTCCCGAATCAGGAAAGCTGTGACAACCACAAAGCAGGTTGGGAGCACATCCTTGATGCGTTGGAAAACATCGTGTGATGGAACGGGATTTCTAGGCAATACTGCCTACTCAAAAATCCGTCGATGATATAATCCGCTTTTTTACTATTCGGGTTTAGGTGTGATGTCTGGAATCAAAAAAGCGGTGTTGGCGTATTCTGGTGGGTTGGATACGTCAATTATTTTGAAATGGCTACAAGATGAATATCAATGTGAAGTAGTGACTTTTACGGCCGACATTGGGCAGGGCGAAGAGCTGGAACCCGCGAGGAAGAAAGCGCAGGACTATGGTATCAAGGAAATCTACATTGAAAATCTGCAAGAGGAGTTCGCCCAGGACTATGTATTTCCAATGTTTCGAGCGAACACCATCTATGAAGGCGAGTATCTGCTTGGAACCTCTATCGCTCGCCCTTTGATCGCAAAATACCTCGTCAAAATTGCCGCAGAAACTGGCGCGGATGCAATCTCCCATGGGGCAACCGGAAAGGGAAATGACCAGGTTCGGTTTGAATTATCTTCCTATGCGTTAAATCCTGATATCAAAATTATCGCCCCATGGCGAGAATGGGATTTGACATCCCGTGAAAAATTGATGGAATATGCCAAGTCCAACGGCATTCAGATTGAGAAGAAAAAAGACGGGAGCTCACCCTATTCAATGGATGCAAACCTGTTGCATATTTCATACGAAGGCGAAGAGCTCGAAGACCCTTGGTGCTCACCCCGTGATGATATGTGGGGATGGACCGTTTCACCCATGGACGCACCAGATACACCCGAAGAAATCCTAGTGACTTTCGAAAAAGGAGACATCTGTGCCATTGATGGGGTGGCAATGACTCCTGGTGAGGTAATGCATTCCCTGAATGCTGCGGGTGCAAGAAATGGGGTTGGCCGGGCTGACATCGTCGAGAACCGATATGTGGGTATGAAATCAAGAGGATGCTATGAAACACCCGCTGGGACGATTATGCTCAAAGCCCATCGCGCCATAGAATCGATTACTCTAGACCGGGAAGTTGCGCACCTTAAAGACGAGCTGATGCCTCGGTATGCCAAATTAATTTATACTGGTTACTGGTTCAGTCCAGAAAGACGTATGATGCAGGAAATGATTGATGCCTCTCAGGTTACTGTGAATGGTGATGTACGTCTGCGATTGTACAAAGGGAACATCGAAATCCTAGGGCGGCAAAGTAAGGATTCGCTTTTTGACCAGAGAATTGCTTCATTCGAAGAGGACGATGGAGCGTATAATCAGGCAGATGCCACTGGATTCATCCGCCTGAATGCGTTGCGCTTGCGAATTGCTGCTTCCAACGGAAGGTAGCGCTATGCGCTGCTGAATGACGAGCCAGAATAATCGTCAACAATGATATCCCTTGTCATTCCACTTTATAACGAAGAAAGGCAGGTTGAGTCGTTAGTCGCACATGTTGTCGGTCTAGCAGGAATCGGGGAAATCATTTTGGTGGATGCGAGTGATCAGAAAGCATCGCGAAAGATCGTGCTCGACTGTCTTCGGGAAACTGGCTTCTCGGATCGCGTCAAATTACTTCACTGTGATAGGGCTGGGCGTGCTTGGCAAATGAATATGGGTGCTCGAGCTGCGACTCAACCAATCCTGCTGTTTCTGCACTGTGATACTCGCCTGCCTGATGATGCGTCTGCGCTGGTTGCTTCGGCTTTAACAGGAGAGATCAGTTGGGGACGATTTGACGTGCGACTAGACCAGTCTGGATGGGTTTTTCGCCTCATCGAAACCATGATTAATCTTCGGTCCCGTTGTCGAAAGCTTGCAACGGGAGATCAGGGGATTTTTGTGAAAACCCGATTGTTTTTAGAGATTGACGGTTTTCCTGATATTCCTTTGATGGAAGACATTTCACTAAGCAGAGTGCTTGCACAATACGGCAAACCGGCGCTCGTTAGCAGTCCTGTGATCACGTCGGCTAGACGATGGTCAAAGGCCGGGGTGGTGAAAACGATTTTTTTGATGTGGAAACTCCGCTTCCTGTTTTGGCTTGGAAGTTCCCCGGAAAAGCTGGCGTTGATGTATCGCCATGTGCGATAACTCTGCTCGATGACGATGGGGGATGACCGTGGTCATAGATAACGCCATTCCATTGTATTTGTTCGCAAAAGCCCCGATAGCGGGTGAAGTGAAAACTCGAATGTTTCCTCAGTTAACCCCAGAATCGTCTGCCGCTTTAGCACACAAAATGCTAGAACAGTCTCTTGATAAGATCTGCGAGAGCTGGCCCGGAAAAGTGATACTCACGGTTGCCCCTGATCGTGACCATCCTGCGTTCAAAACGCTGTCTTCGAAATATGATTTCACTTTCACTGTGCAGGTGTTAGGAAGCTTGGGTCATCGTATGTTAACTGTGCTGAAACAAGGCATTGAAGAATCTGGTGCGGCGGTGGTGATGGGGTGCGACGTGCCACATTTTGATGCTGAGGTGTTGTTGTCAACCTATCAACTATTGAAAACGGGTAGAAACGTTGTGGGCCCAGCTGAGGACGGTGGTTTTTATCTGCTTGGATTGAACCAAGTCGATGAGGCGCTATTCTATGGTGTGCAATGGGGAGGTGAACGTGTGTTACTCGATGTCAAAAAGAATGCGGAAAAAATTCCGATTAGCCTTGTTGACGTTAAGACGCTTCGAGATATAGATAATTGGAGCGATCTTCAATGGTTGATACAACAAGATACACAGTACCAAGTTTTTACCAGCGTCTTTGATGATAAATGAAGCCGTAACGGGATGCTGCGCTGATATGTCTGTGAAAAAGAAGATACTGGTGATAAAGCAAACATCTCTTGGAGATGTGTTACACGCCAGTGGCCACATTCGGTCCATTAAGCAGGCGTATCCGCACAGCGAGCTTTACCTAATGACAGCGACAACATCCGTTGATATTTATCGCCACAGCCCATGGGTCGACCATACTATTCTGATCGATCGAGATAGCGTAAAAAAGCAAGGTTATCGCAAGCCAGTTTGGGCGATAAAGTACATGTTTCGCGTTCTTTCTGAAGTACGAGAGCATCAGTTCGACTTGGCCTTTGATCTGCAGGGGTTGGCAAAATCCGTTTTTTTTCTTTACTTTGCCCATGCTAAAAGGAAGTTCGTCAAAGGAAGTTGGTGGGGTATAAAAGGTTTTAGAGACAAACGATGTCATGCCTTAAGGGAGATGGACAAAGTGTTAGAAGTGGCTGGGGTTGAAATAAACGATACCTCCATGGAGTTCAATGCTGGTTTGATGGAGAGGCAGAAGATTGACGCGTTATTATCAAAGATCAATCCAGGAAAGAGACCCTTCGTGATTTTTAGTCCATTTTCGAGATGGCTAACCAAAGATTGGCCGCTATCTAATTACGTGATATTGGCGAAATCCGTGTCCGAAAAAGCATTGATCGTTTTTACTGGAGCGCCGAATCGAAAAGCGGATATCGATCAAGCTTTGTTGATGAAAGGAGGGCATGACGTTGTCAACTTAGCGGGTGTTCTCAATCTAGTTGAGTTTGCTGAATTAGCTGGGCGAGCCAGTTGTATGGTGACTGGGGACAGCTTTCCTATGCACGTAGCCGGCGCGAAAAAAACCCCTGTTGTGGCTTTGTTTGGGCCCACTGATGAGACAAAGGTAGGTCCCTTGGGTGAGCATGATACGGTTATCAGGGCGCCAAATTGCGATCGGTGTGATAGGCGTAGTTGCCCGAAACAGTGTTTGAATAACCTGAAAGGCGATTCAGTTTTGCAGGCGCTAAATCAGCTCTTGGAAGAATGAATCACAGAAGTGAAGCAGGTTGAGAATGTGGAATCACTTTGAGCTCATCTTAATGGGTTTCATTTAGTCCGCCATCAGATGGGATTTCAGACTCTCGTTTTACAATAAACTCCAACAGCTCCTCGTCTTTAGCTTGATCAAGCTTAGGTTCTTGGTACTCACTCAATAATTGTTTAGCATATGCCAGTGATCGTTCAGTGATCCCTTTGCTACCATCGGCCATCCATTGTTCGATGGAATTATTGTCAAACAGCTTGGGCATAAAAAAAGCACGTTGAAAGTTGTCCTGAGTATGCTGGTGTCCAAGGTAGTGGCCTCCTGGGCCAACGTCTCTCACCGCTGCTAACGCCTCATCGAAGTCGTCCCAGCGAAGGCCTTCTGACATTCTGTATCCCATGGCGCATTGCTCGGCGTCCACCATGAATTTCGCGATGGAGCAATGCATTCCAGCTTCATTCCAGCCAGCAGAATGCCAGATATAATTAGCACCGGACATCAAAACGGCCATTAGTGTGGTCGCGCTCTCATATCCCGCCTGTGCATCGAAGGTTTTCGCTCCTCCAAGGGTATTCGATGTTCGCCATGGAACATCATAGTGTCGTGCAAGTTGGCCAATCATGAAATTCATCAAACTGATTTCGGGTGTACCAGCCATGGGCGCGCCAGATTGCATAGAAACAGTAGATAGGTAATGGCCGTAAATTGCCGGCGCCCCTTTACGAATAACTTGCGTATAGGCTAATGCGGAAAGTGCTTCAGCATTGAGTTGCACCACGGCGGGAACGGTAGACGCAGGGGTATTTGCGCCGCCTAGAACGAATGGTGAGCAAAGCACGGGTTGGTTGCGCTTCACAAAGGCTCGCATTGCACCAAGCATGGTGGCGTCCCAAACCAGTGGTGAGTTACCGTTGACATTGCCTGTGGTGACAGGATGGTCTTCCAGAAAGGCTTTGCCAAATAGGATTTCACACATTCGCATCACATCTTCACCATTTTTGCCTGAAGTCGTCATGCCCATGAATGTTTTGTCAGAGTATTTCATGGAGGAATAGGTGATTCGCAAATGTCGGTGGGGTACAGCATGATCCATGGGTTCAACGATATGGTGCGCAGATGAGTGGATTGCCGGCAACATATGTGCAAGTTTATGGAAAGTCGCAAGGTCATCCAGCGTTGGATATCTACGAACATCTTCGAGATCGCGTAAATAGGGTGCCCCAGTCATGGGAACGAAAATCGAATGCGGACCGCCAAGTTTCACATTCTTTTCAGGGTCCCTTGCGTGATAGGTAAAGTTCGAAGGAATGGATTCAATTAGTTCTCTTATATGAAAACGGTCGAACTTAACCAGGTCCCCCTTTACTTGTGCGCCGGCTTTTCTCCAGTCTTCGAGGGCAATAGGATCACGAAAAACCACGCCGATTTCTTCCAGAATATCCATGGAAGCACTGTCAATCTTGGCGATTTGGTCTGCCTCCAGAGGTTCGGTAAGAGGCAGGTTTCTTCTGAGCTGTGGAAGCATGGCCTCCAAATTGCTGGAACGAAGTGTGCGTCTTGAATGTCGACCACCGCTACGTGTTAATTTTCTTTCAGGCTCAGGCACGAAATTTTCCAAGTGAGAAATTAGCGAATTGCGTATTTGCTAATAAAATAGTATGCCAGTTTCTATGTTAAGTAAAACTTAATATACTAGTAACTGCTATCAATAATATTGTTCTTAATCATGACGCAAAGTCTGGACATTCCCTCTCTTCGCAGTTTTATTCTGGCAGAAAAGTTGGGCTCTTTCTCAAACGCGGCGGACAGTCTGAATTGCTCACAGGCGGCGCTGTCTTTTCGTATTAAAAAGCTTGAAAACGATTGTGCAACCCTACGTCTGTAACTTTGATTTAGGTTGAGTCATTATCGTCGTTCCACACGATATATCGCTTGTCGGCATTGCTCCATTCATCGTCAATCTCGACGAGGATGGCACTGACAAGCC
>WLWV01000090.1 GCA_012103395.1 Gammaproteobacteria bacterium
GCTTGTCAGTGCCATCCTCGTCGAGATTGACGATGAATGGAGCAATGCCGACAAGCGATATATCGTGTGGAACGACAATAATGACTCAAACTAAACCGAAGTTACAGACGTAGGGTTGCACAATCTTTTTTATAGGTATCGCTCTTCTCAAATGATATCATCCGGGGTTCGCATCGGACTGCGTTTTGGATCTCAATCCGATTCATCTACATCGTTAAGGCTAAAAATATGAGCTTGATTGATATTGCGATTGTTTTCGTCATAGTCGTCTCATTTCTGATTGGTTTGTACAGAGGCTTTGTCAAGGAAGTATTTTCGTTATTTTCTTGGCTAGCGGCACTTTGGATTGCGTATCATTATGCCGTGGAAGGCGGTGTGTATTTGGAGCCTTATATTGGGCAACCAACCTTTCGGGTTGTGGTCGCATTCGCCGTCATCTTTGTTGTATCGCTTTTACTTATTTCCATGGCGAGTTACCTCATCCTTCGATTCATCCAACTGGCAGGTGCTGCCCGTATCAATCGGTCATTAGGTGGCGCTTTTGGATTAGCTCGGGGGGTTGTAGTGGTTTCTCTGCTTATCCTTGGTTCGTATTTTATGGGTTTCCCAAGTCAGCCTTGGTGGCAAGATTCTGTTTTGGTAGAACTATTTGAGCCGGTGAATGGAATGATCAAAATATTCTTACCCCAAGACATCGTTGAACAACTTTCCTCGGAGATAACTTAAGTAAATGTGCGGCATTGTTGGTATTGTCGGAGGAGAGCAGGTTAACCAAGCGCTGTATGATGGTTTGACCGGTGTGCAGCATCGAGGACAGGATGCCGCTGGCATTATGACCAGTGATGGTAATCGTGTTTTCTTGCGTAAAGATAGGGGGCTGGTGAGAGACGTTTTTCACACTCGACACATGGTGCAATTGCAGGGGGATATGGGAATTGGCCACGCTAGGTATCCCACTGCAGGTTGTGACTCTAGAGCTGAGGCGCAACCTTTTTATGTGAATTCACCTTTTGGTATTGCATTGGGACACAATGGCAACCTAACCAATGCTGATACCCTAAGAGACGAGCTTTTTAGACAGGACCTGCGCCAGTTGAACACTTCGTCTGATTCAGAAATTCTGCTAAATATTTTGGCCCACGAATTGAGAGAAGCCATTGGTGAGTCTAGTTTGCGTGTGGCACCTGATGACATTTTCGAAGCAGTGGGTGGTGTCTTTCGCCGATGCCGAGGGGCCTATGCTGTATTGGCCATGATTGTTGGAGGTGGTGTACTGGCGTTTCGTGACCCATGTGGCATTCGTCCTCTAATTTATGGAACCAAACAAAATGGCGATAAACTCTCCCACATGTTTGCATCAGAAAGCGCTGCGTTGGATGTGTTGGGATACCAGATACAAAGAGATGTTGCGCCTGGCGAAGCGATTTTTGTCGATATTGAAGGGGTTGTCCATTCAAAAATATGTGCTGAATATCCAAAATATGCTCCCTGTATTTTTGAGTACGTGTATTTGGCGAGACCGGATTCCGTTTTGGACAATGTGCCCGTGTATCAAACCCGAATAGAAATGGGTAAAGCGCTCGGTGAAAAACTGGCGGAGACTTGGATTGATCATGATATCGATGTTGTAATCCCAGTGCCTGATACGAGCCGTACAGCTGCACTAGAAATGGCTCGGGTGCTGGATTTGCCCTTTAGAGAAGGCTTTATCAAAAATAGATACATTGGTAGAACCTTTATCATGCCAGGTCAGGCACAGAGGAAAAAGTCAGTGCGGCAAAAACTAAATGCCATTGGCACCGAGTTTAAAGACAAGAACGTTCTATTAGTTGATGACTCAATCGTGCGTGGGACTACGTCGGAAAAAATTATCGAGCTAGCCCGAGAAGCCGGAGCAAAAAAAGTATACTTTGCTTCAGCCGCTCCTGCAGTTCGCTATCAAAATGTTTATGGCATTGACATGCCTTCCAGCAGAGAGTTAGTTGCTCACGGAAGGGCTACTGAGGAGGTTTGTGAACAAATTGGAGCTGATCGCTTGATTTACCAGGAGCTGGATGATCTAGTGGCATCCGTGAGGAAGTGCAATCCAAATATTCTGGAGTTTGACACTTCGTGTTTCGATGGTAACTATGTGACTGGAGACATAACGCCAGAATATCTATTGTCAGTGGACAATTTAAGAAATGACGAGTCGAAAAAAATGGATCAAAATGAGCTGGATCTGTCCGAGGTCACGGACGTGAACGAAAAGACTCATTGATCTTAATGACGTTTATATCAATATGAATGGAAGTTTCTTAAACTCGATAAATCACTTCTTCAAAAGGAAGGTCTGGTCTTTATATGTAGAAGTTCAGACTTGAGCTGACACCGTATTAAATCAATCCGAGCGAAGCGAGGGTTGATTTAATACGGTGTCAGATTTGGTCTAAACTTCTACACTTTTTATAGGTCAATACACTTTTTTGTTCGTACCAATCTCCCAGTACATAGCGTTTCACAGTTTTTGAATCGACCTCAAATTCGTGGACTCCCGGGCGATGGGTATGTCCATGAATCATGATTTCAGCGTTATGCTCTCTCATCATTTTCTCGACTTCTTGTTGGTTCACATCCATGATCTCCATGCTTTTATGCTGCTTGTTTCGTTCGCTATGAAGCCGCATTTCCTCAGCGGAGTCGATCCGCTCTTTAATCGACTTATCAAGAAAGGCGCCTTTCCATTTAGAAGAAAGCATTTGATTCCTTGAAGCTTGATGTTCGACGTCATCGGTGCACAACGCATCTCCATGGCTTAATACAACGATTCTATCCCCGAGTGTAATCACGCTGGGATCTGGCAGTATAAGGCAACCTGTTCGCTTGGCAAAATCAGAACCGATTAGGAAATCCCGGTTACCATGGATGAAAAAGATGTTGGTCCCGGCTTTGGTCGCACGCTGCAATGCCGTTTCAATGCGTTGATGTCCTAGTTGCTCTCCGGCATCGTCGCCAATCCAATACTCGAATAGATCGCCCAGGATGTATAACTCTTCAATCAAGGCCCCAGTGGTTTCCAAGAAATGCTCAAAAAGTGCGGAGGAATCGGGCCTTTGTGGAGTGAGATGAAGGTCGGAGATAAAGGCGATGGTCATTGATTCAGTGAGATGATGGTAGAGCGAATGGATAGGCCCACTATGGGCGAATGAGGGGTGCAATATAACAAGGATTGCTATAACATCGCCAGCCTTGGAGACAGCCGTGACAGCAATGTTTAGTTGAACTCAGCGTTAACGTACCAAACATATTTCGATGACACTTAAGCTATACGACACATACAGAAGAAGCCTTTGCGACTTCGAACCGATCACACCGGGAAAAGCAGGGATCTATGCTTGTGGGCCGACTGTTTACGATTACGCTCATATCGGTAATCTTCGAACCTATGTGTTTGAAGACATTCTGCGACGCGTACTTGAGTTCAAGGGATTCGATGTCGATCACGTCGTGAACATTACTGACGTTGGCCATCTGACCTCAGATGCAGACACCGGTGAAGATAAAATGGAAAAGGGTGCAAGAAAAGTAGGAGGATCCGCATGGGATATTGCCGAGCGTTTTACTGCAGCATTCAAGCAGGATTTCGATACGCTGAATATTCTAGCCCCCACTATTTGGTGTCGCGCGACGGATCACATCGCCGAACAGATTGCGGACATCAAAAAAATCGAGGCCAAGGGGTTTACTTATCAAACCTCTGACGGTGTCTATTTCGATACCTCTAAATTGGACAGCTACGGGTATTTAGCGCGACTTGATAAAGAAGGCTTAGTAGAAGGTGCCCGAGTGAATGCTGGTGAAAAACATAGTCTCACCGACTTTGCATTGTGGAAATTTAGCCCGACAGATGACAAACGGCAGATGGAATGGGACAGCCCCTGGGGGGTTGGTTTTCCAGGATGGCACATTGAATGCTCAGCCATGGCGGTAAAATACCTCGGAAAGAAGTTTGATATTCATTGCGGTGGAAAGGATCATATTCCTGTTCATCACTCCAATGAAATCGCTCAGTCTGAAGTGTGCCACGGCACGACGCTGGCCAATTTTTGGTTGCATGGCTATTTTCTTGAAACTGACAGCTCCAAAATGTCGAAGTCATCAGGTGAATTTCTAAGGGTACAAACGCTGATTGATCGAGAATATGATCCTCTAGCGTACCGTTACCTATGTCTCACAGCACACTATCGAAGTGATCTGAAATTTACTTGGGAAAGCTTAGACAGTGCGTCCACCGCTTTGGGTCGACTACGATCAGCGTTTTACTCATGGGGCGAGCCCACTGCGGTTGATCAGCACTTTATTCAGCGTTTTACTGAACAAGTGGAGCGAGACCTGAATACGGCCACGGGCTTAGCCGTAGTTTGGGAGATGGTGAAAAGCGATTTAGATGCCGCTACCAAGAAAGCAACGATGTTGGAAATGGATCGAGTGCTGGGTCTGAACTTGGCAAAATGGGAACCCGTTGTTGAGTCGGTTCCCGAAAATATTCTCATATTGGTTGAGTCCAGACGGGTAGCTAGACAGGAGAAAGACTGGTCATTGGCAGATGAGCTTCGTGATCAAATTGTCAATGCAGGTTATGAATTGGACGACTCAGCAAAAGGCACTAGTGTGCGACGTAAGGGCCACTCGTAAACTAGGTTTACATTGGTTTCACTACAAAGAAGCCTCTGAACAAACCATGACCGGCCAATTTGAGTCCAAAATCGGGGTGATCTTCTCGTTACAAAATTTCTCAATAGCTGTGCTATTACGTGCGCTCTGTGCCTTGGCCTAACCGATTTTGACTTTCAACTTAATTCGCCCAGACTTATGCAGGGGCTCTTAAGTTAAAAAGACTAAAGAAAACGATTGCCAAAGTTGGATTTATATATATAATACGCCGCTCTGGTGCGGGGTGGAGCAGTCAGGCAGCTCGTCGGGCTCATAACCCGAAGGTCGTAGGTTCAAATCCTGCCCCCGCTACCAATTAAGAAACCCATCAAATAAGTTGTATATTTCAGCTCATTTGATGGGTTTTTTTGTGTCAACTTGACTTGCCACGCAATCTTCATTGTAACTTCAGTGATGTATGTAACCTAAGCTTCATCGGATCATGCACCGGGTGGTAATGTGAATTAGGCACATTGATGAAATGAAGCTAGTACGATAGGCCATAATTAGTGTGAACCGACTTACCTTTTGCCGCGTTTCACTATTGAAGTAGGGCGTGTCTGAGAGTATACTCGCCATCCTTAAAAGCAGGGGCTCCTTTGTAAGGAGTTTGCTACGGAAAGGTTGCTGTTCTCTTGAAGCGAGACGATGTATGTAAGTTGACTATGTGATGTATCAGGATATGCGATCTTAGTCCCGTCATTACGTTATTGCGAATTAGTTTACTAGGACCCCGCTGAAAGCGGGGTTTTGTTTTCCTGCTTGGAAAAGTTTTATTTGGGCCATTGGCCCATTTTTTGTGCATGATTTTTGTGCGAAACGTATTGTCTGGCGTTGTTAGTTGTCGGCACTAGAGTAATCGTTAGAGTAATGCTGGAATAGAAATGAATGCGAGTCCGGAAAAACTGAGAGCGCTGCTTGAACCAACGGTAGAAGAGTTGGGCTATGAGCTTGTGCATCTGGAATTGACGACTCAGAACAACGACCAGGTTTTAAGAATATATATTGATGCCCCAGGCGGAATACAGGTCGATGATTGCGCCACTGTTAGTCGACAGTTGAGTGTTGTTCTTGATGTAGAGGATCCATTAAAGAAAGAGTACTTTCTCGAAGTTTCTTCTCCGGGAATAGATAGGCCACTGGCAAAACCAGCGCATTTTCAACAGTTTGTTGGAGAAAAAGTTCGTGTGGTTATGCACGGATACGTGCTTGGGCGACGTCGGTTCATGGGGGCTTTGATTGAAGCAAACGACCGGTTCGCCGTGATCGAAATCGATGGGCAAGAGTATGAACTCGAATATGACGGTATGGAGTCAGCTCGATTAGAGCCCGCTTTTTAACGAGACTTTAGCCATCACATTTTAGTTTGGGGTAGGTTTTATTGCGTGTCATAGGTTTTGTGGGTGTTTATGACAAGCCAGTTGTGAAGTCTGGAAGTCAGTTGAAATTGGCTTTTTTTAATAATTAGATTGGTATCAATTGAATTATGGCGATTACTAATAATGAGATCCTTTTAATGGCAGAAGTCGTGTCAAGAGAAAAGGATCTTGATAAAGAAGTGATATTTAAAGCGATCGAAGCGGCCTTGGCCACGGCGACACGTAAATGGCATGCTGATGATATCGATGCCCGCGTTAGTATTCATCGTGATACCGGTGACTATGATTCGTATCGAGTTTGGGAAGTGGTAGCGGATGATTTACTGGAGTTCCCAGATCGTCAGATTTCACTCTCCGAAGCGCAGGAAAGCGATGAAGATATTGAGGTTGATGATTTAATCGAGGAAGCCATGGAAAAGGTCGAGTTCGGTCGAATTGCAGCGCAGGCCG
This sequence comes from Gammaproteobacteria bacterium, assembly GCA_012103395.1. Classification (GTDB taxonomy): domain Bacteria; phylum Pseudomonadota; class Gammaproteobacteria; order Arenicellales; family Poriferihabitantaceae; genus WLWV01. Next base: position 6,522 of record WLWV01000090.1, read on the forward strand.
CAAAACAGGTCATCATGCAAAAAGTTCGAGAAGCGGAACGGCATCAGGTTGCGGAACGTTACCGGGAAAAAATGGATCAACTGGTTTCAGGCACCGTTAAAAGGATGGATCGTGGTAATGCCATTATCGATTTGGGTGATGCTGAAGCGGTGTTGATCAAAAACGAAATGATTCCTCGCGAAGGACTTCGCCCCGGTGACCGAATCAGGGCATTGTTAAAGGAAATCGATGAAGAAGCAAGGAGACCTCAACTTATTCTGTCCCGAATATCCCCCCAATTCCTGATTGAATTGTTTAAATTGGAGGTGCCTGAGGCTGGCGAAGGGATTATCGATATATTAGGTGCAGCAAGGGACCCGGGTTCAAGAGCCAAAATTTCTGTTCGATCCAATGACAGTAATGTTGATCCGGTGGGTTCATGTGTGGGTATTCGGGGTTCCAGAGTCCAAAGTGTGTCCAATGAGATCGCCGGTGAACGCGTTGACATCATTGTTTGGTCCGAGAACATAGCGGAGTTCGTGATTCAGGCATTAGCGCCAGCCGAAGTTGAATCGATCTACGTTGATGAGGACACCGATAGCATGGACGTGGTGGTGACCGAAGAAAACCTTTCCCGTGCGATTGGCAGGGGTGGGCAAAACGTTCGTTTAGCGTCTGAATTGACTGGGTGGGAGCTAAATCTCATGACGGATAAAGACGCTGCGGAAAAGCAGGACGCTGAGCAGCAGGTGTTGGTAGAAAAATTCATGTCCTTACTGGACATTGATGAAAATATCGCCGTTATTCTTGCGCAGGAAGGATTTAACACGCTTGAAGAAATTGCTTACGTGCCGAAGCAAGAAATTCTTGAAATTGAAGAATTTGAGGAAGAGTTGGTTGATGAGCTGCGTAGTCGTGCTCAGGACCATCTGCTAACCTCGGCCATTGCTTCTCAGGAAGCAAAGGAACCCGCCGAAGATTTACTAAACATGGAAGGTATGGATGAAGACACTGCCCGAATATTAGCAAGTGGCGGCGTTAGAACCATGGAAGATTTGGCCGAATGCGCAGTTGACGAAGTTTTGGATATCATCGACATCGACAAAGGGAGAGCGAGCGAGTTAATTATGACCGCTCGAGCACCGTGGTTTGTGTGACATTGAGTAACGTTATGAATACATAGCACCAGGCAGAATTCAAAGTGATTTCTGAAAGCAGGTAATTTGAAATACAGGTCTTAATATGTCCCAAGTAACAATAAACAGTTTTGCCAAACAAATCGGCATCAGCATCGAGAAGCTGCTGGATCAGCTTGAGCATGCGGGCATCAGCGGCAAAACAAAGGATGACCTGCTTGAAGATGGAGAGAAAATTAAGTTACTGCAATTCCTGAAGGGTGATTCTGCGAAAAAATCGCCAGGGACTCAGAAAATGACATTGCGGAAGAAAACCACGGATGAGATAACCCAAACATCTCGTACTGGTGCCGCTAGGAAAGTGCATGTTGAGGTAAAGAAGCGCAGAACGTTTTCAAAGCCTTCTGATTTAGAACAACCCCAAGTGGTTAAAGCAAAAGTAGAAGCCCAGCCTATTGAAAAGCGGGCGCCGGTGGATGCTGAGATCAAATCGGTAAAAAAACGCAAGACTAAAAAAGTAGCAATAACTAAAGCGGTCGAACCAGCTTCGGTTGAAGAAGCCGCTGTCGATACGGCAACCGCAAGCGAACCCAAACTTGTTGACGCAAAAATCGAATCGACCTCAACATCGGTAGAAGAGCAGATTCTAGCTGAAGCCGCCGCAGAAGCCGAAGCAGCTGAAGCAAAAAAAGCGATCGCCGCAGAAGCTGAAAGTCAAACATCTACACCAGATGTTACTGAAGAAGATACCGCTGAAGTAAACACCGAGGACAGTGATGCTCAGGACGTGGTAGTTTCCGTCAAAGACCCAGAACCTCTCACTGAGGAAGATAAGGCAAAACTGGCGATGGAAGAAGAAGCTCGCCAGAAAGCGCAAAAAGAAGAGGAAGCCTTATTAGAAAAGGAGATGGCGCAGTTTGCCCTTCTGGAAAAAGAAGCAGAAGCGATGGCGGAAGTGGCTGTCGAGAAGGAAGTGAACGCTGCTATTGCCAAGGAAAAACAAGCAGAGAAAGAACTAAAAGAAAAACTCGAAGCCGAAGCCAAATTGAAAGCGGAAGCTGACGCAAAGGCTAAAGCTGAGGCTGATGCGAAGGAAGAATCGCAAAAAGCGCAAGGCAAAAAAGGAAAACGTGGTAAGCGGGACAAAGGTGATGGTCCTCGGGGTCGCGAAGAACTCCATGCGTCGAAGAAAAGGAAAGGTAAATCACGAAGACCGGTGACAAGAAAAGTGGGGAATATTTCCTCCACGACTGCTGATCAGCATGGTTTCGAGAAGCCAACTGCACCAGTGGTGCATGAAGTTATGATACCGGAAACCATTACCGTTGGAGAACTGGCGCTATCTATGTCGATTAAGGCCGGCGAAGTCATCAAAGTGATGATGTCAATGGGCTCGATGGTCACAATTAACCAGCTCCTAGACCAGGATACCGCGACGCTATTGGTTGAAGAGATGGGACACACCGCCAAACCGGCAGATACCGAGGATCCTGAGTCAATGCTGGCTGAACAGGCTGGAGATGCGGAGGAAACCCCTCGGTCTCCCGTTGTCACTGTTATGGGTCACGTTGATCACGGAAAAACATCGCTGCTCGACTACTTACGTAAAGCGAAAGTGGCTGCGGGCGAAGCGGGTGGCATTACACAACACATTGGTGCCTATCGAGTTAGCCTCGGGGGGCAGGATATCTGCTTCTTGGATACACCGGGACACGAAGCATTCTCCGCGATGCGGGCCCGTGGGGCCAAAGCAACTGACATTGTTATTTTAGTAGTCGCAGCGGATGATGGGGTGAAGCCGCAAACCATTGAAGCGATTAACCACGCTAAGTCGGCGGGTGTGCCGATTATCGTCGCGATTAACAAAATGGACCGTGAGCAGGCTGATCCGGGCCGTGTAAGGCAAGAACTATCCAACTACGATGTGATTTCGGAGGAGTGGGGTGGTGATGTAATGATGAATGAAGTCTCTGCATTAACAGGGCAAGGCGTTGATGGCTTACTTGAGTCTGTGCTGTTACAAGCAGAAGTTGCGGATCTCAAAGCAAGAGCCACAGGTAATGCATCTGGATTGGTGGTTGAGGCGAGGTTGGACAAAGGGCGAGGCCCTGTTGCCACGGTGCTAGTCCAACACGGGGTTCTGAAAAAGGGCGACATTATTCTGGCAGGTAGGGAATCCGGTCGAGTCAGAGTACTATTAAATGACCATGGCAAGTCGATTAGTCAAGCGGGCCCATCCACACCTGTTGAAATACAGGGTTTGGCTGGTGTACCCGTCGCGGGTGATGATCTGGTTGTGGTTAGTGATGAGCGAAAAGCTCGGGAAGTCGCACTACATCGACAAGGTCGTTTCAAGGAAGTTAAGCTGGCGAAGCAACAGAAAGCGAAACTTGAAAGCATGTTTAACCGCATGGAAGAGGGTGAAACTAAATCACTTAATCTATTGGTTAAAGCTGACGTTCAGGGTTCGGTAGAAGCGCTGAGCGAGTCATTGGAGAAGCTCTCTAATGATGAAGTTGCAATTAAAGTGGTGCATGGCATGGTGGGCGGAATTAACGAATCCGATGTTAATCTTGCAATGGCTTCGAATGCCACTATTGTCGGATTTAACGTGAGAGCCGATGCATCATCGAGAAAGCTAATCGAGAATGAAGGTGTTGATGTCCATTACTACAATGTAATTTATGATGTAGTGGATTTGGTAAAGAGCGCGATGAGTGGAATGTTGTCTCCGGTTCTCAAAGAAGAGCATGTTGGTCTGGTAGAAGTTAGGGATGTCTTCAAAGCGCCAAAAATTGGTTCTATCGCGGGTTGTTATGTCACTGAGGGTGTGGTGAAACGTAACCTGCCGGTTCGTGTGTTGCGTGACAATATCGTGATATTTGAAGGTTCCATTGATTCTCTAAGACGATTTAAGGATGATGTTCAGGAAGTAAAAAATGGCTACGAGTGTGGTATTGGAATTAAAAATTACCATGACATTAAAGAGGGAGACCAAATCGAGGTCTTTGAAGTTACCAGTACTGCTCAGGTAATTTAGAGTGTGACTGACACTTCATTAATGATTACGATCAAGTCCATTCAATTTGGATTCACGACATTAAGTACCAGTGCCAATGCATGAAATTGATCGTACCCGGCGTGTTGGTGCGTTATTGAAGCGAGAACTCGCAACCATTATTGCTAGGGAACTTAACGATAGTCGTATTAACTCAGTAACAGTGACCAGTGTCACCGTTACTAAGGACCTGAAGCAATCAGTGGTTTATGTTTGTTCGTCAGATGAGAAAACCCCATCAGAACAAATAGAGAAACTATTGAACAATGCGTCGAGATTTTTGCGTAGATCATTAAGTCAGCAAGTCAGTTTACGGATCACACCAACGCTTTTATTTAAGTATGACGACACCATACAGCGCGGTATGGACCTGAGCGCATTGATCACTTCGCTAAATAGAAATAAAGACGCAGAATAAGTATTTTTATGAGTAAGGGAAGGCGGCGTAAGGGCTTGCAGATTAATGGCATGCTGTTGCTTGATAAACCCACTGGCATGTCATCAAACTATGCCTTGCAAAAAGCCAAGCGCATATTCGAGGCAAACAAGGCGGGGCATACCGGGAGTCTGGACCCTCTTGCTACGGGCGTATTGCCACTGTGTTTCGGTGAAACGACAAAAATAGCGTCGTATTTTCTGAATGGTGATAAAGAATACCAAGTCTCCATTTCCCTTGGCACGTCGACAGATACCGGAGACTCTGAAGGAAAAATCATCGATCAGCAACCTGTTGGCATTTCTCAGGGAAAACTTGATCAGGTTCTCCCTCAGTTTCGAGGCAGCTATCCCCAAGTTCCCCCTATGTTTTCTGCCTTGAAACAAAACGGTCAGCCGTTATACAAGTTGGCGAGACAGGGAATAGAAGTTGAAAGAAAAGCACGTGATGTGACGGTCTATCGTCTGACCCTAGATCGGTGGGATAATCAAACACTGGATCTAACAGTCTCTTGTTCAAAGGGGTTTTATATTCGTACTTTAGCCACGGAAATCGGAGCGGCGTTGGGATGTGGTGGGCACGTTATTCGATTGCGTCGCACAGGGTTAGGGCAATTTACCCTAGAGAATACGGTAACATTGGAAGAGTTAGAGGCCTTCTCCACCGCCCGCGAACGTGAGGCTCTGCTAGTGCCGAGTGATCAAGCGTTGATTCATTTTCCCCAGATAACGATCCCAGAAAACCTCGCTGTTTATCTTACCCAGGGGCGTGCAGTTCGGCCACCTGAAGTTCAGGGGCTACCTGAGAATGAGTTGATCAGAATGTATTCACAAAGTGGTGGCTTTCTAGGTTTGGGTATTTTATCCGAAGACCGGAAAATCGTGCCGAAAAGAATGTTTGTTTCTCAATAGATTTTCATTGGTTTTATCGTAACGACCACATAAATTCTGAGCGCTTCTCAAGTGCTCAGAGCCCAGATCTAAGCGAGCCCTAAAGAGGTTTAACACCGTGGGCTAGTGGCCCTCATCTCCTGTCATCCGAACCTGATCTAACCTTCGGGTTTAGAAAATAAGGCACCAATGTACCCCGAAGATGTGCAAAAACGAACATGTACAAGTCATCGTGGTGATCGGTGATTCAAGGTTTCTTAATCCCCGCTACATTCGTTGACTCACACCTTGTTTTGGTAGTGTAATCTGAGGTCTGTAATTTAGCTTTCTATTGCAGCTTCGCTATTGGCTTTGGCGGAGTGAACGTAGAGAGCGAAGCCAAAGCCGGTTTTTCAGGCTTTAGTATTGAATGTTGAGCCA